>JACQVR010000028.1 GCA_016209705.1 Planctomycetota bacterium
CTTGCTCAAAACGCTTGCCTTGCGCGGTATCCTGCGTCGAGCCCTCAAACCCAGAGCCGCGGGAGGGGGGTGCAGAAAATTAGCTCGGGTTGCTTAGGGGCGGAAACCTCCAAACCTACCCATTTCGTGGAGGGAGCCGACGCCTCCTCAGAGGAGCGTCGAACTGCTCCAATTGGCGGGCGGCGGATCCGAGAGGCCGGATCCTTCGAAGGTCGATACCGGTGACCTGATTCCGCCGGACGAGCGGACCCAGATTCCGGACGTACGACTTGATCTCCTCCGGAAGCCGGCAGAGCCGGTGAAGTTCGCCCGCAAAGTTGCCGCTGATCCCGAGGGTCTTCCCGATCTCGGCATTCAGGTCACCTTCAGCGGTTGCCGGAGCGCGAGCCGCCGCTCGCGGGCTGCGGCTGGCGCCGTGCCCAGAGCGGATAGTCGATCCCGGCCAGCCGGTTGATGATGATCGCCTGAAGCGTCAGAAGCGCGACCGCGACCTCGATCACGAGGAGATGCGCCGGCCGCGTCACGATCCCGAGCGAAATGATCAACGTCGTGGCTCCCGCCGGAGGATGCGCCGCGCGCAGGAGAATCATGAGCGCACCCGTGGAGGCCAGCGACAAGGCGGCGGCGATCACCCGCGGCCAATCAACGCCCGCGGCCACCGCCGACGGCGCCTCCTGGAGCCCGAGAACCACCAGCGACCCGAACCCGCAGGCGATCCCGATGGCATGGCCGTAGATCGTATGGCGCGGGCTCGCCGTCGGGGACGTCGGCGTGAAAAAAAAGAGAAAAGCCGTGGGACCCAGCGAAGGGAAGACGAAGGGAGTTCGGGTCACCATGGCCACGCCGGCGAGCAGCGCGATGGTGACGAATCCGTTGACGAACATGAACGCCGCCCATACCGGCCGCTCCGGAAAACGCCCGAGCAGAGCCGTCAATCGCAGCCTCGCCACGAGGCCGCGCGTGACGGCCGGCTCCAGCAGTTCGAGCCGCCCCTTGTCCTTCGCCGGATCGTGCGTCACGGCTTTCAAGACCGAGTTCTGCGATCGAAGGCGAGCGCGTGCAGCAGGAGCCCGCCGTTGAGAAAGAAAAGAAGTAGAGACGCGATCGCCGCCGGGACGAGCACCTTCATGTCCCCGCTGAGGAGCGCGTCGAGCGAAGCCGAGACCAGCCAGAGCTGCACGATCACGACGACTCCGATGAGCGCGCCGACGGCCGTGAAGACGGTGGTTCCCTGGCGACGAAGACCTGTATCAGGGCTCTTTCCCGATGGCATAGATGTCGCTTCCCTCCTGCTCGATCAGGATTTTCGGGAGCCGCCGTGTCGGCGGTCCGGCGATCGGGCGACCTTCTCCCGCCGAGAACCGCCCGTCATGACACGGACAGTGAAACTCGCCCGCCGGGGCCCGGTAGACGACCGCGCACGAGAGGTGCGTGCACATCTGCGAGTACGCCTTTAGCTCCCCGCCGACGGTCCGGATCAGGATACACGGGTCCTCCTCCGTCGGGTAGCGGAAGAGGAGGGAGCCGCCCGGGGGGAGAACCGAAGCACCGGCGATTCGCAGGCGCGGGAGTCTCGGGGCGCGCTTGCGGAACCGGCGGCCGACCGCAGCAATGATCCCGTTGGCGCCCGCCAGCAGCGCGGAACCCAGGACCAGGAACTTGGCGAACTCTCGCCGCGCGACGTAGGCATCCTGCTCCCATTCCGTCGGGAAGTCCTCACGCCACCGAGCGGCTTTCGCCTTCGTGTCGGGATCGTGCGGCATCGTCATCCGGCCTCCTCGTAGGCCCTTCCATGAGAAGGGTCTTAAACCGCAAAAACGCGAAATCGCCATCGGACCATCTTTTGGCGCGGCCTTTTGGCATTTTGGCCGCTTTGGCGGTTCAATCCTTCAACCAGGAATCGCATCAGTTATGTATTCACAGGTGGCGGTTCAACAATGACTCAGGTTCAAGCATCGCGGCGACATCGGTCCGGTCGGTGGGGGTCCTTCCGGTCGTGACCTGGATCAGGTCTCTCCCCGGCGGAGCCATGGCATAAACCTTCGTCCGGACCTCCTCGCGTCCGAAATGCCAGCGGTTGACGGGCGTTCCCTTCCGGGTCCTTCCGATCTCTTCCGGGGTTGCGAACGTGATGGCCCCGGAGGGACATACCGTGGCGCACATGGGCATCTTCCCGACGCTCGTGCGATCGTAGCACAGGTCGCACTTCATCATCTGGTCGATCTCAGCGAAGTACTTCGGAACGCCGAACGGGCAGGCCAGGACGCAGTTGGAACAGCCGATGCACCGGGGCTTCAGGGAGCTCTGCACGACGCCGTCGGACGTCTTCTTGATTGCGTCCGCCGGACAGACCCGCGCGCAGATGGGATCCTCGCAATGCATGCACACTTGCGGGGCCGTCTGGACGCTGTCCCGCCGCCGGATCGTCTCGAGATGGATCATCGGGCGCCCGCGGTGGGTGTCGCACTCGGCGCACGCCTGGACGCAGGCCTGGCATCCGATGCAGCGCGAGCCGTCGATGAAGAGGGTCCGCTCGCTCATCGCACGCCTCCCGCTTCGGGTGGGAGCGAGGCGGTCTCGTCGTCGGGTCGCTCCACCCTGCGAATGCGGACCGCGCAGACTTTGTATTCCGGGATACGGGAGACGGGGTCGAGCGCTCGGATGGTGCAGTTGTTTGCCGCCCGATCATTCGGCCAGTGGTAGGGGACGAACACCGTGTCCGGACGGATAGTCGTGACGACTTGCGCGCGCACCGTGAGGGCGCCGCGGCGACTCTCCACCCGCACGAAATCCCCGTCGCCGATTCCGAGTTTCTCCGCCAGGCGAGGATGCATCTCGCAGGTCGGCTGGGTCGCCTGCTCGACGAGGCCGCCGATCCGCCGCGTTTGCGAACCCGACAAGTAGTGGGCGACGACGCGTCCGGTCGTCAGAATGATCGGGTACTCCTCGTCCGGTTCTTCCGCCGCCGGCCGCCACTCGACGGCGTGGAAATGCGCCTTGCCGTCCGGATGGGCGAAACGCCCGCCTTCGTAGAGCCGCGGCGTTCCCGTGTGATCCGGCGACGGGCACGGCCAGAAGACGCCGTGCATTCGCTCGATTTTCTCCCAGGTGATGCCGTGGTAGTCGGCGATCCCGCCCTTCGAAGCCAAGCGCAGCTCTTCGAAGATGTCTCGCGGCGAGCGAAACCGGAACTTCTCGCCCGCTCCCAGCCGGTCCGCCAAGTCGCAGACGATCCGCCAGTCGACGCGGGCGCCGGACGGCGGCTCGACGGCTTTGCGATGGAGGATCACGCGCCCTTCCACGTTCGTCGTGGTTCCCTCGTCTTCCTCCATGAGCGAGCCGGGCAGGACCACGTCGGCATGCTGGGCGGTCTCCGAAAGAAAGAAATCGACGGCGATGAAAAACTCGAGCCGCTCCAGCGCCTCGCGAACGAACGTCCGGTGGGGCAAGGAAACGAGCGGATTCGTACAGATGAGAAACAGCCCCTTGATCCGTCCCGCATGGATCGCCTCGATGATCTCGACGTACGTGAGGCCCTTGTGGGGGAGCGACGCTTCGGACACGCCCCAGACGTCCGCGACGTGCCTGCGGTGGTCGGGATTTTCGATGTCGCGCGCTCCGGGGAGCTGGTCGCATTTCTGACCATGCTCGCGTCCCCCCTGGCCGTTGCCCTGCCCGGTGATCATGGCGTATCCGCATCCTTCGCGGCCGATGCGGCCGGTGGCGAGGACGAGATTGATCGCGGCGAGGCAGTTCTCGACGCCCTTGGAGTGATGCTCGATCCCGCGGGAGTGGAGCAGGAAGCTGGTCCTGGCCGGCCCCCAGAGCTCGGCCGCCTTCACGATCAGCTTCGGCGGGACCCCGGCGATCTTCCCGGCGTACTCGGGAGTGTATTTGCGGATGGCCGCCTCGACCTCCTCCCATCCGCTCGTGCGCTCGGCGATGAATTTCCGATCGATCCAGCCGCGTTCGAGCATCACGTGGAGCATGCCGTTGAAGACGCCGATATCGCCTCCCGGTCGGACGGGGATGAAGAGATCGACGGTGCGGGCCACGGGCGTCATCCGCGGATCGAGGAGGATGAGCTTGGCGCCGCGCTCCCGCGCCTCCCAGAGATAGTCGGTCGTGATGGGCGCGCACTCGCCGATGTTCGCTCCCGCCACCAGAACGACGTCAGCCTTCGGAATGTCGCTCCATGGATTGGCGCTGCGATCGATTCCGAAGACTTTCTTGCTGGCGGCGGCGGCCGAGACCATGCATAGCCGGCCGTTGTAGTCGATATTCGCGGTGCGCAGGACCACGCGCGCGAACTTGCCCATCAGGTACGCTTTCTCGTTCGTCAGCGAGGAGCCGGAAAGGACCGCGAACGCGTCGTTGCCATAAGCGCCCTGGATGCGCCGGATCTCGCGCGCCGCGCGGTCGAGCGCCTGGTCCCAGGGAATCTCCCGGAAGCCCTCGCCCTCGACCCGCTCCAGCGGGCTTCGCAAGCGGTCGGGATGCTCGTCCTGCATGTACCGCTTGACCCCTTTGGGGCACAGCTTGCCGCGGTTGAAGGGAAATTCCTCCCACGGTTCGAAGCCGACGACGCGCTCGTTCTTGACCTTGAGCTGGATGCCGCACTGCTGGCCGCAAAAGCAGCAGTGCGTCTTGACGATCCGGTCCGGCTCCCCGATGGCCGTCCAGCCGCCCGGCGGGACGTGGCTCGGATGCGGTCCGAACCGTTCCACCAATGTCGCGTGAGGGAGGGGGAGCTTCGCCATCATTCACCTTGTCGAGCATCTCGCCAGAGGCGGTCCTGAACCAAAGCAAGATTCTTCCGGCGGCAGGGCGGACACACGTCCTGATAGTGGCTTCCCGTTTCCAGCTCGTATCGGATGCCGAGTTCCGCTTCGACCCGCTTGAGATCGGAGATGTGCAGCCCGCAGCCGAAGATCTCGCCGCAGCGAATGCAGCGGGCCGGTTCGCCCTCCGCGGCCGCGCGCCGATAGAATTTGAAGCCCAACTGGGCGGGGCGCTGGAAGATATGAAAAAACTTTCCGAAGGGAAGATAGAGCAGCGTCAGGATGACCGTCGCCGCGTGGAGCTGGGAGAGGAAGCCGTAGTGGAATCCGTGGAGGAAACGCGCCGAGACCGTGAGCAGGAGACCCGTGATCGAGATCGCGAAAAGAAGGATGAGGGGCACGAGATCGTTGGCGAACTGCTGCACGGCGAGTGCGCCGCGGTCTCGAACGCGGCGCCACAAGGCCAGGAACACCCCTGCGAGGACGAGGACGGCCGAGATCACGAGCACGTTGAAGATCAACATCGCCGCGATGCCGTCCAGCGGGAATTCGAACAATCGGACGCCGAACACGTAGGCGATGTAGGAATCCTGCGAATTCGGCGGCGTCTCGAAGCGGATCCAACCGAAGGAAAGCGGGAATGTGACCGCCGCCGCCAGGATGCATCCCCAAAACAGGCACGCGTGAGCGGCCCAGCGCAGCGGCGATCGCCGTTCGATGAAGCTCTGGGCGATGAAGTTCCGCCAGAAAAGGCCGAGAAGGTGGACGAGGTTCCCGGCCAGCCGGCGGGGATCGAGGAAGGTCTGCCAGCCGCGGCGCCAGTAGAGACGCGTGGGCGGGCGGCGCAGCCACATGGCATAGCGATAGCCAAGGCCGAACGCCGCCAAGACCGAACCGCCCGCGTAGGGGATGAGCGCCGTATCGAAATCCTTGAAGCCTCTGCTGCCGAAATAGATCCCCGCCGTCAGCAGGCCGGCGGCGATGGACCCCCACACGAAGGCGTTCGCGACGTCAGTCAACCCGCCGGACCGATCTCGTCTTTCGCTCGCCATCTCCGACATCAAAGCTAATATCCCCCTTGCCGTTCGGCTGTCAAGTCAAGCACCTGAATCGCAGTAGACGTTCCGGGCTTGACTCGCCTATCATTCATGGATTCCCATGGGTGCGTGCGCCGCATTCTTGCTGCTGTTCACCCCCCAGGCCCAACGGATCGAGCTTGCCGGCGAGGTCGGTTTCGCCGGCTATTACAGACCCGGCGACTGGACCTCCGTCACGATCGAGCTCAAGAATCGCGGTCCTGAACTCGATCTGAAACTTCTGATCGGCTGGGCCGCGCCGGCTTCCTTCCAGCTCTGGAAGTCGCCCACTCCGGCCACCGCGCAACAAAGAGCGGGACCGTTGCATGAATTCCGCTTCGAGATGCCCAAAAATTCCCGCCGGCGTTTCTCGGCCGTGATGATATCTCCTCCTCACAAACCGCTGAGCGTGTGGGCGTTCGCCATGGGCCGGAAGGGAAGTCATCTCGCCACCCTTGAGTTGCGCGCTCGCCCTTTGGCGCCACAGGAGAGATTGCTGGCCGTCGCCGGCATGGAACGTCCCGACGGACTCGATCTTCCCGATCTCAAGGTCGCGCAGATGCGGCCCGATCTCCTGCCCGAGGATTGGCGCGGGTACGCTTCGCTTTCCGCCCTGGTTTGGGCCGGAGCCGACCCGTCCGATCTGGGGTCGGGCGCTCGATCGGATGCGCTCCGGACGTGGGTCTCCAGCGGAGGACATTGGATCGTCGATGCCGGGGGAGCGCAGGCCCTGATGAATTCTCCATTGGCCGGCCTCTTGCCGGCGACGCCGGAACGCAGCGTGCCGGTGGACGATTTGAAGCCGCTGGGTTCCATTCCGGGTGCGGAGACGAGCCCGGAAGGACGAACGCTGATCATGGACGTGGCCCTCCGGCGCGGCGCTGCCGTTCTGAAGCACGGGCCCCATCCGTTGGTCGTCGACTCGATCCATCACGGCGGACGTGTTACGTTCCTGGCCTTCGATCCGACCTTGAACCCGTTCAAGGGATGGGACCACGCCCAGACGTTCTGGGCATGGCTCCTCGGCTCGGCGCTGGATCCCCCGCCGCGCTCCACCGATCGCCGGCCGGCGCCGTTTCTTGTCGGCGCTCCCGAGCTGGCGTCCGCAGCGGCCTCTTTCCCTGGCGTGGCGATTCCGGAGCTGCGGAAACTGCTCATCCTCATCATCCTGTTCCTGGCCGTCGCCGGTCCCTTGGACTATCTGGTCCTGAGACGGCTGCGCAGGCTGCATTGGACGTGGATCACGTTTCCCGCCTATGTCCTGATCTTCTCCGCCGGCATCGTCGTCATCGGCGCCGGATTCATGCGCAGCGCCGCCCTCCAGCGTGAAATCGCCGTCGTCGACCATTATGGGCCGGCCGGATTCAGCCGCCGCAGAGCGATCGAGGCGATCCTCGCGCCGGAAAGAATCGCTTTCCAAACGGATGACGCGCGGCCGCTCAGCTCCAATTTTCTGCTCCAAAGAAGCGGCGGTCACGACCTCGGCGATCCGGTCGAAGCGACCGTGCTGCACGAGAATGGAAGTCAGCTCCGCGACTGGATCGTTCCGCGCGGCGCCACCGGGCTGGCCGTGGCGGACGAGTGCCGCGACGGTCCGTCTCCTCTGACCTACTCCGTCGAGAAAATGGAAACAGCGGAGGCGAGGGTCGCCATCGAGAACACGATGCCTGGAGGCCTCATGCGAGCCGTTCTCGTCACGCCGACGGCGATCTACGACGTAGGCGACGTGCCTCCGGGACGTCGCGTGATCGATGCGCCGGCGCTGGCCCATGACCTCGCCGATGCAAGAGGGCGGAAGCCGCCCGCCGATCCGGCGGAACGGAGCGACTTCGGCGTGTACTGCTTGCTGGAGCGGCTCAGCTTCCCGGCGGCGCCCTCCGCCGGCGATCCGCGCACGGGATTCGCGGACGGCCTGGACGCCAGGCGCTGGGTCGAGTCCGGAGGAAGCGTGCTGCTCGCGTGGGGTCGGGATCTGGATCCCCCGGTATCGTTCCGTCCGCGCCCCCGGCTGCGCCGCTCCATCGTGTTGTACCGGTTCTTTCAGGAACCTTCGCGGTGATCGAGATCAAGAATCTTGGAAAACACTTCGGCTTCCGGAAGGCGCTCGAAGGAGTGAGCCTGACCGTCGAGCGCGGAGATATGTTCGGTCTCATCGGCCCCAACGGCGCCGGGAAGACGACGCTCCTGCGCATTCTGGCCACGGTCCTCCGGCCCCATGGGGGTTCCGCGTGGATCGACGGATTGAGCGTGACGCGGGATGCGGAGGAGGTGCGCCGGATCATCGGCTACATGCCCGATCATTTCGGCGTGTACGAGGAGCTTCAGGTCCAGGAGTATCTCGATTTTTTCGCGTGCGCGTTCGGCATGAAAGGAGCGCGCCGGAAATCGGTCGTGGATGGGATCCTGGACCTGGTGGACCTGGCCCGGAAACGGAACGCCCTGATCGCCACCCTGTCCCGCGGCATGCAGCAACGCCTGGCACTGGCGCGGGTCTTGATCCATGATCCCAAGGTCTTGATCCTGGATGAGCCCGCGTCCGGGCTCGATCCGCGCGCCCGCATCGAGATCCGCGCGCTCCTCAAGGAACTGCGCCGCATGGGAAAGACGGTGCTCATCTCATCGCATATCCTGGCCGACCTGGCGGATCTCTGCAACCGGATCGGCCTCATCGAGAAAGGGAAGCTGCTGTACGCGGGCGGCTTGGATGAGGCCATGAAACAGGTTCAGAGCGACGACGTTTGGAGGGTCGAGGTCTTCGACGACCTGGAGCGCGCCAAGCAGATTCTGGAGCGGCAGCCCTTCGTCGAGTCGGTCGCCGCCGCGGATGGACAGTTGAAGGTCAAGCTCCACTCCGGATATCGCGACGTCCACCTCCTTCCGCAGGTCCTGATGCAGGAAGGGTTGCGGTTGAGAATGTTCAAGCTGGAGGAGGCGAGCTTGGAAGACGCGTTCCTGAAGCTGACCCTAGGCGACGTGTCGTGAAATTCCCGCACATTCGGGACCCGGTGACGGCCAAGGAGCTCTGGGGATTGTCGCGCCTTCGCCGAACTCACGCCGCCCGGCTGATCTATGTCGGCCTGATCGGCGCGGTGCTCTTCCAGTTCAGCGCCTCGATGGCGGGGCCTGTCGTTTCGCCGTCGGAGTACGCCAATCTGGGGCGGAATCTCTTCCAGTACTTCTTCTGGCCCAATCTGTTCCTGGTCTCCCTCGCGTCCGTCATCGCCGCCGCGGACATTTTCGCCAGGGAAGTGAAGGCCGACACGCTGGAAATTCTGATGCTCACGCCGCTGACCCCCTTCGAGGTGGCGTTTGGAAAATGGAAGGCCGTCATGGTCCAGACGGGAACGATCATTCTGTGCGGAGCGCCGGTGGCGGCCGTCTGTCTCTACCTCGGCGGCATCGGCTATTGGGAGGTGGCCTGGAGCCTCTCCTTGACCGCGGCGATGGCGGCGCTCGGAGCCGCCATGGCGCTCTATTTCTCGGCCCGACACATGGAGCAAGGACGGGCCGTCGTCGTTTCCATGCTCCTGCTGGCGGCCTTGTCGATTCCGTTTGTGTCCATCGCGCTGGCCGTATGGATGGGCGCGCGGAGTTCGGGGATGATCCTCGTCGTGTTGCTCGCGCTGACCATCCTGATGAGCTGCTTTTGCTTTTCTCCGTATTTGGTGCCCGTGCACACGGCGGTCGCCGCTTTCGGCTCGAACCCCGACGCCTATTCCTATGCGTGGATTTCCGCCACCGCCTTGTCTTTCGGAGCGGCTTTTCTGCTGCTTCGGATGGCGGCCGAGAGCTTGAGATGGCTTCCGAACTTGGCCCCCGCCCCGGCGCGTTCCACCGATCTGGAAGCGGGAAATCCCTATTCCTTCATCAGCCTGCCGGGGCTGGGCGACCGGGAGATCCGCCGGAGCGTGTGGGAGGATCACCCCCTCTTATGGAAGGAATTGGCGACGCGCGCCGCCGCGAGGCTAAGGCCGATCACCAAGATCTACATCCAGATCCTTCTCTATCTGGGACTCGGCATCCTCTTTCTCGTGGATTGGGGCCGGAGCCTGGAGATCTTCTACGTCCTTTGGCTTTCCTTGGTTCTTCTGGCCGTGATGACGGGCGCATCGCTCTTCGTTTCGGACAAGCGAGGCCGGAAGTTCGAGGTCTTGATGTGCACTTCTCTAACCACCGCGCGGATCGTCCTTACGAAACTCCTGTCGGGATGGCTGTCTCCGGAATCGAAACAGGTCCTCATCCTGTGGCTCCTCGTTTCGATCGGGTGGTCGTGGCGGGGCGGCGCCGCCTGGATGGTGGGTTACCTCGTGACGGCGGGCATTTTCATCGCTTTCGTGTACACGCTCGCGGCAACCGTTTCGCTGCGCACGAGGACGGTCCAAGGCGCGTTCGTCTTCACCGCCGCGGTCCTCGGGACCCTGTTGGTCGGGGGAAATTTGATTCGGTCGGGGACCCTCTCGCCCCAAGGTGCTTCGGGAGTTGCGGCCGTCGTCCTCGATGCGTTTTCGCTCGCCGATCCCGGCGATATTTTCAGCCGGCTCACGCCGCAGGCGGCGGCATGGCCTTCGCTCTTTCCGAGGTTGGGTGTCTATGCCGGGTTGTACCTTGCGGCCGTCCTCCTTCTGTTCCTCGGCATGGTCCGCGGTTTCCGGACCCTCGGCGAGCGGGTATGAATTTTTTTCGGAGCGCCCTTCCGGCCAGGCTCCGAGAAAAATAGGAGCAGGCCCAGCCAAAACGCACCTATAGTTCGACTCGTCGATGATAAACGAACCATTCGAGCAGCAGCAGGATCAGCGCCGCGGCGGCGAACCACTTCCATAAGGGTTTGGACGGCAATTCCATCGCCGCCGCCCCCACTTTGCCGCCGCCGAAGCGGACTTCCGTCGCGACCCGGCCGCTCGACTCGCGCGCATCCAGGAGATTCAGCGCCATCGGCTGGGCGACTCCGTTACGGATCACGGAATAGATTCCGCAGGTTTCCGTCTTTCCCAGGATCACTTCCTCGCCTCGCTCGCCGGAGAGTTTCATCCGTACGCCCCCGGGGCGCGCGATTTCCACTTCCGTTTCGTTTTCCTCCAGTCGGATCCGGATCGGCTCCCCCGGCTTCCGCAGAGCCTGCTCCTCCACCCGCAGCCACTCGATCGCCTGCGCCAGGAAGAGCGGAAAGGAGAGCCGCAGCGGCCAGTCGGACTGGAGGACGTCGAAGGCCACGACCAGCGCGCGCGTCCGTACCCGTTCCCAGGCGAAAACGAGCGGCGTTTCCGACGATTCCAGCACGGGCGCCGCGAACCCGCCCAGGGTCACGCGCGGCGAAGAATTGATCTGCAAGCCGGAGAAATCGATGCGGCGCGCCGCCGGATGCCGCCGGTCCCAATCCACCGCGGCCGGGTGTTCGATGACGTCCTGAACCTGGATACCCTCCCATTTCGGCACGGCGCCAAGGATCAGGTAGCGGCCCTCGGGCAGCGGCTCGGGCATGACTCGATCAAGCACGACGAGGTCGTACTCCGCGGCGGAGGCGGCCGGCCATGAATCCACTCGGAAGGTCTCGGTCTCCCGGAGGTTCGCGATCGCCCTTTCGAGAAAGAAATTTCCGGGTCCCACGAGCAGGATCTTCGCCCGGTCGCGGCGCGCCACGAACCAGGCGTGATTGTCGACGGCCAGGTCGTCGTCCATCGCGATGCGCACTTCGACCACTTCGGGTTCCGGCTTCGACACCTCGAAGAGGACCGCGACGCTGGAGTCGGCCTGCATCGTCACGTGCTTGACCGCCTTGAGCTGGGCGTTGACATAAAGCTCCACCGGAATCTCCCGCGCGGCGGTGGAGAACCAGTCGAGCTGGGCATACACCGTCCACGGATCGTCCGCCCGCGCGGGCGGACGGACGTCGATCGCGGTCAGCGCGGCGTTGCTGGGCGCGGCGCCCACCGGCACGTAACGGATTTCCACGTCTTCGGGCGCTCCCGAAACCGGCTCGAAGTTTCCGTCGCTGAAGACGACGATTTCGCGATTCTTGAACGGTTGGACGGCGCTGACCGCCATCCGGAACGCTTCCTGCGCGCTGGTCGCCGTGTCCGCGGGCTCCACGAGATCGATGGCCCGCCCGGCCGCCGCGCGGCTGGACGTGAAGGGCGTCATCACCTGCGCGCGGTGGGCGAACGCGATCACCATGACCTCGTCCGCGCGGCCTATCGCGTCCAGGATCTCGCGCGCCTTCTCCTTCGCCTTCGCGAGCCGTGAGGGGGCGACGTCCTTCATCTGCATGCTGGCGGATCGGTCGATGAGAATGACCCACCGCTTCTCTACGGGAGGCGGCCGCCGTCCCGCGGGAGCCGTCAGCGCCAGCGTCGCGAGGAGGATGAGCAGGAGCTGGAGAAACAGCAGCAGGCTCCGGCGCAGGCGCTGGAAGGGGGCGTTGACGCGGAAATCCTGCACGGAGCGGACCCACAGCCAGGTGCTGGAGACGGAGACTCGCTTGCGGCGCAGCTTCAGGAAATAAAGAAGGATCACCGGGACCGCCGCCAGCAGCCACAGGAAGGCGAGCGGATTGAGAAAGCTCACGCGCGCTCCCTTCGGTCGCTCGCTTCGGAAATGGCGGCTCCGCCGCCGGTTTGTCGGATCGTTTGAATGACCCGCGGTGTCGCGCGCCATTTCCAAGCGCGGGCGGGGCTTGAAATCCTGCCCGCTTTCAAGCGGAACGACCCCCGCCCCTTGAGGCGCGGGTTCTCTACTTTTGTCATCGCAGGACTCCCGTCCGGCGGAACGTATCCAGCAGGATCCGCTCGAGAGACTGAGACGACGGAGCGTAAAAGTAGGACAGGCCGCGCGCGCGGCAATAGTCCCGCAAGCCGCCCACGAGCGCCCGCAGGTTGACGTCGTAGCGCTTCAAGAGCCCGCCGGTGATCGATACCTCGACCGGCGTGCCGTCTTCGCAATCCTCCAGGGTCACGTCGCCCACGATGGGCGGCTTGATTTCCTGCGGGCTCAGGATCTGGATGACAATGACCTCGTCCGGGCCCCGCAAGAGCCACTTGAGCGCGCCGCTGAACCCGCGCTTGTCGAGAAAGTCCGAGATCACGACCTTCATGCCGGGTTGCGCGTTGCGCAGCGCGAACTGGCGCAGCCCTTCGTGCAGATCGGTGCCTCCCTGCTCCTTCACGCCGTCGAGAAACTCGAGGAGCCGCCAGATCTGATGCCGGCCTCGCGCCGGCTGAAACCTTTCCATGCGTTCGCCGTTGGCCGCTTCGATCGAGGCGCGGTCGAGGTTCACGAGGGCGACGTACGCCATCGCCGCGGCGAGCTTCTTCCCGAAGAGGATTTTTTTCGGCTCGCCGAAGCCCATCGACAGGCTCGTGTCGAGGTAGACGGCCAGCCGGAGGTCCTCCTCCTCGTGGAAGAGCTTGAGGAACAGCCGATCGAGCCGTCCGTACACGTTCCAATCGACGAACCGTGGATCGTCGCCCTGGACGTAGTCGCGGTAATCGGCGAACTCGGTCCCCGCGCCGCGGCGTTTCGAGCGCTTCTCGCCGTGGGTGCGGCCCGCGCGCAGGCGGCGAACCGCCAACTCGAGCTGCTCCAGTTGGCGGATCAGTTGGGGATCCAGTAAAAGCTCATTCGTCGGACCGCTCATGTTTGAAATCCCACGTTCGAAGCGAATGAAGCCCGGCGATTCCTTTTTCAAGCTTTCGGCCCCGAGCTGTGAACTTCCGCTGTGATTTCCGGCTTCACCGCCTCGAGAATCTCGTCGATGACGCGCTCCGTCCGGACTCCCTCGGCCTCCCCTTCGAAATTGAGGAGGATCCGGTGCCGCAACGCCTGCGGCGCCGCCGCGCGAACGTCCTGGAAGCCGGCGTTGTACCGGCCGTCCACCAAGGCCTGGACTTTGGCCGCCAGGATGAGTGCTTGCGCGCCGCGGGGGCTTGATCCGAAACGGGCGTACTTCTTCACGATGTCGGGCGCCAACTCCGATTCCGGATGGCTGGCCCAGACGAGTCGGGAGGCGTAGTCCTTCACGTGGGGCGCCGCGACGACCTCCCGCACCAGGGCCTGATATTCCATCACCTTGGGGCCGTCGATCACGGGCTGCACCTCGATGGTGATCTTGTCGGTTGTGCGTTCCAGGATCTGTCGCAGGTCGGCCAGCGACGAAAACGATACCAGCAATTTGAAGAGAAAGCGGTCGAGTTGCGCTTCAGGCAGGGGATAGGTGCCCTCCATTTCGATCGGGTTTTGCGTCGCCAGCACCAGAAAAGGCTCCTCCAGCGCGTACCGCTGTCCGGCGACGGTGACCGCGTGCTCCTGCATCGCTTCCAGCATCGCCGACTGCGTCTTGGGCGTCGCCCGATTGATCTCGTCCGCGAGGATCACCTGAGCGAAGATCGCGCCCTTCTGGAAGCGGAAGACCCGTTCGCCTTCCGGCGTCTGGGCGACCAGGTTGGTGCCCAGGATGTCCGCCGGCATCAGGTCGGGCGTGAACTGGATGCGGTTGAAATGGAGCCGAAGCGCGCGGCCCAGCGTTCGCACGAGCAGCGTCTTGCCGAGTCCGGGGACGCCTTCGAGCAGGCAGTGCCCGCCCGCGAAAAGCGCGGTCAGCACGCCGCGGATGACGTCGCGGTGCCCGACGATGACTTTCCCCAGTTCCGCTTCGATCCGGTGGAAGTCCTGCCGGAACGCGGCCGCGCGGGCTTGAGCATCCGTGCCGTCGCTGTTCATTTCATCACCTCTCAGAAATGATCACCCTGAGTCTTGATGAATCGCCAAACCGCCAAAAGACCTCACGATGGCGCTTTGGCGTCTCGGCGGTTCGTCCGGGAAAGCGAGCATTCATTTTTCTTTCGCCTTCTTCTTCGCCTCGAGCAGCCGCCGCATGTACTCGTCGGCCGGTTCCGGAGACGGCGTCGCGGCGGCCGGGGGAGCGGACTTCGGGCCCGCCTCCGCGGGAGCGAGGGGCCGGGGCGATCCCGCAACCTCGTCAAGTTCAACCGGCGTTGTGGCTGGCTGGAGCTGCTCAACGCGAACTTCTTCCTTTCGCCGCGCCAGCGCGTGGATCGTGGCGGGCATCTCCGCCGGCCGGCGAAGCGGGCGTTTCCATGGCAGGCTCAGGGCGGTCCACGCGCGCCGCGCCAGCGGCTTCCACTCGACGGCCACGCGACGGATGAAGATGTCGACCGGGAAGAGCGCCAGGACCAACGCGAGCAGGAACGGCCACAGCGGCGTCGCGATCCCCGCGGCAAGGGGAAGGGGCGCGTAGACCGGTGACTCCGCGGACAGCCGGCGGCCGCCGGTGAGTTCCCGCAACCGATCCAGCAGCGCGGCGTTGGTCCGGAGGTCCCGATACTCCGCCGCGTAAGACAACGGCACCCCTTGCGTGATGTACCCTTTCTCGTCGTGCGCACCCGCGAACGAAGCCGTGACCGTGTAGAGGCCCGGATCCTCGGCCTCGAACTCCGCCTCGTACCGTCCCGGGCCGGTCTGCCGAAAGGCGAGATTCGCCTTCCCGGCGCGTGGACCCGTGACCGATCCCGCGAACTCAAGCGTGTGGAGAAAGCGCCCCTGTTCGTCGACGGCATCCACGATGATCCGGCCTTTCCCGCCCTGGATTTCGGTGTCCACCGCGAACGGCGCCCGCGGCACCGTCCGCAGGACCGAACGAACCGCTTGGCTCCAGAACTTGCGGTAATGCTCCCATGGGACCCAATCCTGGGCCCATCGCGGCTTCGCATCCGATGTGAAGGCCAGCGTTCGGCCGAGCCCGTGCGTCCATTCGACGAGCAGCGCATCGAACTGGTCGGCTTCCGTGTCGCCGTGCTTCTTGGCGATCGGAGCTCCCAGAGACGTGACCGCCAAAGGCTTGGTGGCGGTCAGGACGTAGCCGTGGAGCGGCGGGATCTCGGCGGGAGCGATGCCCTTGATCGCCTCCGAGCGGGCCAACACGACGGGCGGGATCGTGCCTTCGATGATCATCGAGCGCTGAAGCGTCGCCGCTTCTTTCGTGAAGATCTGCGGCAGTTTGCTCGGATCGGTGACATGGTAGAACCTTCCCTTCGCGTAGGCCGCGACGGTGGCCATCTTCTCGATGTCGCTCCTTCCATGCGGGAAGATCGCGACGGTGCTGATCGTGATCCGGTCCGCCACGATGGCGTCGACGAGGTCCTGACTGGGACCCGAAGGATCGGCGTCGGAGATGATCACGATGTGTTTGGAGGCCGCCTTCACGCCGCTCAATCCCTTGTGCGCCATCCTCAGAGTGGCGTCGAAGCTGGGCATGTCGCCTGGAGAGGCCCCCTGGATGAGGTTCGCCAGCTTCGGTTTGTCGGTGACCGTCTGCATCTCGAAGACCCACGACTCGCCGCCCATTCCGTAGTTGAGAACGCCCATGAAATCGTACGGCGTGAGCACGTTGAGCGCCGCGAGGCCGATTTCCTTGGCCCAGAAGTTGCCGTCGGGGATCTCGCACGTGTGCAGGATGAGGCACAGCGCGCCGTTGGGGAGGACGCGCCGTTGCGGCTGCTCCATGGTCACGGGCAGAAGATCTTCGATCGGCGTGCCCCGATATCCGCCGGGGCCGTAGCTCTTTTCGCCGCCAATCATGATGAAGCCGACGCCCGCGTCATGGACCGCGGCCTCCATCCGCGGCATCACGCCTGCGGGAAGCTGGGCCGCCTCGATGTTGGCCAGCACGATGGCATCAAACATCGCCAGGTCCGCCAGCCCGGTGAGGCTCTCCGGCGCCACCACGACGGGCTCCAGGCCCTCCTGCCTCAACGCGGGAACGAGCGTCTCGGCGTCGACGGCCTCGCCGGGGATCACCGCGACGCGCGATCCGCCCCGGGCGGCGGCGACGCCGCTCGCTTCGTTGTTCTGGCTGATGCCGTCCCCCGGCTTTTCGACGACGGCTTGGTAGGCGTAGAGGCCCGACGCCTCGATCTTCTGGGGGATGGTGAACACGTTCTTGCCTTGGGCGAGTTCCACGTCGCGCAAGGCGAGGAGCGCTCCGTTGCGGTAGAACGCCAGCCGCGCCGGGCCCGCGCGCTGCGCGTTGACGACGGCGGACACTTCGAACGGCTCCTTGAGCTGCGGATTCGATGGTACGCGCAGCGCCTCGACCCACACCTCATCCGCATAATCGTAGCGGAGCGGAAAGACGTCGATGACCGCGCCGTGCGCCCGGGCGAGCTCCGCTTCCGCCAGCGCGTGGCCTCGATTCTCGTTGCCGTCGCTGAGCAAAACGATCCGGCGCTGGTAGCCTTCGGGAAAGACCGCCAGTGCCAGCCGGAGGGCCGCGCCGATGTCGGTCGCCGCCCGGGTCACGACCGAATGAGGACCGGTCAGCGCCGGGCGATCCGAAGGCGAGATTTCGATCATCGACTCGCCTCCGAAAACGATCACGCCCGCGCGGTCGTCCTTGGGAAGTTTGCTCAACTGGTCCTTGACCCACTCCAACGAACGGGATTGGACGTCCATCGGGACGCTCAGCGAGTGATCGAGAAGGAACATCGTCGCCGTCCGGTGCGATGTCGAAATCCAACGCGCCTCGGCCAGCGACAGAACGAGCGCCGCGAAGAGGAGTGTTCGCAGTATGGTGCTGGCCATGGCTCGGCCGCGCTCCAGCCCGGAGCGGCTCCAGCGCGCCAGAACCGCGAAGAGCGGCAGGAGCGCCAGCAGAGACAACGCCCACGGCTGCTCGAAGCTCACGCTCGCTCCCTTCGGTCGCTCGCTTCGGAAATGGCGGCCCCCTACGCCGGTTTGTTGGACCGGCTGAATAACCGGCGGGGTCGCGCGCCATTTCCAGACGCGGGCGGGGCTTGAGACCCCCCGCCCGCTCTCAAGCGGAATAAGCCCGCCCTAAGGGGCGGGCTTGTTGACACTTGTTACTGTCCCATCCAGCGGCGCGCCGGCCAGCGTTGCACACGATGATTCCCGGAGTCGACGACGAACACCTCGTCGCCCGCCGCGACCGCCGCCCACGGCGTGTCCAATTCGCCCGGCGCGCGGCCCGCGCCTCCGACCGAGCCGAGCGGCCGCCCCTCGGGCGAGAATTTCGTAATGCGGTGCGTCCCGTATTCGGCGACCAGCAGCTTGCCGCGCGGGTCGATCGACACGGAATACGGATACCGGACGCCGCCCCAGGAAGCGATCCACCGCCCCTCCGGCGTGAAGACTTGAATCCGGTGGTTGGCCGCGTCCGCCACATAAAGCCGTCGTTCCCCGAGCGCGATGCCCTGGGGCCGTTTGAATTCGCCCGGCGCCTCGCCGTAACGGCCCCAGCCGCGCCGATAGGTTCCGTCGGGCGCGAAGACCTGGATGCGGTCGTTGCCGCCGAACTCCGCGACGTAGATCGTGCCGTCGGCCGTGACCGCGAGGCCCACCGGATAGACGAACTGGCCGGGGCCGCGACCTTCGGAGCCGAAGCGGTCGAGCAACCTGCCGTCGGAGGAATAGCGGAGGATCCGGTGATAGTGGGTGTCGGCCACCAGCACGTCTCCGAGAGGATCAACCGCCAATCCCGTGGGGCGGCCGCGCTCGATCTCCGGCGTCGTCCATCCGAGCAGGAAGCGACCGCCGGCGTCGAATTTCTGCACGCGTCCGGTCTTGTCCACGACGTAGAGCCATCCTCGCGGGTCCCACGCCGCCGCCCGCGGCGTTGCGAACTGTCCCGCTCCCGAACCCGGCCCGCCGATGATCCCGACGGAAAGTTCGGTGGATGGCCGGCCGCAACTCGATGCGGTGAAGCTCAAGATCGCCAAGGCGCTCACCGTCTTCATGAATCGACCTCGGCTTCGTCGGCGAAGAATGCGCTGACCCATTCGCTTTTCGGGTTTTCTCGCAATTCGGCCACCGTCCCCGCCTGCTCGATTCTTCCCTGACACAACAGCGCAACGCGCGAGGCGTTCAAGACCGGAGTTTCGAAGTAGTGGCTGACATAAATCGTCGTGATCTCACGTTCCCGCTGAAGCTCGCGGAGCGTTCCGGCCAGAGCGCGGCGCAGCACGGGATCGAGGCTCGAAAAAGGTTCGTCAAGGAGGAGGAGCCGCGGGGAGCGCGCCACCGCTCGGGCCAGAGCGAGACGCTGTTGCTCGCCGCCGGACAGCTCGTGAGGGCGCATGCGCTCGAGTCCGGTCAAGCCGAACCGCTCGACGAGCTCGCCGGCGGCGTCGCCGCCCACTTCGGACAGGTGGTCATGAACCGAAAGGTAGGGCCAAAGCGCGAGATCTTGGAAGACCATGCCCACGTCGCGATGCCGGGGCGGGATGGAGGCGGCGTCGCACCCGTCGAACAGGATCTCTCCGCCCTCCGGACGATCGAGTCCCGCGATCAGGCGAAGCAGCGTCGTCTTGCCGGAGCCCGAAGGCCCGACCAACGCCAGCCACTCTCCGGCGGCGACGTCCAGATGGATCGCCCGCAGCACCACGCGCCCGCCGAGCGATTTAGACAGCGATCGGATTCCGACGGAAACACCCGACATGGACGAGGCTCCATACGGCGCCGACGGTCCCCACGAGCATGAGGGACAGCGACGCCACCGTTTCGTCGTACCCGTAGTGCATCCAGTTGAAGAGGTGCAGGGCGACGGTCTGCCGCCCCGGCGGACTCAGCAGAACGGCCGGACCGATCTCGGCCAGCGCGAGGAAGAAGACGATCGCGCCGGCCGCCAGCGCCTTCGGGAGCGCGGCGGGCAGCACGATCTTGCGCCAGATCCGCGCCCGCGACATTCCCGACAGCTCTCCCGCTTCGATGTGGGAACGTTCGACGGCATCCCTCAACGGCAGCCAGGCGACCGCCGCGAAGCGGCTCATCAGCGCCAGCGCCAGGAGCGCTCCGCTGTCCATGAACCACAGCGGCAGGCCGAGCCGGCCGCTGAGGGCCGCGAGTCCAAGGGCGGGTACGATGCCGGGAAGAAACAACGCCGCCAGCCACAGAGGCTCCATCGCCGACCGGCGTGCGGAAAGGGAAGACCACGTCACGAGGATGGCCGCCACGGCGGCGGCCACTCCCGCGCTCCAGACGATCGAGACGCCGAAATCGGCCCAGACGCTCAGAACGGCCGACAGGGTTCCCGCGCGGTTCACGAACAACGCGACGGGCAATCCGAATGAAAGGATCCATGCCGCCGTCGCGATGACCCAGGCGCCCGCGGTCAAGGCGGGCGTGCGCGGAAATCGTGCCGCTCCGGCCTTCGGAATGAGCGGAATGCGCCGGACCCATATCGCGAAGGCGAGCGCCGCGAGGATCATGGGAAGGCCGGCCCACGCCGCGGCGGCGAATTGAAACGCGCTCAGGCGTTCATAGATCACGACGGAGAGGGTCGGAACGGCGAACGTCGCCGGCACCGTGAACTCCGAGGCGGACAGCAGGAATACGATTCCGGCCGCGGCCAGGAGCGGACGGCGCGCATGCGGCCACACGACAAGCCTCAGGATCTGCGTCCGTGAAAGCTGCAAGTCCGCGGCGTCCAGATGAGGGCGAGGAATACGGGCCAGCGCCGCGCCGACGGCCAGCGCCACCACGGGCCAGTACACGGCCCCATGAATCACGGCGCATCCGAAGAGACCCGGGATAGGCAACCCTAATGCCATCCAACACGCGGCCGCCAGGAGCGTCGGGAGGAGCAGCGGAAGCGCGGCGAGCGATCGGACAGGTCCGCCGCCGGCAAGGAACCATCCCGCGGGAACGCCCACCGCAATGCTCAGCGCGGCCGTGCTCGCTGCGCCGGCCAGCGTCAGTCCCCAGGCTCGCGCGGGGAATACGAATTCCCCGGAGCCGGAAATCGCCTCGAGCGCGAATCCCGCGAGCGGGAGGAGCAAGAGGAGGCCGAACGCTCTGGTCATGATGCGAAGAGACTCCGTACCTTTTCGAGAAATACTTCCGGCGGCTCAAGCCGGGACCAATCAACATTCATTATTTTCAGGCGCTCCAGCAAGGGCATCCCTTCCGGCCCGGGCACTTCAGGACGAACGGGAATCTGTCGCGCCCGGCCGCTGGCCAGCCGGCCTTCCGTTTCCGATCGGAGCAAGTAATCGATGAATGCGCGGCCGCACGTGGAATGGGGAGCGCCTCGAATCAAGGCGACCGAGTTCGGAATGATGAGCGTTCCCGTCACGTCCTGATCCGGAAAGACCATCGCGACCGGATCGCCGCGCTCCTTGCCGATCCACACGTCGTCGGAATCGGTGAGTCCGACATCGCAGTCCCCGCGGGCGACGAGATCCCGCACGTGCGAGTTGCCTCCCACCAGGCGTACGCCGTTGGATCGGAGCGCTTCGAGCAGCCTCAAGGTCGCCGCCTCGCCGCGAACGTGGAAGAGAGCCGCCACATGCGTGGCGGTGGTGCCAAACAGCGGATTCGCCATGGCGACCCGACCTTTCCACGGAGGCCGCGTCAACTCCTCCAGCGTCGCGGGGGGTTCCTGGACGCGATTCGTGTTGTAGACGATGACGCGCGCGCGGGCGCCGAACCCGGTCCACGCGCCGTCGGGATCGCGCCATGACGCGCCGATGCCCTCCGCCGTCGGGGGCCGATACGGGCTTAAAATTCCCTCCCGATCCAGAAGCGCCGTTCGCGAGCATTCGCCGTTCCAGAAGACGTCCGCGCGCGGGCTCCCGCGTTCGGCCAGAAGGCGGTGAACCAGGCCCAGCGTCTTGGCCTCTTCCGTGTCGTACACGGCTCGAACCGCGATGCCGGTCTCCCGCGTGAAGGCCTCGAAGATTCCGCGCGCGTAGATCTCGTCGACCGAGGCGTAGACGACAACCTCTCGCGATCCCCGGGAGCAGGCGTGCGAAGCCAGAGCCGCCGCCGCAGCGAAGAGGCAAGCAAATTTCATGAAGGCTTTTTCGATTCAAAGAAGCTATTTCATAACCGTGACCCGGGGAGGTCACGGAGGAGTCGGAGTGCACGGAAAAGAATTTCCACCACGGAGATTTTTCTCCGCGACCTCCGATTTCTCCGGGAGCTCGGACCGGGAATTCTTGCGACAGGTCCCATCACCGAGCACGCCGAGATCGGCGAGAGTTTACCGCTCTCCTTTGATCGAGTCGAAATACTCGCGAACGAAGTCACGATATGAGGCGGGCACCTTCTGGTTCGAGAGCGCGTCCATGGCTTCCCGCGCATACGCCGCCTGCACTTCGGCGTATTGCGCGGCGGCCTCGCCCTTCGGAGGGTCGCCCTTCATCGTATAGGCGCCGACGTAGACGCCCTGGCCGAGCTGCGAGGGCAGTTTGGTTTTTTCCACGCCGACGTCGTGGGGATTTTCCGGAGCCTGGCCTCCTTGACCCTGTCCTCGATTGGCGAATGCGCCGCCGGATCCCTCGGAATCACCTTCCGCCCAACCTCTTCCTCGGCCGCGACCGCGACCGAATCCGCCCGGTCAGCCCGAGCCTTCGCCCTCTCAGCCTGAGGGGCCCGCGTCCTTTCCTCAGCTCGGGCAGCGATGTTGGTCCTTCGCCAGCGCGTCGGCGAGGCCCTCCAGATCCTTGAGCGCTTCGGCGAGCGCCTCGTTTTCCACCAGGTCGCCGTCCAGACCGCTCATGGCTTGCTGGAGGTCGTCCATCATCGACTCGTCGCCCTGCGCGAGTCCCTGCATCGCCTTCGCGAGCGCTTTCTCGAATTCGGACAGATCCTTGCCTTCACCGAGCCGCTTCTTCAACGCCTCGATCTGCTTGCGGAGCTTCTCCTTTTCGGCTTGGCTAAGTTTTCCCTCCTGCAAGGCATTGCGCATCTTCGCCAGCTCGTGCGCCGCCTCGCGGAACCGGCCCTGCCGGATCTTGGCGCCCAGCTCGCCGGCTTCGCCTCCGGCCTTCAGCGCGGCTTTCCGGAGCTTCTCCGCGAGCGCCTCCGATTTGTTCAAGCCCTCCTTCATCTTTCGAAGCTCGTCCGCCGCGTTGGAGATCTTCGCCAGCGCCTCCTTCTTCGGAAGCGGTGGATCCTGCTTGAGATCTTTGGCGAGCTCGTCGATTTTCGAAATGGCTTGCTTCACCTTTTCCAGCGGCCGGTCGGATTTCGAGAGATCTTTCTTCTTCTGTTCCAACTTCTCGATCGCGACCGCCATCTCTTTCTTCTCTTGACCCTCCTTCTCGGCCCGCTCTCGGATTCCCAGGAGGTCGAGCGCCGGCATCCAGAGCGTGGCGGCGACGACCGCCGCGGCGACGAGTGGCGCGAACTTGAATTCTCGCGGCGCGCGCAACGGGAAGAGCCGGGAGGGCGCACTTTCGGCGAGCCGGATGCGAACATCTTCAATCAGCGCGTGCTCCATCGAATGGGATACTGTGGGGAGGGCGAGGGCGCTGGAGAGCCGTTCCTTCCATCCGGCGCTCGCGTCGGCGGCGCCGGCGGCTTCGAGCAACCCCATGCGCGGCAAGAGCGCGCCGGCGATGCCGCCTAGGATGACGATGCCAAGGAGCGCCAAGGCGGTTTCCGCAGCCGGCAGCGGGAAAGCCAGGAGCTTGCCCACCAGGATCCAGACGAACACGGCGCAAAGCGCGTAGAAAAACACCTGAAGCATCCGGCGCAGGCCGCGAACCATCATCAGTCGGCGCCGCGCGCGGCGCGTGTAGCGGATCAGATCCCGACAAGCGCTGTCCGGACCCATGGTAACCTCCGCGTCCTATCGTTTCTGCAATCGGCTTTCGCAAACTCCCGCAAGGATGGCCGAAGCGAGCGCATAAATCACGCCCAGGGAAGCGGCGTGCTGCCAGCCATCAGGAGGGTTGTATCTTACCAGGGTGCGCAAATACATGAACGGGCTCGTGGCCCACAGGAAGGGCTCAACCAATACTTGCCTGCGGAACGGGCTACGCTGCGACACTTCCATGATTGCCAGAGCCGTGGGGATCACGGCCAGGATGAGGACGAGCACCATCAACGTCAAGAAATACGCCTTGCGGGTCTGGCCGACCATCTGCGAGAAGAAAAGTCCGACACAGATCGTGAAACCCCCGAAGATCAGCGTTGAAAAGAGCAGGGAACCGAACCTCCCTTCGGAGAACACGAAAAGAAGGAGGCAGAAAAAGCAAAGCGTGAGCACCGGGACGGCCACGTTCAGGAAAGCCCCGGCCAGTTTGGCGCCAAGGATCTGGCCTGCGCCCATCGGCGTGGTGAGCAGGAGATCCCATTTCTTTTCTTCTTTCTCCTTGGTGAACGCGGCCGCGCCCGCACCTACGCATGCCAGAATCCAAATGACCATGAGGATGAGATAGATCGAAATGAATACCATCTCATCCCAGCGTTTCTGCAACGCCATGCTGAACAGGAGGGTAAGGCCGCCGAGCACGACAACCCCGATTCGAACGAGATAATGCACCCGGCCCGTGATCTGAGAGCGGAATTCCTTCCAGAGACACGGGTTGAAATCCCAGACATCGCCGCCGACTTTCCATATTCTGACGCCGAGACGGGAAGATTCGAAGATCCGGTCAAGGCGCTCAAAGAACCTCCGAATCAGCGGCGGGCGCGGCACGCTCTTGATGAGCCATCTCAGCCGCAGTGAGGTGACACCCAGGCAGAGCGCCGCCAGGAAAATGGAGACGCACGAGGAGGATATCCAGGAATACTCCAGGACATTCGCGCTCCGCGCGGTTCGCCCGAGGACGGCCGCGAACGCATAAACCGGATGAGCCCACGGCGCCCACTCCGGGAACCGGCCATTACCGAGAAAAAATTCCACCGTGACCGGGACCAGCGCATACAGGATCATTCCCAGCGTGCCCAGTAGAAGGCTCTGATAGGCGTGACGGGTCAGTGACGAACAGAGGATAGCGAACGCGGCGCAAAGGACGGCCGTGGAAAGCGTGAGCGCCGTCACGCGGAGGAGGTCCCCCGGTTCGACGCCGCCCATGTAGATGCCGAGCGCCAGGACGGGAATGCCCGATACGAGGATGATCGCCGTATAGCCGACGGCCGATTTCCATTTGCCCCAGACGATGCGCCGCGAAATCAGCGGCGTGATCGCCAGAATGCCCAGTGTCCCTTCGCGGACTTCCTTGGAAATGAGGTCGGAGCCGGCGATGACCGCCACGAGGGCCAGCAATACGTACTGCACCGCGCTGAAGCCGACGAAGAGCTCCCGCCCGAATTGAGCGTACATCGAGTAGTCCATTTGCCCGGTGAACGCAAAGTACCTCAGCAGGTTCTCTTCGAATGTTTTCCACATGGACCAGACGGCCAGCGTGAGGACGCCAACGTAAACGGCGCGGAAGGCGTAGGTTTGCCAGCGCCGGCTGATCCCGTAGAACTCCTTGCGCATCACGGGATCGAGGCCGAACGTCTCCCAGGCCGCCTTGAGCGTCTTCACGAAACCTCGCCCTTCGTCAGCCTCATAAACGCGTCCTCCAGCGTCACGTCTTCGCGGTGGAACGTCCTCAATCTCAATCCTTCCTGCACGAGAATGCGGGGAATCGCGTCCGGTTCATGGCCGTCCGTTGAAACCAGGATGTGGCCGTTGTTCAGCTCGGCGCGCCGTACGAAGGCCTGCTGCCGGAGCACCGCCAGCGCCCGTTCGGTCTCGCCGGCGACTTCGACGATCCATACATCGCCGCTCTGGACCATCTCCATGGCCTTGGAGATCTCGCCCGCGTAGAGCAGCTTGCCCTTCTCGATGAGTCCGATCTTGTTGCACAAGTCCGCCAGGTCGGCCAGGATGTGGGACGAGATCAGGATCGTCTTGCCCATCCGCCGCAGCTCCTTCAGCAATTCGCGGATTTCGATGCGCGCGCGAGGATCCAGGCCGGAAGCGGGTTCGTCCAGAAGCAAGACTTTGGGATCGTGGACCAGCACGCGCGCCAGCCCCAGCCTCTGCTGCATGCCGCGGGAAAGGGTGCCGATGATCTCTTCTTTCTTTCCGGCGAGATCGGTCAGTTCCAGGACGCCCTGGACGATCTGCGCGCGCCGGGGGTTCTTGACGCCGTACGCGGCGGCGAAGAATTCCAGATACTCGCGAACCCGCATGTCCTCGTACACGCCGAAAAAATCCGGTAGGTAGCCGATGAGGCGGCGTATCTTGGGCTCGCCCGTGGACACGAGGCAGCCGTCGATGGTCGCGGAGCCGGTCGTGGGTTTGAGTAGCGTGGCGAGGATCCGGATGAGCGTCGTCTTTCCGGCGCCGTTGGGACCGATCAAGCCGAACATGTCGCCGGCGTCGATGGTCAGCGAGACGTCGCTCAGCGCCCACGTCGCGCCGTAGTGTTTGCTCAAATGCGTGACGTTAATCATGAGCCACAAAAACCCTCACCAAGGTGTCGACGGTCTTCCGCGGCATGACGTCCTCGAAATCGAGGACGCTCGCCTCTTCACTCCATCCCATGAGGATCGCGCCGCCGTTCTCGATCCATGACGAGGCGTCGAGCTCCGCCGCGAATCCGGTCCCTATTCTCGACGAGGCTGAACTGAATCGACGCGCAAAACAGATCCACAGCAGACGCGACTTTATTACGCTGCGGAGTTCATTTTCGGACTTCAGGGCGCGGGGGAACTGCCGGCCTGTCATCCTGGCATCTTCCCCACCGTCGGCCTTCAAGCCGGGGTGTAGGGGGCTCGCATTCTCAAGGTCAAAGCTTGATCGGCCCCGGGGAATGGTTCCCAGCGAGTAGGCTTTGTCCGATCGCAGATAAAAAGATTGGGTAAGCGGCGCGCCTTCATTGGTGACGTGGACCCGATCGGGACCGTCCGGTTCGACGCGGATGCGGACGCCTTTCTCGCACCACTTCACCGCCGCGACGCCTGTCGATCCGCGCGGGAAGTACCAGTCGTCGACACGTCCGTCTCCGACGGATGGTTCACCCGAAGCGTTGTAGCCGATCATCGGGACCGGCATGATAGATGCATCGGATTTTCTCGCGACGGCAGAAACAGTCGCCTCTTTCGGGATCAGGATGCCGGCCAAGGATCGGCCGTGCGTCATGCCGGCCGCTGGAACCTGGTCCACCACGGAAATTTCTCGGTAGACGGCCGCTTGTTTCGCGGCGCGCAGACTTGCGAACAGAGCGAGGATCGAAAAGACGCAGACGTACGTGGGAAACGTGATCCACGTCAGCTCCATCTTTTTCAGGCGCCGGAGCACTAGATAATCGATCGGGCCGACCAGGAGCACGTAGAGGAGGATGAGCCAGAACACCCAGTCCAGCGATGGAAGCGAGAGCCCGGGTTGCTGGCCCAGGAGCCCGGAGAGTTCGATCGATCCCAGGGCCTGCACCACAAGGGTGTGAGAGTAGTAATTGCTCCACGAGAATGTCGTGGCGATAGCTCCATCGGATGGAACTATGGGGGGAAGATCGAGCAGCTTCTTCCAGAATCGATCCGCGTTTCTCCAGGAGGCGAACGGCTCGGCCGCCGGATCGAACGCGAGAAACGTCACCTTGCCCCGACCTAAAGGCGCTTCGACCGCCAGCGGGGTATCTGCCGCCGAGATCAGGATGTTCCCCTCGCGCGGGCGAACCTCCAATAGGGCGCCTTCCCCCCGAGGCCCTTCTTCAGATCCCGCGAATTCCGCCAGCGCGCTCCACATCGAGCAGGCGCGCGAACCGCGGCTGGTCACCGGGGCCAGCTCCTCGAGAAATGTTCCGGCGAACCCGGCCGTGTTGGCGCGCGCAATGACCAGCCGCCCGCCTCCCACAATCCATTGGCGGAGCGCCTCCACATGAGCGGAATCCCTGACTTGCGCCCCGTCGGCGTCGGTCCACAAGACGACGTCCACCGCCTCGTATCCGTGCCATCGGTTCGGCAATTCGTCGGGCCGAACCAAACTCAACGTGACTCCCGTTCCCGAGAATCCATGCGGATGGCTGGAACCGACGACACCTACCCGGGGACCGTCGTCCTTGGCGGGGAGGTTCAATACCTCGAACCGAGCGAGACACTTGGATCCTGAAACCAGAAAAATCCAAAGGCTGTAGCTGCCCTCCACGTTGCCCTGGACGTTCGCAAAGTACCGGCGGCGCGACTTTGCGGGCACCGAAGCCGGAATCCGGTAGATCGGCCCCATCTGCCCGTGCAGCGACTCCGGCGTCACCTCTTTGCGCTGGAACGTCCCCGCCAAGCCCCAGCGGAGAAGCAACTCCGCTTCAAATCCGCCGCCCGGGTTGTCGAGTGTGATGACGACCGCGCTCTGGCGGCCAGGGCGATGTTGGCTTCCCCAGGTGAAATCCGCGTTGAGGGAGATGCGCTCGGCTTGCTGTCCCAATACGGGAAGCGCCAAGATCAGCGAAAGGCCCCCGAATCGCATGAAGCCTCCGCGAAGCCTTCGTGCATCGGCTATGGTATCGGTCTCGACGCGTCTAAGACAACAGATATGACCGAGCGTTCGGAGGCAGTGTTTCCTATTTGTTGCGGTGGTGCCTGACGACGTATAACCTGTCGCTCATGGCCACGTGTTTCCGTTCGGCTTTGGCGCTGGCATTGATCCTGGCGACCTCGGGCTCCGATCATGCCGAGCTCGCCGCGGCCGTCGCCGACCATGACCATCATCTTGGTCTCGGCCATCCCGCCGAGGGGGAGGGAAACCATTACCACGGCGATGCCGACGACCATCATGAAACTCCGGACAGCCCGTGCCACCATCATGACACGCACACGTGCTGCCCCTCCGGCGTGACCCTGGCGTTGACCATCGAATGCTCGATCGAAGAATCCTGGAACGCCGTTCGAATCCGCGTGCCTTTGCTTCACACCCATCATCCTCCCTCCGTCGTCGATATCCTGCACGTTCCCGTTGTCTAGCTTTCACATCCAGGGATCCTTTCGGCCGCAAACGGCGGCGTAGCCCACGGTCTGTTTTTGGAGCCTGTGACGATGAGATGGTCCATTATGACGTCGGTCTTGTTGGCCGGCTGCCACCCCCATGGTCATGACCATGGCGAGGCGGACAAGGAGCAAGAGCGCAAGACCGCGCAAATCACGGTGTGGTCGGAGCGGCATGAGATTTTTCTGGAGCACGAACTTCCCGCGGCCAATCGGGCGGTCCGATTCGTGACCCACGTCACCGACCTCACGAACGGTCAGCCGCGGCGCGAAGGGAAACTTACGTTCGTTCTGACTCCGGAAGCGGGGAACGCCGTCGAGCATGTCGAGCAAGCCCCCAAGCGACCCGGGATTTACATTCCGGAGATCTCGTTCCCGCGGGCGGGAGCGTGGCGGGTCGCGATTCGGATCCCCACGGATGGCCTCGAAAGTCTGGTGGAGCTTTCTCCCATCATCGTCTACGCGACGCCCGAAGAGGCCGCGAAAGCGCCCGATCCCGAGACCGCCGAGGGCATCACCTTTCTCAAAGAGCAGCAATGGATGCTCCGTACCGCCATCGAAGCGGTGGGAAACCGCCGAATGGTGGAACGGCTGAAGCTGCCCGGTACGGTCTTGGCCCGACCGGGCGGAAGGGCGCACATCGCGCCGCCCATCGGCGGCCGCCTCATCGAGCCCCCCGGAGAGGCGACCTTGCGACTCGGCCGCCGCGTGTCCGCGGGAGAACTCCTGGCATTCATTCAACCGCCGATCTCCGACTGGGCCGCTCGGATGGTGGAGGCAGAGGCCGAAATCGTGAAGACCAAGCTGGCCGTGGATCAAGCCGAAATCGCCCATGCCCGGATGCGGAAACTGGTCGAGGGACAAGCCAGGGCGGAACGAGAACTTCAGGAGTCCGAATATTCGCTCCACATGGCCCGCGCCACGCATCAGGCGGCCCTGGCGCTTAAGGCCGCCTATGAGAAGTCCGGCGCCGCGATTCGATCCGAAACGGGTCCGCTTCCGGTCTTCGAACTGAAGGCGCCCATCGCCGGAACGATCACGAACATCGCCGCGGGGTTGGGAGAGTTCGTCGCCGCGGACCGGGCCATGCTCACGATCCTGAACACCGAGACGGTTCTCATCGAGGCGCGGGTGCCGGAGGTCGACGTGGCGCGGATCGGGAAATCCGCCGGCGCCGTCTACGAAACCCCCGAAGCCAGAGGACGGTTCGTTCCGATCCTGGGCGAGAGCGGCGGGCGGCTGCTCCTCTTCGGACCCGAAGTCGATCCGGCCACCCGATCGGTGCCGTTGATCTACGAAGTCGGCAACGCGGAAGGCCGCCTCAAAATCGGAGGCGCGCTCAACGTGTACCTCGAAACGGCCCGCGCCGAGGAGGCGATCGCCATTCCGGAAACGGCGATCGTGGATGAAGAAGGGCGTCCCGTGGCGTTTGTCCAGGTTTCCGGCGAGACGTTCCAGAGGCGCGACCTCACCGTGGGAATCCGGGATTCGGGCTTTGTCCAGGTCCTGGAGGGATTGGCGGCCGGCGAACGCGTGGTGACCCGCGGCGCCTACGCGGTCCGCCTGGCGTCGGCGTCTTCATCGATTCCCGCGCATGGTCACCCACATTAATAAGCCTGAGCCAGGGAGGCCACCGAGGGAGCGGAGCTCACGGAGAAGGAACAACCACGGAGGCGCGGAGAAAAATCTTGGGGATGAAGAGACCTTGGAGATAGGGAGATCGGCATATGGTCGAAGATGAGTTTCTTATAAAAATCCGTTTGGTTGCGAGCCTGGCCGCGCCGTGCCTCCATGGCTCCGTGGTGAATTTTTTCTCCGTGTTCTCCGGTTCCTCCGGGAGTTCGAGGAACGAGGAGACCCTCACATGATGCCGGCGCTCATTCGATGGTCGCTCGCCAACCGCGCGGCGGTGGTGGGCTTGGGACTCTTGTTGTGCGCCACCGGAGGCGTGGTGGCCTTCACCATGCCCGTCGACGTATTCCCCGACCTTACGGCGCCTACGGTCACCGTGCTCACCGAAGCCTACGGAATGGCGCCGACCGAGGTGGAAAGCCAAATCACGTTCCCGCTGGAGACGGCCGTGAACGGCGCCCCCGGGGTTCGCCGCGTCCGTTCTTCCACCGCCGTCGGGTTATCGGTGCTGTGGGTGGAGTTCGACTGGGGAACGAACCTCGCGGCCGCGCGCCAAGTGGTGAGTGAAAAGCTGGCCCTCGTCGCCAACAGCCTTCCGCCCGAAGTGGAGCCTCCCGTCATCGCTCCCACCAGCTCGATCATGGGCGAGATCATGTTCATCGCCATGACCTCCGACCGCCACAGTCCGCTCGATCTGAGAACCGAGGCCGACACCGTCGTGCGGCGCCGCCTTTTGTCGATTGCGGGGGTATCTCAAGTCACGGCCCTCGGCGGTGAGGAGAAGCAGATCCAGGTGATCCTCTCCGCGGCCAAGCTGCGCCGGTACGGCGTCTCCATGAACGAGGTCGGAGAGGCCCTGGCCGCTTCCAACGAAAACCTCTCGGCCGGATTCATCAACCACGCGGGGTCCGAATACCTCGTGACCGGAATGGGCCGTTTGAGAAGTCCGGCGGACGTTTCCGAAACCGTCGTGACCCTCCGAGAAGGGCGTCCCGTGACCGTCGCTCATCTCGGCGAGGTCCAGGCGGGAGGCGCGCCCAGGCGCGGCGACGGGTCGGCGAACGGCCGGCCCGCCGTGATCCTGGCGGTGCAGAAGCAGCCGGGGGCCAACACTCTCGCGCTGACGCGGGAGATCGACAAGGTCTTGTCCGAGCTGTCCGGCAAGCTGCCGCCGGGCATGAAGATCGACGGGCGCATCTTTCGGCAGGCCGATTTCATCGAAGTCGCCGTCAACAACGTTCTTCACGCCTTGAGAGACGGCGGCCTCTTGGTGGTCGTCATCGTGCTTCTGTTCCTGGCCAACCTGAGGGCGACGTTTATCACCCTGACGGCCATTCCGCTTTCGCTGCTCACGGCGATCCTCACGCTCAAGGCCTTCGGAGCGACGATCAACACGATGACGCTCGGCGGCATGGCCATCGCGATCGGGGCCCTCGTGGACGACGCGGTCATCGACGTCGAGAACGTGTTCCGGCGGCTCCGCGAAAACGGAGCGCTTCCTCCGGAGGGGCGCCGTCCGACGCTTCAGGTGGTGTACGACGCCAGCCTCGAGATCCGGACGTCGATCGTCTACGCGACGCTCGTCATCGTGCTGGTGTTCGTGCCGCTCTTTTTTCTCTCGGGCGTGGAGGGGCGCTTGCTCAGGCCTTTGGGAATCGCGTACACGGTATCGCTCCTCGCCTCCCTCGGCGTGGCGGTGACGGTGACGCCGGTGCTCTGTCATCTGCTGCTCCCTCGCAGTCGGGCGGTGAGGGAGAGTAGAGAGCCTCGAGTCATGCGCATCCTCAAGGCCGGGTACGCGACATTCCTCGACTCCGCGCTCCGCCATCCGTGGCGGATCACGATCCCGGCGGTCGCGCTCTTCATTCTGGCCTTGGCCGCCTCGACCCGAATGGGACGGGCTTTTCTGCCCGACTTCAACGAAGGGTCGCTCACGATCAGCGCCGTGACGCTGCCGGGAACGTCGCTTCCCGAGGCCGATGCGCTGGGGCGGATGGCGGAGGAGATCCTGATGTCGCATCCCGAGGTCGTATCGGTCGGACGGCGGACCGGACGCGCGGAGCAGGACGAGCATGCTCAAGGAGTCGAAGCCGCCGAGCTGGACGTTTCGCTCTCCATGAAGGATCGCGACAAGGAGGAATTCCTGGCCGCCATCCGCCGCGACCTTTCGCTGATTCCGGGAATGAATTTCACCATCGGCCAGCCCATCTCGCACCGGATCGATCACATCCTTTCAGGGACGCGCGCCAACGTCGCCGTGAAAATCTTCGGAGAGAGCCTCTCGCGCCTGTGGGCCATCGGCGAGGAGGTCCGCCGGGCGATGGCAACGGTCGAGGGGGTGGTGGATTTGTCGGCCGAACAGCAGGTTGAAATTCCCATCCTGAACGTCCGCTTCGACCGTTTCGCGATGGCTCGGCACGGACTGGCTATGGAGGAAGCGACCCATACGCTTGAAGCCGCCAACAAAGGGCATTCCGTGGGACGCCTGATCGAAGGGAGGAATTCGTTCGAGATCGTGGTTCGAATCCGGGGCGAAGAGCCGTGGACGCCGGGTACGCTTGGAGATATTCCCGTTCATGCCCCCTCCGGAACCGGCCTGCTGATGCGTTCGTTGGCCGAAATCCGCAAGGAACGGGGCCCCAACACGATCAGCCGCGAGGGGGTCGAGCGGAAGTTCGTGGTCATGTGCAACGTCGCCGGGCGCGACGTGGCGTCCGTCGTCCGGGACATTCGGGAGAAGGTCACGCCGATCATTCCCGCCGGATATCGGGTCGAGTACGGCGGTCAATTCGAGGCGGCCGGCGAGGCGGCGCGGACCCTGGCGTTTCTCGGCGTCGGGGTCGTTCTCGGGATCGGCCTGCTCCTGAACATGGCCTTCCGCAACAGCCGCGATGCCTTGATCGTCATGATCAACCTTCCTCTGGCGTTGATCGGCGGGGTGGCGGGCGTCTTCCTCTCGGGGGGCGTCCTTTCGGTTGCATCCCTCATCGGATTCATCACAGTGTTCGGCATCGCCACCCGAAACGGCATCATGCTGGTCTCGCACATCCGACATCTTCAAGAAGTGGAAGGCGTCACGGACTTCCGGGAAGCGGTTTTCCGCGGCGCGCTCGAACGGCTGGCGCCGATCCTGATGACCGCGCTGGCCGCGGGACTGGCCCTCATCCCGCTCGCGTTCGGCGGAGGCAAGCCCGGAAATGAGATTCAGACGCCAATGGCGATCGTGATCCTGTTCGGACTGCTCACCTCGATGGTGCTCAATATGATCGTCGTCCCGGTGATCTACCTGCGATTCGGACGGCCCGTCTCAGGAGGCGCCTCATGAACAAGATGTGGTTCTGGCTGACGCTCGTGACCGGCTGCGCGGTGTCCCGGCCGCCGGAGGGTTGGCCCAGTTCCCCGGAGCGCGAGACCGAAGCGCGGGTGCAAGACGCGAAGCCGCCTCCCCGTCGCCTTCAGGATCTGACTCTGGAGCAGGCCTTTTCGATGGCGGAGTCGATTCATCCGCAGCTCAGGGCGGCTCAGGCCGAGATCGAGGCGGCTCAAGGACGCGCGGATCAGGCCGCGCTTTTTCCGAATCCCCAGGTCGTGGCCCGCATGGAAGTGGCGCCGCTCCGCGGCGGCGTGGCCGGGGAAGCGGAGTACGTGGCGGGCCTGAGCCAAGGCTTTCCGATGGGGGGCCGGCTGAGCGCCGCGGCGCGGATGGAGGAGTTGGAGCGGGACCGGCGGATTCGAGAACTCGACGTCCGCCGCCTCGAAATCCGCGGCCGTGTCGAGGCCGATTTCGCCGCGGTTCTTTACATGGAAGAGGTGGTGCGGAGTCATGCCGAGAGTCTCCGGCTGGCCGAACGTGTCGTCGCGATCACGAAGGCGCGCCGGGAGGCCGGGGATGCGTTGCCCGAAGACGTGGCCCGCGTGGAGTTGGAACAGTTGCGCCTCCGATCCGAACATGAGCGCGCGGTTTCGCTGCGGAAGGAGGCGGGCCTGGCGCTGGCCGCTGCGCTCGGAGAACCGGCTCTGTCCATCGAATCCGTTTCGGGATCTCTCGAAATCGCGCTTCGCGTCCCGGATCTTCGAAGGCTGCTGGCCGAACTGGAAACGCATCCGTTGATGGAATCGGCGCGGGCCGGACTGGCCGTGGAACGCGCGCGCCTGGATCTGGCCCTCGCCCAGCGCATTCCGGACGTGAACTTGGATCTCTTCTATCGCCGCGTGGAGGCCGAGAACGCAAACGCCTTCGATGCCGGGATCGCGGTACCCCTGCCCGTTTTCGACCGCAATCAGGGACGGATCCGGGAACTGCGCGCGGAGACGAATGCCGCGTGGGTTCGGACGCAGGCCGCGAGGATCGAGCTCGAACGGCGAGCCCGGGAGGCCCATCTCAGGATGGCGCGGGCGATGGCGCACGCGGAGCTTCTCAAGGGGGAGATCCTGCCGCGCGCGGAAGCCGTGCTCCGCGGCGCGGAGACGCGCCATGCGGCGGGCGACGTGAGTCTCGCGGACATCCTGCCCCTGAGGCGGGAAAAGGAGCAATTCAAGCTGGCCTATGTCGAAGCGCTCCGGGAGGTTCGGGTCGCCTGGGCGGTATGGAGGGCGTTGGCGAGGACGAAATGAAACGCATGAACTATCGAGGAGCCGGCGCGGCGGTCTGTTTCCTCATGAACTTTGACGGAGGCCGCTTTCGGGGGGATTTCATCGAGTATCTTCGGGACAGCTACAACGACCCCGACCGGACGCTCGAAGAGTATTTCGATAGATCGCGCCGTGATGTTACCTTCATGCGGATACACTCACGACGTCCTTCCGCCCCATGAAATCCGACCATCGCGGCCACGAGCCCCACGGCGCGAGGACGACTCGCGATCCCGTGTGCGGGATGACGGTCGCTGAGGACACGCCCCTGAAGCATGAGCACCAGGGAACGACGTACCGTTTCTGCGGCGAATCGTGCCGCGCACGGTTCGCCAAAGACCCTTCGGCATTCCTCGAGGAGACATCCAAAGCACCGCCTCCGAAGGGGACGGAGTACACGTGCCCCATGCACCCGGAGATCCGGAAGCCGCATCCCGGGGCCTGTCCGATCTGCGGCATGGCCCTCGAACCCGTTCAGCAGGCGGCGGCCGAGGAGGAGCCCTCCGAACTTCGCGACATGACCCGCCGTTTCTGGTGGGCGGCGGCCCTGTCGCTTCCCCTGCTCCTCGTCGCGATGCTCGACATGCTCCCCGAGCGGCCGATGTCGCACATCTTCTCGGCGCGATGGCGGTCCTGGATCGAACTGGCGCTGGCCACCCCGGTCGTTCTCTGGGCCGGATGGCCGCTCCTGGTTCGCGGAGGCCAGTCGGTCGTCCATCGCGCTCCGAACATGTTCACGCTCATCGCGCTCGGCATCGGCGTCGCGTACGTCTTCAGCGTCTTCGCCGTCTTGTGGCCGGACCTCTTCCCGGTTACGTTCCGGCGGCATGGAGGCGAGGTGGACGTCTATTTCGAGGCCGCCGCCGTCATCACCGCGCTGGTGCTTCTCGGGCAAGTCCTCGAGCTGGGTGCCCGCCGCCGGACGGGCGCCGCCATCCGCGCCCTCCTGGGACTGGCCCCCAAGACGGCCCGGCGCGTGCTCGCGAACGGCGCCGAAGAGGACGTCGCGCTCGACCAGGTTCGGGTCGGCGACCGGCTGCGAGTGCGCCCGGGAGAGAAAGTGCCCCTCGACGGTACGGTGGTTGACGGCGAGAGCGCGGTCGACGAGTCCATGATCACCGGAGAGCCGATGCCCGTGGAGAAGCGAACGGGCGACCGATTGGTCGGCGCCACGTTGAACGGCACGGGTTCGCTTCTCATGACGGTGGAGAAAGTCGGCGAGGAAACGCTTCTGGCCAGAATCGTCCAGATGGTGGCCGAAGCTCAGCGCAGCCGCGCTCCCATCCAGAGGCTGGCCGACCAGGTCTCACGATGGTTCGTGCCGGCCGTCATCGCCGTGGCGGTGATCGCGTTCTTGGCGTGGGCCACGTGGGGACCTGAACCTCGAATGGCGTACGCGATCGTGAACGCCGTCGCCGTGCTGATCATCGCGTGCCCGTGCGCGCTCGGACTGGCGACTCCCATGTCCATCATGGTCGCCAGCGGCCAGGGCGCGGCGGCGGGCGTCCTCTTCAAGAACGCGCAGGCGATCGAGACGTTGCGTCGCGTCGACACGTTGATCGTGGACAAGACGGGGACGCTGACCGAAGGCAAGCCCGAACTCGAGACCGTCCAGGCGGGAGAAGGATTCTCCGAGACGGATCTGCTCCGCCTGGCCGGCAGCCTGGAGCGCGGGAGCGAACATCCTCTGGCCAATGCGATCGTCCGCGGCGCCGAAGCCCGTGGCGTATCCTTAGCTCCGGCGCAGGGTTTCCGCGCGCTTTCCGGGAAGGGGGCGACGGGAGCGGTGGAGAACCGCCGGGTGGCGGTGGGAAATCTGAAGCTTTTGAGCGAGATTGGAATCGCCCCCGGCGATTTTCAGGAGCGGGCGGAGCGGCTGCGCGGCGAGGGACAGACGGCCATGTTCGTGGCGGTGGACGGTCGCGCGGCGGGCCTCCTCGGCGTGGCCGACCCCATCAAAGCGACGGCTCCGGAAGCCGTCCGAGCGCTCCACGAGGAAGGGCTCCGGATCGTGATGCTGACCGGCGACAGCCGGACCACGGCCGAAGCCGTCGCGCGGAAGCTCGGGATCGACGAAGTGGCGGCGGAGGTGCTGCCGGAAGAGAAAAAAGCCTGGGTCGAGCGCCTCCAGGCTCAGGGCCGCACGGTGGCGATGGCCGGAGACGGCATCAATGACGCTCCCGCCCTGGCTCGGGCGGACGTGGGCATCGCCATGGGGACCGGCGCGGACGTCGCCATGGAAAGCGCCGACGTCACGCTCGTAAGGGGGGATCTGCGCGGCGTGGTCCGGGCCCGCCGGCTGAGCGAAGCGACGCTGCGGAACATCAAGCAGAATCTCTTCTTCGCGTTCGTCTACAACGCGATGGGCGTGCCGATCGCGGCGGGGGCGCTCTATCCGCTGGCGGGACTCCTGCTGAGTCCGATGATCGCGGCGGCCGCGATGAGCTTCAGCTCCGTCTCGGTGATCGCCAACGCGCTCCGACTCCGGGGAGCGAGCCTGGAGGGACGCCCGAGTCGCGCGCCCGCCCTTGCCAAGACGGCGGGTCTATGATACACGGCGGACCATGAGTCATCAGATCATCCTCTGGATCGGTTTCGGCGTGCTCGTGCTGGGCGCGCTCGCGATCGATTTGGGGATCGTCCACCGCAAAGCCCACGTCGTCCGCGCGCGCGAGGCGCTCGTATGGACGATCGTCTGGATCGTTCTGGCGCTCTCCTTCAACGTGGGCATTTATATCATGAAGGGGCCGCGGATCGCATCGGAGTTTCTGGCCGGCTACCTCATCGAGAAGTCGCTGAGCGTCGACAACATCTTCGTCTTCATCGTCATCTTTTCGTACTTCGGCGTTCCGGCGCAATACGAGTCGCGCATTCTGATGTGGGGCATTCTGGGCGCCTTCGTGATGCGCGCCGTGTTCATCGCCAGCGGCGCCGCGCTGCTGAACACGTTCGACTGGATGACCTACGTCTTCGGCGCGATCCTCCTGTTCACCGGTTTCAAGCTCCTCATGAAGAGGGAAGGGGTCGTTCATCCCGAACGGAATCCCCTGGTTCGTCTCTTCAAGGCGTGGTTCGGAACGTCCGATCGGTTGGACGGCCAGCGGTTCTTCACCCGCGTCGGGGGGCGGCTCAAGGCGACGCCCCTGTTCATCGTGTTGCTCGTGGTCGAGACGACGGACGTCATCTTTGCGGTCGATTCGATCCCCGCGATCTTCGCGATCACGTCCGACCCGTTCATCGTCTATACCTCGAACGTCTTCGCCATTCTGGGATTGCGGGCCCTGTACTTTCTCCTGGCGCGCGTCATCGGCCTCTTTCGATTCCTGAAATACGGCCTCATCCTCATCCTTTGGTTCGTCGGCGTGAAGATGCTCCTGGCGCATACCTATAAGATTCCGATAGGATGGTCGCTGGCCACCATTGGAGTGATCCTCGCCGTCTCCGTCCTGGCGTCGCTGATCATCAAGAAGAAAGATGGCGGTCCCGGAACACCCACCCCGGCGGAGAAAGTAGACGCGGGCCGCGATCGCTCGTGACCCGATTCACGCCTGTCGTCGGTCGTCTTTCGCACCGTCGCCGCCGCGGCGGGCGTCAAGATCCCTGGGGCCAGAGTAGCCACGCCCCGATGGCGAGAAACAGAACGCCGGAGAGACGGCGCATCCAGATCGGGGACAGCCAGGCGGATACGATGCCTCCGGCCGCGGCGCCCAGCGCGGTCGCCGCGATCAAGGCGAAAGACGAGGCGACGAAGACCACCCACGGCTTTCCGGACTGGCCGGAAAAGGCTAGCGTCGCGAGCTGCGTCTTGTCTCCGAACTCGGCCAGAAAGACGGATCCGAAGGTCAACCCGAAGAGCTTCCAATCCATGGCGTGGATTTCCCTTAAAAGGCGCGATTGATTTCGCGTCTCAATTCGAGCCCTCGCGCATCTTCAGTATAGAGGCCCCATGCAGCAAGAGATAGGAGGGGCAAGGAAGGAGGTATCTGCGTATGAAAGCCGTCGCCATGAAAACAGCGTGGACGTTCCTCGTCATCCTGGCCTTTGGCGTCACCATGAGTTGCGAGCGCGAGGAAGGACGGGAGCGCCCGGAGACGCCGGAGCAGCGGGATCGATTGGGTGAGGAAATCCCCCCCATGGACCGCGACCGCGAAGGTCGTGAAGGCCTGGACAAACCGGGGATGGCCGGGCGCGATGAGATCCACATCTTCCTGCGCGAAGCGTCCGGAAAGTCGGCGGATCTGAAGGACGTGACGGCCGAAATCGTGCTTCAGATGAAGGATGGATCCCAGAAAACGCTCAAGACCGAGATCGTGACCCCTACCCTGGGTGGGGAGGAAGGGCGTGAGGGAGAACGGCAGGAGTCGCCGGGTCGCATGGGCCAGAAACCGGAAGACTTGCAGGAAGGCAAGTATCAGGGCCAAGTGGTGCAGATGGGCGAATATAAGGTGGAGTTCGTCGCCCTGATAGAGAAGGAAGCGTTGGAGAAGAAAAAGGAAATCGCCGAGCCGTATCTCCTGGCGCGGCTCTGGTTGGCGGACGAGGAGTTCACGGCCAGGGTGAACTTCACGATCAAAGGCGAATCGCTGACGGCCGAAGGGTTCAGATATCCTTACAAGCACCCCGGGATCGGCCGCGGGGATTAAAGATCGTGCCGGCGGATTGGTGCGGGATAGGGCCGGCGCCGTCCCTGGACGGCGCCGGCCGCGGTGAATGCGGGATCTTTCGTCGAACGTTTCGCGAAGAGGAGGAAGGATGCGAAATCTCCTACGACGGGTGCTGTGGCCCTGGGCGGGCGCTTTCGTCCTGATGTTCGCCGTCGCATGCGAAGAACCGGCGGCGCCGCCGGCCGAGAAACCGACGCCTTCTGAAAAGCCGGCGCCCCCGACATCGGAGGTCGGTTACAAGTGCTCCGAGTGCGGCGTGACCGAAACGGCCGCGGAGGGTGCCGCGGTTCCGAACTGCTGCGGGAAACCGATGGTCCGGCAGCCGTAACGCCTTCGCCATCCAGCATCGATTTCCGGCGCCGGCGCCCACGGGTGCCGGCGCCGCTCTTTCATCAATGCGTGTCAGCCGATACGAATGCCGCTCCTCGAGGGGGGGCGCCCATATGGGGCCACGTGCGACCCTATACGGCCTTATGAGTGCGGGCACTTGCGGTCACCGGCCTTTGAGAGCCTTCCGGCGGCGCTTCCCTTGAGCTAGAATCCGCTGAAGGTGCGCCGTCCGTGCGCGTCTTGATAAGGGGTGGCCGCATGCTTCATGCGCTTGTTCTTTCGTCGTGCCTGGTCGCCGCGGGCGACGCCTTGCGCCAAGAGCAGGACCCGCTTCTCGATCGGCAAATCGCCGAGTGGATCGAAAAACTCACGGATCCCTACGAACTGGTCCGCCATGAAGCCCGGGAATCGATCGAGAAAGCCGGCCTGCGGGCGGAATCCCATCTCATCGAGGCGCTGAACCATCCGGATTACCGCGTCCGCAAGGTATCCCTCGAGATTCTCACCAAGTGGGGTTCCCGCAAGGCCGTGGACAAGGCCATCGCCATTTTCAAGTCTCCGGAAGAGGATCGGTACGTTCAGGCCGCCGCCTTCAGGTATCTGGAGCGCTGCGGCAAGGACGACGTGGAAGACCTGATGATCGGGGCCTTGGAAAGCCCCGAAGCCGAGTATCGGAAAGGCGCCGTCGAGGCGTTGATGCGAATGAAGAGCGCCCGGTGCGCCGAAAAGGCCGCCGCCCTGTACGAACGGGAGCAGGACCGGGAAATCAAGGAGGGCGCGCGCGAGCTCTTGCAATCCATCGGAGATCCGGCCAAACCGCACTTGTTCCGGTTGCTGAACGCCACCGACTCGGACGTCCGCCTTGGCGCGGTCAAAACGCTCCGAGGCATGGGGGCGCCCGCCTCCGAGCTGATGGAGCCCTTCTCGGATCTCCTTCGGACGGAAAGCGACGAGCGGGTGGCGCGGGAATCCTTCGAAGTGCTGGAGGAGGCCGGCGCGGCCGCCGAACGCCATCTCCTGGAGTGTCTCAAGGCCCGGCTGGAATCCGCGCGCCTGCGAAGCCTGGACGCCTTGACCGAGCTGAAGAGCGAGAGGGCGATCGAACCGGTGGCCGAGCTGTTCGAGTCGGACGCGAATGAAAAAGTGCGGCGGAGGTCGCGCGATTTTCTGGTCGCGGTCGGTTTGAAGGCGGAAGACGCGTTCATTCGGGCGCTGGACAACGCCCATCCCAAGGTCCGGCTTTCCGCGATCGAAGCGCTGGGAGAGATCCGCAGCGAGAAGATGTACGAGCGGATCTCGAAGTTGTACGGGGCGGAACCCGACGAGGACGTGCGCAGGGCCTGCTTCGCCTATTTCGAAAAGGTGGGGATCAAGGCGGAGCCGGAACTCCTGGCGGCGCTCAAGGACGAAAGCCTGGACATCCGGTTGCGGGCGATCCGCGCCTTGGGCTATGCGCAGTCGGCCAAGGCGATCGAGCCTCTGATGGGGCTTTTGGCGGGCGACAACGCCGACGTCCGTCAGGCCGCGCTGGACGCGCTGGCCACGATCGGACCCAAGGCGGTCGACGCGATTCCGGCGGCGGTGCGGGCCGGCGCGCTCCGCAAGGAGGATGCTGACGAAATCCGCGCCCTTTACTACCAGAGCGGCGTGGAACGGATCATGGAAGGATTGGTTTCGGATCAGGGGAAGATCGGCTCGTACGCGAGCCAGTTCGCGGAGCTCGCCAAGTTCGGAAAAGAGCGCGCCGTGCCGGTGTTGTTGAAGATGATCCGTGATCCCGGCTACCGGTTCCGGTCGGAACGTTGCGTGGAGCATGCCGAATTCGTGGGTCGCCTGGCGTTAATGGCGCTCGGAGAGATCGGGGACGCGTCGGTGCTGGAGGACCTTCGCCGGGTGAACATCCTTCCTGAAGAAGATCGGTACATGGAATACGTGCTGGCATTGCACCGCCTGGGGGACGAGGCGCCGCTGAAACAGCATGTGGAGCGCGAACTGAAGGAAGGGGAACGCCTCGTGGAGGGGGATGAGCGTTATCGGGGCTATGCCAAGCTTTTCGCGGCCGCGTTGCTTCAAGCGCGCGTGGGAAAGCTGGACGATGCGCTCAAGGCGTATCTCAGGCTCATCGAACTCATGGAGGGGGGGCAAGAAACGGGGCTGGAGGATTACGCCGCGGCGCTCTATAACGTCGCGTGCCTCCATGCCCGCAAGGGCGACAAGGCCGCCTCGATCCAGGCGTTGACCCGCGCGGTGGACGCCGGCTTCCGCGACCTGAGCTGGATCCTGAGGGATAGGGACCTGGACTCCATTCGTGGCGAAGAGGGGTACAAGAAGCTCGTCGGCGATGAAGCGCGCTTCAAATCGCAGTAGTTACAAAAAGTTTTGAGAAGTTTTTGTAACACGCTGGACCCACGAGGCGGTATCGATCATGCCCCGGCATCCGGGGCAGGAGTAGAGCATCTCGATCACGCCGTGTGCGGAAACGCGCCCCTGGCGGGCGATCCGTTCCCACCGGAGCTCCCTCTTGCATTGAGGGCAGCGCGCCGTCAAGGCGGGCGGGCGTTCCGGAACGCAGTCGGCACAGAGCGGGCCGCTTCCCGTGACGGGATCGCCACAATTGACGCAGGCTCGCCGTTCCCGCATGGCGCCATCATAATGGATTTTCATTCGGCATTAAAATCCTCAAATGAAATCACGCGAAAATCTGTATCACTATGAGAGGTATGGGGCGGCCCCCGGGGCCTTTCGTGGGACATTTATGTGGAGGTTGATGATGCAGCGCAGGATCGCGGTTGGAGCGGTACTCGGGCTCGCGTGCGCCAGTCTGGCTCTGGCGGGCGGCGGACCCAATTTCGTGAAGTTTCAACAGGCCAAGGTGCTGGCGGCCATGACCGGCAAGCCCATCGCGGTGTACGCCACGGTGGACAGCAAGGGCGCCGGATGCTGAGGGGGCACTCCGGAAGCTGACCAGGCGGTCAGCTCGATGGAAATCTCCTCTCGGCACGATGAGTTCATCTGGGTGCGGTGTTTCGACGTCAAGACCGCGAAGGAGATCAAGCCTCCCGGCGGCGGCGCGCACCTGATTTTCCTCGATCCGGACGGCGTGCAGTTCCTCGTGAAGAAGGTCCAGAAGGGCGGCGTGGACGTCGTTCTGGAGGCGCTGAACGAGGCCAACGAAGCGTACGCCAACAAGGAAATCGAGTGGAAGGAAGCGGAAGCGGCGGAAAAGGACGAGGAAAACAAAGGCAAGCTGTTTGTCTACGCCTTTGTGAACGACAAGGAGTCTTCGGCGGAGACGCTGAAGGCGCTCGAAGATCGCTGGGTCGCCAAGGACCACAGCCGGCTGGTCTTCGTGAAGGTGGAAGATAAGGAAAGTCCGCTGGTCTCCAAGTTCCATGTGTCCTTGTGGCCGTCGATCGTCTTCGCGGATCCCAGCCGGGATCGGTCGCTACTCAAACGGCTTCCCGGCAAGAGCACGGTCCGCACCATCAAGGCGGAGCTGAAAAAGGCGTTCGCGAAGATGGATAAGTAGTAGCTGTTCGAGCGAGACGGTGCGGTTCGCCCGGTGTCGATGATGTGAGCGCCGAATCCTGCGGTTTCGGGACGGGCGAGTCGGGAGTCCGTCCGGCACGTTGACCCAAAGCCCCGCGTGAGACCCACGCGGGGCTTTTTTTTGGTGCGCTGGACATGTTCGACAGCTTGGAGGTGTGAGTCCTCTTCCAACCTGATGGAGGTGAAGGATAGCGAAGCGCAAGGGCTGTGCCGTGAGGCGCGGTCTGGAGGAAGCGTGGAGCCAATA
>JACQVR010000030.1 GCA_016209705.1 Planctomycetota bacterium
CTATCCATGCCCAGTTACCCAACAAAACCAACGCGATCGTGGAGCTCGCATCTTATGGTCGTTAACTTGACACACATGCTTCCAATGTGTAATACATTCCACGAGGCATTAGGAATGCGGCCTCCCCTGCTGAAACGCGGTGGGTAGCAGCCTGAAGATCCCGAGTACACATATATTCGAATAAACCTTCGCGAATCTGCTCGCGTTTTCCGAGCATCTTGTACGACAGTAAATCATGACTATGGGCCTCTGTTTGTAGCCGGTAGTAGGTAAATGGATTCGCGAAAAGGACGAAGTGGTCACTGGCTTTGAACTGGCTCAATAGCATGGCCTCGGAAGTCACTCTCATACCCGCCTGCTGTGCCACGCGGTCTATAAAATTCATGTTCGCCTTCAGGTGATGGCCCATGTGGATCGTCAAGGCTATGTCGAGCTGAATTTCGTGATCGGGGTTCGCTGTGTAGAACACGTGGAACAACGCCCCATCTCCACGCGCTGGAATATGCTTGTTCCGCAGAAATCTATCCCGGCTCGGGAATAGATGAGCGATATCCGGAGACTTCTTCTTGATTGTATGATTGACCCGATCCGTCATTTCAAAATCCTCATCGGTCATTGGCAAATTGAACTCTCCAGCCGTATAGAAATTGTTCTGCCAAAATAGGAATTCAAACCAATACCACTGAAGGGCAATCTCTCCAGGATCAGGCTTGCCTATCGTGAAGTTGCGCACAAACGAAAAGATTCCCATAGCCTGTAGCCTCAATGCCGGAAACCAGCAGCACTGTCGGTGCTGGCAATGGGAAAGCCTGTGATCGCTTCGTTTCTGGTGTAGCCCAAAGAGAAACCTCCGCTCGGCCTTCCACACGGGTTTCGAGGGCGACCAGCCACGGTACACCCCAGAAGTGACCGAAATGGTCAGCGCAAGCGGAGGTTTTTTCCCCGCTTGCACTTCTGGGGTCCGAAGAGCGCAGACGGATTCTGCGCCCGTTGCTATGTACTCAAAGAACCGTGGCTGGTCGTCAGTGGAAGTATACCGCGCTCATGGAATGGCCCAAGGGCGCAATGGATTGGGCCAGGAAGGGCGGAAGCTTCCAGGGAAAGGCTTGAAACAGCCCGGATTCCGAAAGCTACGGGCCGATCGGGGCGTGAGACCCGGAGGCGGGCTCAGCGGTAGTCGCGCGGGTCGCGGCAGCCGTCGTAGGTCGCCCGGTCGATGTACACCCACTCGGTGCCGGGAATGCCGCGCTTTTTCGGCATGACGCTACCGAGGTCAATCGACGGCAAGCAGCTCTTGGAGTTTCTCGGCGCGTGTCTTCGAGAATTCGTGCAGCTGGTTGGCTTTGTATTTCCTGGCGACGCCATCCAGGACTTTGCGGAGGGAGCCATGTCCTATCGGGTTGATCAGTTCGATGCCGACAAGTTTGCCTCTTTCGTCGAGGTCGATGGTCATGTCCGGCTGGTCTTCCGGCTCGATGGTGCGGGCGATCGGTTCGCTGGAGAGTCGGAAGTAGACCGCCATGACTCCCTCGGGGCCGTAGCCGACCTCGAAGTTCAAAGTGTCAGGGCCGCCGACGACGATGTCCGCGTGTTTCTTCATGCTTTCCAGTATCCGGTAACGACTATGCGTGTCTGTCCCCTGTACTCTACGACAATGCAGAGTCGGCGTCCACCGAAGTTTCTCAGATGTTTGACTCGCTGAGCGCCAGACTTGGCGTTCGGATTCGCGGCAAGGGTGTCGTGAGGGGCCAGAGCGGTTGCAACCATCTGTTGCTTCGTGAAGTGGCGCTGGTGGGCGCGCTTCAGGACGTACCCCGGGATGATGAGACGGTCGGCTCCGGGCATCCCATGAGGATAGTGTTAACCTGGGTTCTTGGAAAGATCCGGCGACAAGACCTTGCGCCTACCTCGTGCCAACTCTGGTGGCTTCTACTGCCCGCCCGCACCCGCTTCGGGCTTCTGGCGTCCCGGCTTTCGCTCTACCAGCCAGCGGGCCAGCTTCTCCACATCGTAGCTCGGCCAAGAGTAGGGAGAAGGTCCCTTGGACGGATCGGGAGCCCACGCATCCTTGGCGGAGTGGTAGAGGTTTTGCCCGTCGAAGAATACGATGGCTCTTTGGAGGGGAGGCATCGGTTAAAAAAACACCCGCCCGGGGTCGCGATCCGAGGGCCGCTTCCAGCGAGCGGGGAGGAATTCCAGATAACCCCGCCCGGACCTTTCGGCAATCGAGCGGGGAGCAAGTACGCTATTTATACCTCGCTCTTCGAGCGCCGTCAACGTCTGCCATCTGCCGGAAATCTGCCAAGTTGGTGAGGCCGGGCGGCCCTTTCCGGCTCCGATTGGCTCCGCGTGAAGCCGCCACTGCGAGAAAATAAAAATGGCCTGGAGGCCCTTTAATCAGGCGTTCCAGGCCGTTTCTTGCTTCTCGCCTCCGCTCGGTTCCGATCAGCTCCTCAAGCGGGTCATGCGGCTTGAAAACTGGTGTGGTCCTTGCGGCCACCGTGGGTTCGAATCCCACTCCCTCCACTCGCCTACACTCGCCGAAGGCGAGCAACCCAGCGAATGCCACGCCGAAGCCAACCTCAACACCTGGCGACGGCGGGCGACACCCTACGGCATCTTCGGCGGAATGTCCTCTTATTTCGTCGTGGGTGCCCGAAGGGCGGTCCTCCTTCGCTTTGGTTCCGGGATGAGTTTCGGAGGATTCTTGATCGAGAAGCCCTCCGAAGCCCGTCGATCAGGGGAGGGCGGCCGTAGAGGGTCGCAAGCGACCCTGTACGCACTTATGGATGGGGGCACTAAGGTTTGGACTCCGCCGGCTCCCTCGGAGATTCGTCCTTCCAATAGAGCATACGCGAGCAGGACCGGCAGAAGATGACTTCGCGTCCCTGGCGAAGTTCGTTCACCATCTGCGCCGTCACCTCGACGCTGCAACCGCCGCAGCCCCAGTAATTGCGGGCCCCTTCGTCCTCGATCGCCTGATAATGGGCCACCGGCGCCAGGGCCAAGCCGTCCTCCTTGACCCGCAGGATGCGTTCATAAAGCGCCAGAATTTCCCGCTCGATGCCCGACAAGAGCTCCGCGCGCCGGCCCTCCAGCGCAGCCAGTTCGCGGTCCAGCTCCGCTATTTCCGCCTCCACCCGTTGCTTCATCACGGCGTAGCTGGCCTCCGCCTCCCGCAGTTCGCCAGCCCGCACCTTCTCGAGCTTCGCCTTCTCATCCGCTTGGAACATCAGGTCCAGGAGCCCGTCCTCCACCCGGGCCCGGTCGGCCTTCACGCCCGAAATCTCTTTCAAGAAGGCCTGGTACTCATCGTTCTTCTTGGCCCCCATCGACTGGTTCGTCAGTTTGGCGATCTTGTCGTCCAGTTCCCGCACCAGGTGTTCCCGTTTCTGAATCTCCAGGCGAAGCGTCCGGATCTCCTCCTTGATCGCCTCGACGTTTCCCTGGGTGCGCCGCACCCGCTCTTCGACGCCGCCCAGCTCCCGCGGCTTCTCCTCCCGCAGCGTCCTCAGACGATGGATCTCCAAATCCAAATCCTGTAGGGGGAGCAACGGCTTGACGATTTTCGACATGTCCGCTCCTTCTCGCGTTCCACCGTCGCGGCGACGTTCCCGCGAACGAAAAAGGCCCCGCTAGGGCGGGGCCTGAGGCGTCTCCTCCGGCACGATGCGCCGGAGGGCTCCTTCCAGGAAGCCTTCCAGCTTCCGGCTCCGGATGGGGTGCTGCAATTTCTTGATCGCCTTCGCCTCGATCTGGCGCACGCGCTCGCGCGTCACCTTGAAAATCCGGCCCACCTCCTCCAGGGTGTAGGTGTAGCCGGTTCCGATGCCGTACCGCAGCTTGATGATCTCCCGCTCGCGGAACGACAGCGTGTGCAGCACGCTTTCGATCTTCTCCTTGAGCATCTCGTGCGTCGCCGCGCTCACGGGGTTCTCGGCCGATTCGTCCTCGATGAAGTCGCCGAAGTACGAGTCGTCCCCCTCGCCGATGGGTCGGTCGAGCGAGATCGGATGCTTGGCGATCTTCAGCACCCGCTTCGTCTCCTCCAGCGAGATGTTCGATTCGTTGGCGATCTCCTCCAGGGAGGGTTCTCGCCCGTTGCGCTGGGCGAGCTTCTTGGAGACGTTGCGCAGCTTGGTCATCGTCTCGATCATGTGCACCGGGATGCGGATCGTCCGGGCCTGATCCGCGATCGCGCGCGTGATCGCCTGCCGGATCCACCACGTGGCGTACGTGGAGAATTTGTACCCCCGCCGGTACTCGTATTTCTCCACGGCCTTCATCAGACCGGTATTGCCTTCCTGGATGAGATCCAGAAACGAGAGGCCCCGATTCCGGTATTTCTTGCCGATCGACACGACCAGTCTCAGGTTGCCGCTGGAAAGCTTCCGCTTCGTGCGCTCGTAGTCCTCGAACCGCTCGTGGATTTCCTTCACGCGCTGGTTCAGCGCCTCCGGCCCCTCGAGCGTCTGCATCTGGAGCTGCTCCAGCTCCTTTTCCAGCGCCGAAATCCGGACCTTGTTGCCGCGCGCCCGCTTGAGATCCCCGATTTCCCGGGTCAGCTCCTGCATCCGCTTGGAGATCTGTTCCAGCCGCTCCATCATCGGCTTGATCTTCTTCGATTGGATGTTCATCTCCTCGAGCATGACCACGCACTTGCGCCGGTGGTCGCGGATCCTCTTGTCCAGCCGCGCCCGCTGAGCCTTCTTCAGGTCCTGGTGAAGCATCTTGTCGTACGCTTCATGGCTGTCGAAGACCATGCGGCGAAGCTGATCGATGGTGTCCGGCAGGCGCTCCAGGACTTCGGACTTGGAAGTGTCGATGGCGCTGTCCGCCTTCAGCGTGCGATCGAACGCCAGCTCCCCGTTCTTCACGTCCTCGAGAATCTGGATCGCCTCGATGACGGCTACGGGAGATTCGAGCACCGTCGTGCGGAAGCGCTTGCGCGTCAGCTCGATTTTCTTGGCCAGGCGCAATTCATCGTCCCGGGAGAGCAGCGGGATTTCACCCATCTGCGTGAGATACATGCGGACGGGGTCGTCGATTTTTTCGGATACCCCGCGACGGAGGTCGCTGTCGAAGGCCTCTTCGAAATCCTCGCGCCCGGCGTCGTCGAAGGCCTCCTTCTCGGGTTCCGCCGCGGCCTCGTCGATGATTTCGATTCCCATCTCGTCCAGCACCTGGAAGATGCCGTCGAGTTTCTCCGGAGAGACGGTCTCGTCGGGGAGGACCTTGTTGAGCTCGTCATACGTGACGGAGCCCTTCTTGCGCGCCTCTTCGATCAGCGTCTTCACTTCCGGAGAGAGCTTCTCGACCCCTCCCTCGACTTCCGGTTCCCGTTCCTCGGATGTGATCATCCCGTTTCCTCTTGGCTCACTCACTTCTGCGGTTTCGGCAGCGCCCTCAGATTGCGGGGCGCCCGCCGGCGTTCCTCGATCAGTCGTTCCAGCGCTTCCTCTTCCCCGCTTCCCTTCAAGGACTTCGCGCGGGATCGAAACTCCTCATTCCCCAGATATTCCAGACAGTCTTCCAGTTGACGGGCCGCGCCGCGCACGTCGAAAGGGGCCGCCATCGCTTCGGTTACCATAGCGGCCGCCTCCTCGTCCCGCACCAGCGCCAGCAGGTCCGATCCGGTCACCGCGCCGGCCCGGTCGTACAACTCGTACGCTTTCTCCGCCACCGTACGCGCCGTCTCGTGCGGATAGCGTTCCGCCGGGACCTCGTGGCGGATCCGCGCGGCGGCGTCCGCGTCGTTGAGCAGCAGCGACAGAAGCTCCAGGCCGATCCGCGACGCGGCCGGTTTCGCCGCCGGCGGGGGGGGCGCCGGCGGCCTCCCTTCCCGGCGAAGCTGGGCGCGCAGGAGCCGCTCCTCAAAGCCGAAGCGCCTGGCCGTTTCCTGAATCAGCACGTCCTGCTTGATCTCGTTGGGGATGCGCGCGATCCGCTCCAACACCTCGGTCGCCAGCCTCACTCGTCCGTTGGGCGTCGAGAGATCGATCCGCGCGCTCAGCGACTCCAGCAGGAAGGCGAACATCTCTTGGGGGCGATCCAGGATCTCTCGCAGCGCGCCCGCGCCCCGCGCTCGAACGACGTCGTCCGCGTCCTCGCCCGGCGGGAGCTTCGCGACGAAAAGGTCCATGTCTTCCGACAGGAGCAGGTCCAACCCGCGCTCCGCGGCCTTCTGTCCCGCCGCGTCCGAATCGAACACCAAAACCACCCGATCGACGTACCGCTTCAGGATGCGCAGATGCTCCCGAGTCAACGCGGTGCCCAAGGTCGCGACGAGGCATCTGACGCCGGCCTGCCACGGCACGATCACGTCGATGTATCCCTCGACGATGTACAACGTTCGACCCTCCTCGACCTCCTCCTTCGCCCGGTGGAAGCCGAAGAGCTGCCGTCCCTTCTGGAAGAGAAGCGTCTCTGGGGAGTTGATGAACTTCGGCGGCTCGTCCTTCAAGGACCGCGCGCCGAACGCGATCACCTTCCCGCGAATGTCAAAGATCGGAAATACGACGCGGCCGCGAAACCGGTCGTACACGCCGCCCGAATCGCGCTCGACGGCCAAACCCGCCGCGACCAGAAGTTTTTCGTCGAAGCCGCCGATCCGGGCCCTCGTGATGAGCCCATCCCACGCGTCCAGGGCCCACCCCAGGCGCCAGGCTTCGGCGGTCTGCGGAGAAATCCCCCGGCGCTCCAGAAAGCGGCGCGCCGGTTCCGCTTCGGCGGAGCCCAGGAGCTGCTTTCGGAAGACCTCCGCCGCCCACTCCTGGACGCGCACCAGATCTTCCCGGCGCGGACCCGACGAGGAGGGCCCCTCGTAGCGCAGGGCGATTCCGGCCTTTTCCGCCAGCAGGGACACCGCCGCGGGGAAATCTATTTTTTCGAATTTCTGGACGAAATCGAGAACCCCGCCATGCGCGCCGCAGCCGAAGCACTTGTAGAACTGCTTGTCCGGCACGACGTGAAAGGAAGCGGTCTTCTCGTCATGAAAGGGGCACGCCGCCCAGTAGCTGGATCCCTTGCGTTTCAACGGCAGGTAGCCGGAAACCACCTCGACGAGGTCCACGGCGTTCTTGACCTCGAGGATGCTTCCCTCCGAAATATACGGCAACTCTGCCCCCCGAAAGCTCCCGTTACGTCGCGAAAAGGAACCCAATATAGTATTACGGCGCCCGCCAATGTCAATGACGGGAAAGGCGAAAATATTCCCTACTCCGCCATCTGCTCGGCCAGTCCGATCAAGACGCGGGGCGGAAGCGCTTCCACCCGGGCGTCGGCCCAGTCCCCGGCTTGGGGAGGTAACTCGATGCCCAATCGACGAAGCGAGCGAAGTACCGAAGCCAGCCGCTTGCGCCGGCCCGAAAAGAGCCGGCGAAGGCTTTGAAACAGCGGGACGGCCTTTTCGGTTCGGACCGGATCGACGCGCTTCAGCCGGAAGAAAGCGGAGGAGACGCGAGGCGTGGGATAGAAGAGCTGCGGGCCGGCGCGCTTCAAGAAGCGTACCTCGCATAGACCCTGCATCAAGACGGACCAAGGACCGTAGTCGCGCGTTCCCGGCTCGGCTCGCAGCCGGTCGTACACGTCCCTCTGAAGCATCAGAAAATAGCTTTCGATGGACAGCGGCGTGGCCAGCAGGCGCAACAGCAGCCGGGCGTAGTCGGAATACGGGAGGTTCGAAACCAGGACCCTTCGCCGCGTCCCCGCCGGGGTCACATGGCGGTCGAAGTCTGCTCCGTCGGCGAGGATCAGGCGCAGGTTCGGACGATCGCCGATGAGGTCCACGGCCAGCTCGTGCAGCGCCGGATCGATTTCGAAGGATCGCACCCGCGCCGCGTGATCGCAGAGCCGGAAGGTGAGATGTCCCGCTCCGGTGCCGATTTCGATCACCTCGTCATCACGTCCCAGATCCATTTCCCGCACCATCGCGTCCAGGAAAGAAGCGTCCACCAGGAAATTCTGGCCCAGGGATTTTTTGGGATGAATCCGTCGTTCGCGCAGGAGGCGGACAAACTCGCTGCGGGAGATATACACGGACATGAACGACGCTCTATTTTGGGGTCAACCGCCAAAACGCCGAAGCGCCATCGGGAGTCTCCATGGAAAGCCTTTTGGCGGTTTGGCCGTATTGGCGGTTCAATCTTTATCTCAAAATCCGAACTCGATCCCCAGCGCTAGGCGGAACGTGTAGGACAGATGATTCCGGTCCCGATCCTGGCGCCCGAAATCCGTCCAGGCCGACTGCACCAGGGCCGCCGCTTCCACATACAGAAAATCCAGTGGCACGAGACGGAAGATCGGTCCCCCTTCCAGAAGGACCGCCTCGTCCCGATCCAAGTCGTGCTTGAAGATGATGCCTCCGGCGCCTGCCGCAATGCCCGCCCGCGCGAATTCATTCAAGGGGGCGGTCAAGGTCAGATCCGCGCCGATGGCATGAACCTCGCCGTCAAGATCTGTGTCCTGCTCCCTGAACCGATCGAACGTGGGTTCCCAGAATCGATAGTAGACGCGGTACGCCACGTCCAGATCCTCGATCGCTCCTCCGATCCGCACCGCGAACTCCATTCCCGGCGTGCCGCCGCTCTCCACCCCGAGCGCCTTATCGAACCATGTCTGGACCCACGCCGCTTCGAGTCCCGATTGCGGCTCCGGAGGCCCCGGTTCCGAAGTTCGAAATCCGAAGTCCGATATTCCGCCGCCCCGGAACGACGGATGCGACCCAAAAATGCCGGGGGCGAACTCCCCATCTGTGGGCGGCGCCGCGTCTTGCTCGAAAAGCAGCGGTGCCGCGAAGAGAACCGCGGTCAAGCAGCAATTCATGGGAGAAAGATCCATTAATAATAAATGATCGCTCAATTCCTGGAGGAACCGCTAAAACGCCATCGGAAGCTCCTTTTTGAGTTCTTTCGGCGCTTTGGCGCTTTGGCGGTTCATCGCTTTCACAAGATGCCGTTTCCTTGCGAACCCTAAAGATAACCGATGGCGGCGTCGGGACAATGAAAAGGTGCGTCTGATGCGGTCTTTTGGGGGAAGCTTTATCCGCCAAAGCGCCGAAGCGCCGGAAGGGGACGCCAAAGGAGATATCTGATGGCATTTTGGCAGTATATCCCTTTGAGCCCTTACCTCGCCGGCGCCGGAGGCGTCCCTCTCCGCAAGAGCACGGTCGCGAATTCCTCCCGATATCCCTCGGAACGATCCGCCCACCGCACGGTCACGCGCACCAGGAAGGCCGCGTTGGAGCCGTCCCGATCCAGAGGCGTGAACGCGACGTCGTAGGTGTACGCCCGGCCGAATTCCGCGTATACCTGATCCTTCAAATCCTTGGGGCGAGGTTCGTACAGCCGTTCCTGAATCCGTCCGATGATGTGGGGCGCAATGAGGCTGACCTGCGTCTGATCCATCCCCCGCCGATGGCTGGCGGTTCCGACGGCGAAGAGCGGAAGGAGAGAGGCGAGGCCGATCACCAGGACCGCCAACGCGATCATGACCTCGATGAGCGTAAACCCTTGTCCGAAGCCGGATGTCCGATGTCCGAGGTCCGATGTCGGATGTTCGAGGTCCGAGGTCCGATGTCGGATGTCGGAGGCGGTTCTTCGCAACCCGGCGTTCATCGCACGGCCTCCCGGAACGCGGGGATCGGTACGTCGGTGATGAAGGTTTCGCCATGCCGCACCGCCGCTCCGGCTTCATGGCGGGCGGCTGTCGTTCCGCGAGCCCCCCGCCGCGACACGTCCAACTCGCCTCCGGACTTGCCGCGATACTCGATCCACTCGTCGTCCACCCGAACATGCTGGAGCGCCGTCGCGTCGGCGTCGGGAAGGTCGCGCGCGTCGTACAATCGAAGCCGCGTGTCCGAGGCCTCCACGGCCTCCGCCAGGCGCGCGGGCGGCGCGTCGGACGCGCGCGACTCGACGACCAGCGTTACCTGGACGATCTCCGGATAGACGAAATCGGGATCGTCGTCCGCCAGAAGCCGCGAGAGCGGACGGTCGATTCGAACTCGCCTGGAATCCCAATGGAGGGCGGGACCGACGCCGAGGCACCCTGGCGCTTTCGTCGAGTCCGTTTGCCGGGTCACCGGGGGTGCCGTCCTTAACGGAGCGGACACGTCCCACGTGGTGGTGTATTGAGTCCAGAATCGGAACCCGATCCAGAGCACGCCGTCGTCCAGCAACCGGAAGGAGTCGGTCCATAGAGCCGTTCGAGGATTCTCCAGCGCGGACTCGTCCAGCAACGACGGCGATTGGCGGTCGAACCGGCGCGTCACCCGATACAATCCCTCCGGCCGGCCCGGCGGATGCAGCACGTACGCGACTTCCCACAGATCGGCGTACCCGGTCGGTCCGCCCTTTCCGAATCGCGCCGCCGCGTCGTTCGCCGAGCGCGACCGATCCAATCGTCCCGTGCGCACGAACCGCAGCCGTTGCGTGCCGCCCGCGTCGGTATCGCAGGTGAAACGGGCGTGCATCAGGCGCCGCCCGCGGACGTCATACCACCGCGCGTCCGCATACGTGCCCCGCAGGTCGCGAACGATCTGGTCGATCACGCGCTGGGTGCGCTCGTACGTGTCGCGTCGGGTCTCGCCGGTTCGCCAGGTTCCCAAGGCGCTGGAAGACAAAGCGACCAGCATGCCCACCAGCATGACCAAAACCGCGAACGCCACCAGCAATTCGATCAGCGTCATGCCGCAAGCGGAGTCCGAAGTCCGAAGCCCGAAGTCCGCCGTTCGGGGACCGGCGTGGTTAGTGGTCTTCATGGAACAGCACCCGCGTTTCCCGAGTGTAGTCGATCCGCACTTCCTTCAAGCGCGCCGTCCGCTTCCACGCGTGGGCAGGCCAGTAGGCGCCGGGCCGATAACCGACGAAGAAGCGCGCTTCGATCTGACCGGCGTCGAGGCGTGAGGACACGTAGTCCAGGACGTTGGAAGTTCCATCCGTGAAATGCCAGACGGCGGATTGATCTCCGACCTCCGGCTGCCAGAGATCGCCCAGTCCGTCCGCGCGAACGAATGCGTGAACGGTTACGAGGGGATCCCCTGTGGGGACGTCGTAATCGAATGAGAGGCGATGCCACGTCGCGCCGCGGAGCGTGTGCGCGACCTGAAAATGAGGCATGCGATCGTCGAACTCGTGCAGCCGGAAGCCGTCCGCGTAGCGATAAGGAATCGCGTAGGCCATCGCATCCATGGCATGGCCCGCCGGCGGCGTCCCGAATCGGCCGCGAAACAAACCCCGACCCTCGAACGTGGGCAACGTATCCGCCTCCCAGCCGTCGGGTCCGCGCCCCAACCAATACCCGACGACTTCCTGGTCGATCAGGAGGTACCCCGAGGGGATGCCTTGGCCGACTGGTGGCTGACGAAGTCGCAGCACGCGATCTTCCGGCTGAGCGGCCTGAGCGAGCGCGGAGACGGGGAGAAACGAGAGATGAAAGACCTCGTCGCCGGAGTTGTGGACGAGGGGGCACGAGTTGAGCCACCCGCGAGCGCAGCCGGTGAGATGCTGCGTCGCGCGAAATCTCGCGAAGCCGATCACCTCCTCGCCGCACAGCACCGCTCCCGCGGGCCGGCGCGTATCCAAACCGAGCGAGGCCGTGCTGGAAACCTGCAGATGAGGCGCGGACGGATCCACGGGCGCGGCGACCTGGACGCCGCCTCCATCGCTCGCGATGTTCTTCAATTCATCGAGCGTGGCTTGGAAGGGGCCGATGGCGGTCCTGGGACCGGCAAGCTCCAGCCAGCGAACGCCGAGGGTTTCTCCGGACGGCCATTTCAAGACGCGCGCGTGAAGGTCGTCGCGTTTGAAATCCCGGCGGACCGGCTCCTGGAGCGCCACCACTTGCATCGTCGGGTCGCTGAACACGGTCCCTTGCGGGGTCGCAGAGCCTGTCCACGAGTTCGCGATCCGATGCTGTTCGCGATAGTTGTCGGCGTCGATCACGGTGACGACGTCGTGCCGCTGGCAATTGAAGCGGGTCAGCGCCGGATCGCTCTCGCGGACGGCGAATGTCGGAACCACCGGCTCTCCCGTCACATGAGCGGATTGGGAGGTTCCGAAGGCGGAGCCCCGACCGAGAGGAACCGCCACCCCGCCCGTGACGCACCCCACCCAATAGGTCCCTCCGGAATTCTGGGCCTTCTTGACTGGACCGAACCATTCGGGGCCGAACTGCACGATCGCCGGCTCCGGCATGGAGGCGTCCAGAACGTCCACCGCCACGGACCAGAGTTCGATCGGCACGCCGTTCGGATGATCGACCGCCTGCGTCCCCTCCGCGCCCCGCTGGCAGCCTTTGAAGGCCTTCGCATTGCGGTCGATCGCCCGATAGGAGATGGCTTCGTCCCGAATTCGGATGTAACCGCGGTCCGGCCATTGCGTCACATCCGGCGAATCGAAGCGAAGGGTCGCCGTTCCCGCCTTTAGGATCGGGTTTCCGTTGCCGTCATCATCGGTGCCGACCAGGGTCGCCTCGGTCGAGGCCCCGAAGGGCACAACGAGCTTTCCCTTCGTCGCGCGCAGGTCGCTGTACGAGAGGGCCAGCGTGCCGCTCGGATACGTGAATTGGACGTCCAGGGCGCGCAGCCGGCTGGCGTACCCGAACAACGTGACCTTGGCGTCCTGGGGGTGATCCTGAACCCGAGTGCCCCGCGCGCCGCGGAGTCCCTGGCCGACCTCCGGAAAGTACTCGACCACTTCGCCGCCGATCAACAGGGGCATATGCCACGGCTCCGGCGATGGCCAGTTCGAAGGCTTGGTCATCCAGCTCGAGTCGCGCAGGGAGACGGACGTGGTCGGCACGGCGGGATCGGAAGGTGGGGGCATCGGCGCGGACAGCTCGGTGGAAGGGGACGTACTTTCGTCTTCATCCACCAGGCGCCACCGCGCCCCCGGGGGAACGAATCCGTCGGTGAGCAGCAGCATCTGGCCGTATCGTGTGCCTTGCCAGTAGAGGCCGATGTGATACCACGTGTCCGGCAGGAACGTGTTCGGCGCGCGGATTTCGGCCCATCCGTTGTCCAGCACAATATTGGGAGAGCCCTGGCTGGCGTCCGAAATGCGGTACACGACGTCAGGATGCTCGATTTCCAGCGAGATCCGATTCGAGGTTTCGGTCTCGCGCACGTCGAACAGCCGGCCGCGCTTCGGCGCCGCTCCGTCGAAGCGGATCCAGAACTCGATGCCGCCCGCCGCCACGCTGGGGCTGGCCGAAGCCGGCGTTCCCGGCCGCGGAGGCCGCCGCATGAAGACTTCATTCCAGTTCTGGAGATACGGGGCGTCCGCGAGTTTCAGTCCTTCGAGTTCCGGGGCGAAATGGTTGATCGTGAAAAGCAAAGAGCTCGCGCCCCGCCGGTCTTCGGCGGGCCGGAGCTGGACGTACGCTTCACGGTCCAACGGTTGCGGTTTGAGCGTCCGATCGGACGGCTCGCCGGATTGGACCAAGACGGGAAGAGAGGCCATGTCGTGGCCGTAGGGAAACCCGTCGAGCTTGTGCGGAAATCCCAGGAACTGGAGCGTTTGAGCCGTGTCGGCCGGAGGCGACGGCAGGCCGGGCGGCAGGAGGCGGGGCGGCCCCATCATGCGGTCGAAATCGTATTGACTCTCGAAATACCGCGTCATCGTCACGGGCGCTCCGAGATCGATCACTTCCCGGAACCCGACCACCGAGAGCGGCGTCCCGGCCGGGGTATTGATGGACGCGAACGCTTCGACGGTCGCCGTCTCTTCGGATGTGAAGCACAAGGGGAGCGTGCCGGTGCCGCCGAAGAGCGCGTTGGTGGGATCGATGGCGTGGACGATCGCGGCCCCCTTGCCCAGATCGTCCAATCCAAGATTTAGAATGGTTTGCGTGAACTCGAACCAGCTATCGATCGGCTGAGCCAGCAGAGTTTCGGCGATTTCCTGGGCGTCATGGCGCGTGAGGCGGTACCATCGCCCGGTCGGCCACGTCACGGTGATCCCTTCGAAGACGGCCGTGAGCGTCTCACGCCGGGCGGTATTGAGGTTGACGGGATGGCGCAGCTCGAGTTCGACGACGCCTCCCGCATAACCGGCGTCCACGGCGGCGACTGTTCGGATGACCTCCAATCCGTATTGCAGCGTGTATCCATGTTGGTCCACTTCGGTTTCGAGGACCGGGAGTCCCGGCTTGCTCACGCGCACGGTCGCGCCCTTGCCGTAATGGATGGCGTCGTCCAGGAGGAGGCCTTCGATGGAGCCGGCGGGCGTCGAAAAAGTATTCACGTCCCGGATTCTCCGGGCGCACCCCCACCGGGAGGGGCGGGACGAGTAGATGGTCACGTAGTCCTTGACGTCGGCGATGCGCACGTCGACCAGGGACCGGAGCGTGTCCAGAACGCGGGAGGGAGCCGAAAGGGTGTTGATTTTCCCCTGCTCGTCCTGGGCGGAGGCGCCCCAGATCCGCCCTCGAGGATCGGCGATCCGAAGCGCTTTCAAGCGGGCGTCGCGCAGATCGATCTGGAATTCGTCGGGAGTGTCCTGATAGGGAGTGTTGTGAATTCCGGTCGGAGCGTGCCGCTCGAATCCTTCGGTTCCCCGCACGAGATGGGCGATGGCGAAGTTGCGGGCGCCTTCGGCGCCGTAATCGGCTTGGCGCTCGGAGCGCCCCACGGCGGCGGTCTTTTCCTGTTCCAGCATGGAGAGGACGAACGGAGTGGCGATAATCGCCAGCGCCATGAGGACGGTCAGAACCAGCACCAGCGCGAGGCCGCGTTGAGACGCGAGTCGCGAGTCGTGAGTCGCGAGTCGCGAGTTAAGCGTCGTGAGTCGGGCGTTGCGTGTCCCGTGATGAGGTGATGAACCCGAGGGGAGCCTATCGCCGCGCGCGCTCATCGCTCCTCCCCAAAAACAAAACAGCGACATCCCGGTAGTTTTGTCGAGATCCCGCTGCCGCTTCATGATAGGACGCCGCCGCGGAGGGCGTCAATGCTCATACGACGCGCCTCCCCCTCACGATGCCGAAACGCGAAGCCGAGAAGATCTGCCGTGGGAGGTTCACGAACCGTGACAACGCCGGACGATTCGGACGCGATGCCGACGCCTTGGCGGCCATGCAGGCCGCAGCGGAGGAGGGAGGCGCGCGCCCTTCGGGCGCTTGCCTACGGTGCCGGGCTTTGCTTTTTGTGGACCAATCCTTCGGGCGTGATCGTCACGACCTCCTCCTCCGCGGGGGAGATGATCTTGAGCGTCACGGCCGACGGATGGCTGCGGGCGTCCAGGCGCCCCTGGGGGTCGAACGCGATGAGATATTGATCCCGCGCCGCCGTCCCGCAAGGCTCCACCTCGATCCGGCATTCGCTGGGTAGGCGATAGGCGTCCCGCCGGAGAATGAGGCTGAGCCGCACCTCGTCGATCAGCCCCATGAAGCCGTCGTGCTTCGAACCCAAGATGAGGGATCCTCCGCCGGAAATCGCCTTGGAAACGGCGGCCCGCCCGACTTCCGCCCCGTTCAGATAAAGGATGGCGTCCCTACCGTTGGTGCTGAGATGCACATAGGCCCACGCATCGCGAGGAACCAGATGCCGGCCGGAGTCCAGCGAACCCGCTCCCAGGCGGACATTCATGCGGCCGGATCCTTCCATCGAGATCTCCACGTCCCGTCCCAGGCGGCACAAGACGGAGCGCCGGGGCGGACCGGTTTTCTGAAACCAGAATCCGATCGAGAATCCGCCGTCCTGAGGTATGTCCGGCATCGCTCCGCACTCGATGGTCTGGCTCGGCCGGACGAAGCGGTACGCCATTCCCACCCGACCCGGCACCCGGAGGGCTCCGTGGACCGAAGCCTTCATGCCGAACGCGCCGGAGTCGTCCTCGAAATGCCACATCTGAACTGTTTGCTGCGTCAGCGTGTAGACCTGCTGCTCCTTCATGTCGAGCAGGACCCATGCCGGCGAACCCTCCGCGCGGACATGGTGCTGCACGGCGCGCAGCAACGTGACGATGTGCCCCGTGGCCGCCCTCACGCCCAGATCGCGATTGGCCTCGCGCAGGAGAAACACGCTCATGCTCAGGACGAGGGACAGGATGACGATGACGGCGAGCAATTCCAGTAGGGTGACGCCGATGAGTCCAGGGTCCTGAGTCCAGAGTCCAGAGTCAGGAGCGGAGACGCTACTTTTTGTCTTGGCCGCGGTTCGGACTGTGGACTGTGGACTGTGGACTATGGACTGGACTTTCATCGAGGCAATCCGAGGTCGTCGTCCGTTCCCCACTTCCCATCCTTTCCGACGGACAGGATCTGGAACTTGTCCGGGTTAAAGTACGCCTGGGTGGCCGGGTCTTTGACCGCCTCGATCTGCTCCTGTTCGTTCTCGCCGGAGAACAGGTACGTGCGCATTGAAACCGGCGTCCGCACGTAATCCTTATGGTGCAGATAGACCAGCGGAAATCCGTACGAATCCGCGACTTCGCGAAGCTGGTTGTCTCCGAAAAACCAATCGGTGGCGTTGATCGAGATCACGTCCGCGTCCGTGTTGCTGAACTCGACGTGATCCAGGAGCTGGCCCCCTTTTCGCCGGCTCGCCAGGCATGCCGTCAACGCCTCGATTCCATTGTTGACGGCGTTGGGAGGAGCGGTGCCGAGCTCCGCCAGCGTGGAGGGCGGGAAATCCCCCCATCGAAGGCGGTACACGTCGAGCTGCGCCGAGAGCTGGAGCACAAGGGCTTCCGTACGGTTCTTCGTGGCCGAGTTGATCGCCGCGTTGATCCCGAGCGTCGTCAGCGACGCGAGAATCCCCAGGATCACGAGAACCACCAGCAGTTCCACCAGAGTGAAGCCAGGCGCCAGGAACCAGGAGCCTGGAGGGATGGGGAATGCGCATCGCGCACTTTTCTTCTGGATCCTTCCTCTTCTTCTGGCTTCTGGCTTCTGGCTTCTGGCTTCTCTCTTATTCATCTCATTCTCCCCCCACCAGCACACGCACGTCATCGAGACCGAACGACCAGGACTGCCCTTCGTACGGAGAACGTCCCCACAACGTCACGATGAAGGGCGCCGCCTCCCCGCCGGAAAGCACCCGGATGGGTTGCTTTTCCGTCAGCAAGGTCCAATCGCCTCGGGCGTCATCCCACAGGTAAGCGTGAAAGATCCAACTCCGGGTGGCGGCGTCTTCGCGGCGCTCGATCTTTACCCGCGTCACACCCGGCGGCGCCGGCCGCGTCGCCAGCGACGTTCCGACGGCTCGCGGGCCTTCGTCCCGTTTGCAAAGCTCCTGGCCGAAAAAGAGGCGGATCGGCTTCACGGCGCCGGGCGCCGTTCGGTCTTCGAGGAAGACTAGATGCACCCCTCCGGCGGTTTCCATGCGGCCGCTTCCGACCGGTTTCGTCGTGTACACCGAAAGGCCCGCTTCCAGCGAGTCCATGCGCTCGAAGTGGAACGTCGCCTCGACGCTGAGGAATTGCTCCCGCGGGATGTCGCGCCGCTCCAGCGCCGTGATTTTCCCGCCCATGCCGCGCCCTTGCGCCCCGCCGAGAACGGCCCGATCGTTCTCGAACGCGATCCGCGGGCCGTTGGGCAGCTCGATCTTCAGCCATCCGGCGGATGGGGACTCGCGGTTTCCGTCGAACCGATCTTCGAACAGGACGCGGGTCGTCAGCCACGCCTCGATTTTCCGGATCGCCTCCTTGCAGGCTTCGACCCAGGCCTGGTCGGAGGGGTCGTTGCTCGACAGGGCCGCCCCTTGGCGAAAGGCGATTTCGGCGGCTTGAAGGCGCAGCTTCGCGGACTCGCCGCCGGATCCGTAATCCACGTAGCCGCGGCCGTACTCGACGAGCGCCCATCGGCCTCCCATGGATCCCTGACGGAACGCGTCATGCGCGTCGGCGGCGCGGCCCGGCAGAACGGCATAGACGCAGGCCAGGGCCGTATACGCGGAGAACCGGCCCGGCTCCAACTCGAACGCCGGCTCCTCTTCGAGGATCATTTTCAGAAGCGATTCCGCATAGGTTCGATCCTTGAACGCCTGCTCCCGGTTCATGGCCCGCTGCTCGTCCTGGGCCAAAGCCAGATAGGCCGCGGCCGCCCCATAATACGAAGGGAGGTAATGGGGTTCGGCGCGGATGGAACTCCGGAATTCCTCCAGCGCCTTCCCCGGCTGTCCTTCCTTCAGAAGCAGATGGCCTTGCACGTATCGGACGTGGAAGTGATCCGGCTGAATCTTCAGGGTGCCGGCGAAATGCGCCGCCGCCTCATTCCCCTCCCCTTTCAGGATCCGGATCAACCCTAATCCTTCGGCGGCCTCCGCCGAGGATGGGTCGCGCTGGGCGGCGCCTCGATACAGGATTTCCGCCTCCGCGGGAGCTCCGGCCGCGAGGTAGAGCGTCGCCAGATTCAACCAGGCGGAGATTTCGTACTGGTCGGCGCGAATCGCGTCCAGGAAACGCTGGGCCGCGCCGGGCTTGTTCTGAAGCGCCAGTGCCACGCCCAATCCGTTGAGCGCCTCGGACTCCCGCGGCTTCGCCGCCATCGCCGCCGTGAACGCCTGCTCCGCCGCGGCCGCCTGCCCCAGGCGAAGCGACACCAATCCCTGGATCTGAAATCCTTCCGGCTGGAGATGGCCGGTCGCCATGCGAACCAAGCCCTCGACGGTCTCCTGCGCTTCGGCGTCCAATCCCAGTTCGTAGAGCGCCCGCGCGCGGGCGATGCGCGGATCCTGCTTTGCCGGTTCGAGATGCACGGCCGCCGTGTAGCGAGCCACGGCGCATTCGAACAAGCCGAGCTCCTGGTAGAGGTCCCCGGAACGGAGGTGCGGTTCGTACGTCTCGTACGAGGACCCGCGCACCTCGTCGATGAAGCGATGGAGCGCGCCGAGGGCGGCGTCGTAATCGCCGAGGTGGCGGAGCGAAGCCACCAGAAACAGAAGGGCGTCGCGCGCCCTGGTTCCCAGATCGTTCCGCTGGAGCAGCGCCTCCAACGCCACCCGCGCTTCACGCACCGCTTCGGGACGCATGCCGGCCTCTTCCCGGCACCAGCGGGCCAACTTGAGGCGACCCTCCGCATCCCCTTCCTTGAGCTTGGCGGATCGGCGCCGATACTCTTTTTCGTATTCCCAACCTCGTTCGATGCCGTCGTCGGTGCCCGGAGCGAAACGGTCGATATCGTTCGGCGGCACGACGAGCCTCTGGACGGCGTTCCCTTGCCGGACTTCCATGTGCACCGAACCGTCGGGCAGCTCGGCGATGGAGCGGCCCTTGATCGGTGAACGGCTCAGCGTCCGGTGGACAACCCATTCCCCGCCGGGGCGCATGGGAAGGCTGCGCTTGTCCGGTGGGGTGGTGTCCTCGGGTTCCGGCAAGTCGGCCAGCTTGGCGATGTCCGCGGCGGGCGGCAGCCCCGTCGGAGCCACGGAGGCGGGCTTCCCGGGAAGAATCCGATACTTGCCGGGAAGCGACGCGCGGTTCAAGGCGCGGGGTTCCGGCCCCGGCCGTAGAGGAGGCAGCGCCAGCGCTTCGACCCGCGGCGCCGGAGGGCGAAGTTCCGGAACCGGCAGGAAACCCGTCTGCGGCGGCTCCCAGAAGTTCCTTCCCGAAAGATAAGCCTCCGGCCGCGCGTCGGCGAACTCGACCGGGAGGTCCTTGGGAACGGCGGTGGCGCGTTCGTTCGAAGGCAGCGGCGCCGTTCCGACCACCGCCGCCGGGCGCGTCCCTTCTCGAGCCAGAAGAAGTCCGCTCAGCGCGATCGCCGCGACGAGGGTCCATTGCTCCTTGTTGAGGCGTTTGAGCATTGAGGTCACAAAATAAAGGCTCGATCAATAACGTCTTTTTCCCGCGGCCGCCGGCGGCGCCTCCGAATGAAGAATCAGCGCCCCCACGCGCAGCGTCGCTTCCACCGACTCTCCCCGGCCGGGATCCGCCGCCGCGGAAAATTCGTCCAGCGCCAGATAGGAACCTTTCTGCTGGAGCGCGTGCACGAAGCGGAGCAACGCATCGGCGGAGCCCGTCGCCTTCAGGTGCACGGTCAACCGATTCAGGAATCGGTCCCGGCGCACCAGGGGCTCGTCCTGATAGTCGCTCGGGACGACCTCCGTGAGCTCGATCTTCTGGAGGTGCTCGATGGCCAGGAAGCACACCCGTTTGACGATCGCCAGGCGCGCCAGCCACTCTTCGGCGACGGCGTCCGGCAGGTCCTGGAAGGAGGCGGGCATTCCGAGCATGCCGGGAATGCGGGGAAATCCTTTTTCCCGGCATTTGTGGTCGAGCACTTTCGCCAGGTCCGCTCGCTGCCGCGCGAGCCATTCGACCGCCGTCTGCCCTTGCGACAGTCGATAGGCGGCCTCCACGGGAAACTCCGCGTCGGCCTGGATGGACCGAAGATCCTCCAGGAGCCGCAGTCGGTCCCGTTCCGCGGCGGCGATCGCCTCCTCCGTGGGCACGCCCGCCTGCAAACGCACCCGAAGCGCGCGCTCTTCCGCCTCCCGCTTGAGCCGCATCGCCGCCACGTCCGCGTTGGCCGGAGCCACGACCCATCCGACCCAGAGGAGCAGGGCCAGCGCCCCGCCGGAAGCGGCGATCACGAAGCGCTTATTTTCTTTCCACCAATAGTCCATGGATCATTCCTGCTTGAGGAGGATCCGGAACGCCTGCCAGCCAGGCTTGGTGCTTCCGCCTTCCTGATACAACTCCGCGACCACGCCCCGCGACGGGTCGGTCAACTGGAACTTGACGTCATCGAGCGCCGCGTTGACGCCGTTCGGAACGGAATCGTCGATCTCGCCGACGATTTGAACGCTCGACCAGGGAGCCTCGATCGCGATCCCCCGGTCCAGGATCTCCCGCGGGAACGCTTCCAGAACGGGAGGGCCTGAGCCGTCGTGCGTCCACACCTGCGTCTCGGTTTCCGTTCGCGCTTCGGCCGGTCTGCGCGCCGGAACGACGCCCTCGAGGATTCCCCGGCCCGGAGCCGCGAACACGATCCGGCGCGGCGGCGCCGTCGCCCCGCGCTCCGCGGTCACGGGATGCAGTTCGATCGATCGCACGAAGACACCCTCGGGCAGAATTTTGCGCATCTTCTGGACCGCGTCCAGCAGGACACGGCCGGGAGCGATGTGGGACTCCAGAAGGCGCCGCTTGGCGACCAGTCGGGCGAGCTCCGCCTCCGCTTCGTCCATTTTCTCGATCCGCTCCCGAACGGCGCGGTGGTCCGACTGGAACTGCGCCAGGGCCTCGCGCGCCGCGGCTTTGCGATAGAAGGCGATTCCGGTGACGGCCGCCGTCGCCGCCGCCAGGAGAAGTCCCGCCGCGATGAGATACATCGGCCCGCGGAAGAAGTCGCGGCGCCGCTTGAGGCGGTCCGGAAGGATGGAAATCGTCCCCGGCGAGCGGCTTCGAGTCGAAATCTGGGCGAGCCCCAGAGCGACGGTCAAATCCGCCGGTCGGGCGCTGACGGCGGAATGACCCTTCAGGGGGCCCGGATCGACGTTGCGGAAAGGATCCAGGTTCTCGACGGGCACTTTCATCGCGCTTTGAAAATACTCGGGCAGCCCGCGGAGTCGCGCTCCGCCTCCGGAGAGGTAGATCTTGTCGACGATCAGTTCCTTGTCCGCGAGCTGAGCGCGCGCGAGATTGACGCTGGCCTGGACGGCGCCCAGGAGCTGGACGGCCGCCGCGCGAGCCCGGGGGCGCAGCTCCTCCTCGTTGGGGTCCGAAGTCTCGGCGGCCGGAATGAGGGTGACGTGCCGTATCTTGCGCGCTTCCGCTTCCGCTTCGGAAACGCCGGCGGCGTCGGCGATGGCCTGATCGAACAAGCGGCCTCCGATCAACAGGCTGCGGCACAGGAGCAGGCGTCCTCCGCGCGCCAGGGCCATGTCGGTCTGGTCCGAACCGATGTCCAGCAGCAGCGTCGTCCCGTGTTCCGCGCCGTAGGCATTCCGGTAAGCGGTGAACAGCGCGAACGACGTGGGGACGGCATCCCGCAGATCCACCTCCGCCGCGGCGGCCAGGGAAACGCGTTCGTCGATGGAGGTTTTCTTGCCGACGCCGACGATGGCCAGGTACTGGGGAAAGTAGGGGTCGGGTTCGCGAAGCGTGCAGTAGTCCGCATAGAGGTCCCCGCCTTCGCCGAGGCGCTGGTCGATTTCATATCCCATCATGGCCCGGTAGTTGGCGGGTTTCATTCGAGGCTGCAACACGGGCTGAAGGTTGACCTCCCGGCCGTTCAGGCCCATGACTCCGACGCCGGGTCCCGCGCCGAGCGCCTCGCGCAGCGACCGCGCCAGCGTCTGCGGGGAGCGGGCGCGCGGAAGGCGGACGCGCGAGGCCCCCACCACGCGGAATCCCCGCAAGGTGGGCTGTACCGCCACCACCTTCAGCGCCGTGGTCCCGATATCGATTCCGTATCCCATGGGCGACTATTCCGCGTCCAACGACTTGAGAAGCTCGCTCGCGCCGGCGGCGGACTCGTCCGCTCCGTAGCGCCTGAGGATCGCTTCGCAGATGTCGCGCGCCAGGTTTTTCGTTCCCGCGTCGGCGAATTGCAGCGCCTGATGCAACAATCGGCGCGCCCGTTCGGCGTCCTTTCCGCCCCGCGCTTCCGCGATTCCCGCCCGGAGCCGTTCGCGCTCGTTCTGGGCGGACGCCGCGAAGCGTCCCGACGGCCAGCGGCGTTCGTAGCCGTCCAGAAGCTCCAGCGCCCGCTCGAAAAGCGCGCGGCGCTGCATCAGATGGGCGCGGAAAAGGGCCGACTGCGCGGCGCTCCATTCGCGGAGTTCCAGATCTTCCAGGCGGCGGACGTCCCGAGCCCATTCCTGCTTCTTGTCCGGCTCCCGAACGGTGCGGGCCATTCGGCGGCACATCGAAAGCGCGTCGCTCATCCGCCCTTCAGATTCCGCGCGCCGGGCCTGGATGCGCGGGTCTTCTTCTCCGGCCTCGACGGGCCTGAGGATGAGTCCGAAACGGAACTCCGAAGCGCCGCGGCCGAAACCGAGGAGTCCGAGCCAAATGCCGCGCGCGCCGTCGGCCTGCACGCGCATCAAGCCTTCGGTCGTCTCCAGCGCGAAGCGGCCGGCCTCGCATCGGAAAGGCAGCAGCGAGACGTCGCCCGTCGCGGTTCCGACCGCCGCCTCTCCTCGAGGGAGGGCCGCCGAGAACGCGACCTGGTCGATCTGCTTGAGAAGGTCTCCCCGCAGGAGGTAGCCGATCAGCAGCGATCCCCCGTCTCCGGCGCGGATCTCCTGCTCGAAGTCCACCGTTCGCAGGTCGGCGGGGCTGAGCACGCGACCCGCGACTGAGATCTGTTCGGAATCCGAGGAGAGGCGCGCTTCAGACGCGAACGTTTGAGGGACGGCTCCTTCCTTCTCCGTGGCCAGCAGCAGCCGGGCATTGGCCAGAACGATCCGGGATCCCTGGTAAATCGTGAACGCCCCCGATTCCCCCGCGGCGATCGTATAGGCTCCCAATTCGACGCCCGGCCGCGCCTTCCCCCGCTCGCGGCGCGAAACGCTCGCGTCGTCGAAATAGACGCGCCCGGCCCGGCCGACCGCGCTGAAGCCAGGTTGAAACGCGCCGGCGCCCGCGGGAGCGCGGAATTCATGAGCGAGGCGCGACCATTCCGAAGGGACGTGGAACGGAGGGGAACAATCCTCGAGGACAACGGGCCCGCCGATTCTGGAATACCATGTCATTTTCAGAGCGACGAACCCCGGAAACGAATCGGTCTTCACCCAGACGGAGGCGTCGACCGTTCCGGCTCCTTGCACATCGAAGATTTCCTGCGTCCCGATGTCCGCCACCGCATCCGACGGAGCGCCCTTCTTTTGAAGGCACAGCGAGCTGTTCCCGTGACGTGCCACGCCGGGCGCGACGGACAAGGAAGAGGCCAGGCCGGGGCGCAATTGCCATCCCGGGACGCCCTGCTCCGCCGACAACTCGAACGAGGCGTTGTACGAAACGAGATTGCTGGATTCGCGAGGAATTTCCGGGCGCGCGACGAGCGTGGACAAGGCGTAAAACGCGCCCGAGGCCAGGACGAGACCGGCCACGATCAGGAGCGCGATCCGGTAGGTTCCGGCGGGGTGCCGTCCCCACGCGCTGAAGTTCTCGCTCGGCGCCGAAACGCGTTCACCAAGGGGCGTGCCTCGGGCCGGCGTATCCTGGGCGACGTACCGGAGCGTCGCTTTTCCTACTCGGATTTCGTCGCCGGGGGACAAGCGTTCTTGAACGATCCGGACGCCATTGAGCAGCGTGCCGTTCCGGCTGCCTTTGTCGTGGAGCACGGCGCCGCTCTCCTCCAGCCGGATTTCACAATGTTTGCGCGAGACGCTGGGATCCTGAATGGACACGGCGGCTTTGGGAGATCGCCCGATGACATTGCAGCCCGGGTGGAGGGGAGCGGACCATTCCCGGTCTCCGAGGCGTACCGTGATCTTAGGCATGCGGTCCACGAAGATTCGAGCGGGATAGTCGCGGGGGCTTCCGCGGCGGTTGTGGAGGTCGGACATCAATTGAACGCGTATCGGAACCTGTACAGCCGGGCCGCTCCACGATGGACCCTTACGCTAATGAATGAGACGGCGAGGGTCAAGCAAATCGTGCGGGATAAAATGATCCTCCCGGGCGGCGAAAGAGGATATCATGACATCGGGGCAGGTCCCATCCAAAGGAGGGTGCGATGACCGATCATCTCTCCTTGCGCTACCCGAAAACAGTCACACTCAAGGGACGGGCGGTGGTCTTGCGCCCGCTTCAACGAAAGGATGAACAGCCCCTGCTGGAATTCTTCAAGCGCCTTCCGGTCGACGAGCGCCAGATGTTGAAGGACGACGTCACCAGTCCCGAGGTGATCGGCGATTGGTGCCGCCATCTGGATTACGAGCGCACCCTTCCCATCCTCGGATGGTCGGGAAGCCGCGTGGTGGCCAATTCCACGCTGCACCGCCACCGCGGCGGCTGGATGGGGCACGTCGCCAAGTTTCGCATCACGGTGGATCCCGAATTCCGCGGATGCGGCCTGGCGCGGACGCTGACGCAGGAAATCGTGGACCTCGCGGTTCTGCAAGGAGTGGCCATCATCGACGCCGAGGCCATGGCCGAACAAAAGGGCGTGATCCGCTTGCTGGAAAGCCTCGACTTCATCGCGGTCGCCACGTTGCCCCAGCACGTACTGGACCTTACCTATCAGCCTCATGACCTCGTGATCCTGTCGCGTACGGTGATTCCGGTCGAGCGGCTCTCGCCGGACGCGAAAAAATCGGTCGAAGAAGTGGACGTGGGGGGCGGGGGTTAAGGCGTCGTGGTGAAATGACTGATGCCATTTCTGGTGAACGGTTTGAACCGCCAAAGCGGCCAAACCGCCAAATAGGACCGCCAGGAGGATATCTGCTGGCGCTTTTGCGTTTTGGCGGTCATTTCGACCATTGGAGCGCTTATATTTTCAGTATTCCTGACGGGGTTTTGCCGGAAATGGCTCGTCTCGCGCCTGACCTTGACATGCCCGGAAGCGCCGTCTAACATGTTCTTCAGTAGCCCTTTGCAGAACGTCTGGCGAGAAGCGCGAAGGGAGTTCATAGACGGCGGGCGGTTCCGCCCCGGTGCGCGCCGATGACTCTGGCATTGCAACGATTCATGCCGTGGCGTATTCGTGGATCGTGGATATGACGGAAAAGAGACGATCGCAGCTCTGGTAAGTCGGTCAACCCCGCGTCGCACACACCGGACGGTCGCCCGTATCGTGTTTTCTCATCCAAGGGATACGGGAGCGCGAATCATGGATCCGATCCTCGCAGCGCTTGTTGGAGCCGCGGCCGGTCTGCTCGGAGGCGCGGGTGGTTGTTACTACTTTTTCGCCCGCGTCAACAAGACCACCTTTCGCAAGACCGAGGAACTCCTGGCGGAAGCGAAGATTCAGGCCGAGAAGATCGTCGTGGACGCCCGCGCCGACGCGGTCAAAGTGAAGGACGAGGCCGAGCGGCTCGTCCGCGAAGAGCGCCGGGAGCTCAAGGAATTCGAAAATCGGCTGCTGAAGAAAGAAGACCTGATCGACAAGCGCGTCGATTCCATCGCCGCCAAGGAGAAATGGATCGAAGGGAAATCCAAGGAGATCGAGCGCAAGGAGCGGGACCTGGGGGATCGGGATCGGGAACTGGCCCGCGTGCTGGAGGATGAAAAGAAAACGTTGCACGCCATCGCCGGCCTCTCCAAGGAGGAGGCGATCAAGCTGCTCATGGACAAGCTGGGTCCGGAGATCGAGCACGACAAGGCGGAGCTGATCCGCAAGCGCCTGGAGGTGGCCAAGGAAGAAGCCGAGACGGAAGCGAAACGCGTCATCACGATGGCGATCCAGCGCTTCGCCGCGTCGCACACCGCCGACAGCGTCGTCACGGTCGTGGATCTGCCCAGCGAGGACATGAAGGGCCGGATCATCGGGCGCGAGGGACGCAACATCCGCGCCTTCGAGCGCGCCACCGGGGTGGACGTGGTCGTCGACGACACGCCGGGAGTGATCGTGCTGTCGGCCTTCGACGGCGTCCGACGCGAGATGGCCCGCCGGTCCATGGAGAAGCTGCTCTTGGACGGCCGGATCCATCCGACGCGGATCGAAGAGATCGTGGAGCAGAACAAGCGGGAAATGGAGCAGCACATCCAGGAGGTGGGCAAGCAGTTCCTCTACGAGATGGACATCCAGAACGTCCATCCCAAGTTGATCACGTTGCTGGGCCGGCTGAAATATCGGACGAGCTACGGGCAGAACGTGCTCCAGCACGTGCGGGAAGTGGCCCATCTGTGCGCGGTGATGGCGGCGGAGCTGAAGCTGGATCCGAAGCTGGCGCGCCGGTGCGGCCTGTTCCACGACATCGGCAAGGCGGTGGACCAGGAGTTCGAGGGATCGCATCCCGTCATCGGCGGCGAGCTGTTGAAGCGCTTCGACGAGGTGCGGGAGGTCATCGACGCCGCGGCCAACCATCACAACGACGCGGACGCGCGGTTCCCGTACACGATCCTCGCCGCCGCGGCGGACGCGATCAGCGCGTCGCGGCCCGGCGCCCGCAGCGAGAATCTGGAACGGTACGTGAAGCGGCTCGAGCAGCTCGAAGCGATCGCCAAGGGCATGGCGGGCGTCACCGGCGCCTACGCGATTCAAGCGGGCCGCGAGGTGCGCGTGCTGGTGGACAGCGAGAAGGTGAACGACGACCAGGCGATCGCCGTGGCGCGGGACATCGCCAAGAACATCGAACAGCAAATGACCTATCCGGGAGAGATCAAGGTGACGGTGCTTCGCGAGACGCGGGTGGTCGAGTACGCCCGGTAGCCATCGAGAATTGCGACGTGCTCATCAAAGTGCTTGGAATCGGGGACGTCGTCGGAAAACCGGGACGAACGGTCATCCGAGAACGCTTGCGTCCGTACTGCCAAGAGGAAGGCGTCCACTTCGTCGTCGCCAACGCGGAGAACGTGTCGGGCGGCAACGGCATCACGCCCGCGGAAGCCGAGGAACTCTTCGGATCCGGCGTCCACGCGATCACGTGCGGGGACCATGTCTGGGCCAAGAAGGAAATCATTCCCTACATGGACAAGACACCCGCCATCCTGCGCCCCGCGAATTATCCCGCCGAGCAGCCCGGCCGCGGCCACGCGGTGATCGAGGCCAACGGCCTTAAGGTGGGCGTGATCCACCTCCAGGGAAACGTGTTCATGAACACGCCCGCGGCCAATCCGTTCCGGACCGCCGACGCCTGCCTCGAAGAACTGCGCCAGCACACGCCGGTTCTGGTCATCGACATGCACGGCGAGGCCACGAGCGAGAAAGTCGCCATGGGCTGGCACACGGACGGCCGCGCGAGTTTCGTCTTCGGCACGCATACCCATATCCAGACGGCCGACGAGCGCGTGCTTCCGCAGGGAACCGCGTACATCACCGATTGCGGGATGACCGGCCCCTACGAAAGCGTCATCGGGCGGCGCGTCGATCGCGTGCTGCACAAGCTCGTGACAGGCATGCCGGCGCCGTTCGACGTGGCGACGGGGGACGTCCGCCTGTGCGGCGCGGTGGCGACCATCGACTCCGACACCGGACGCGCCGTCGCCGTGAAGCGTGTCGTCCTGTTGTTACAATAAGTTTTGAAAACTTTTTGTAACGCGGGTGGCGGTGGCGGTACCCGTGTGGAAACGCTAGACTTCCGCGCATGAGCCTGCCCGCGGAGCTTCCCTTCCCGGCCGAACGGCGCGCCATCTCCGTCGGCGATCTGACGCGACGCATCAAGAAACTCCTGGAAGACAACATCCGCTACGTGTGGGTCGCTGGCGAGATTTCCAATTTCCGGCCCGCCGCGTCGGGTCACTGCTACTTCACGCTCAAGGACGAGGAGGCTCAGATCGGCTGCGCCCTGTGGAAGCCGATCGCGGCCCGCCTGCGGTTCCGTCCCGAGGACGGCATGGACGTGCTGGCGTGGGGCCGCGTGGAAGTCTACGCGCCCCACGGCAAGTATCAGCTCATCATTGAGGACCTGGAGCCGCGCGGCGCCGGAGCGCTGGCCATCCGGTTCGAGCAGCTCAAGGCCAAGCTCGAGGCGGAGGGGCTCTTCGACGCGGGGCGCAAGCGCGCGCTGCCCCTCCTTCCGCGCGCGATCGGGATCGTGACGTCTCCCGTGGGGGCCGCCCTCCAGGACATGCTGCGGACGCTTACCTCCCGCTGCCCCACCGTCCCCATCTACTTTTATCCCGTCAAGGTCCAGGGCGAAGGCGCCGCGGAGGAGATCGCGGCGGCGATCGGGCATCTCAACCTGGCGATGCCGGATCTGGACGTGCTGATCGTCGGCCGCGGCGGCGGATCCATCGAAGACCTGTGGGCCTTCAACGAGGAAGTCGTCGCCCGCGCGATTCACGCCAGCCGAATTCCGATCGTCAGCGCGGTCGGTCACGAGACGGACTTCACCATCGCGGACTTCACCGCCGACATCCGCGCCCTGACCCCCACCGACGCGGCCATGAAAGTCGTGCCCAAGCGCGCGGAGCTGATCGAGATGCTCGACCGCTGCGGCGCCCAACTGCGCCGCGCCCTAGAATCGCGCGCGGAGTTGGCGCGTTCGATCCTGGACGGTCACCGGAACGGCCACGCGCTGCGGGAGCCGCAGGCGGTGGTGCGCCGCCTGGCCCAGCGTTTGGACGAATTGCACGAGCGGCTCAGCGTGGCGCTGGGCGGCGCCGTGGCGGCGGCGCGGGAACGCCTGGCCCATTGGTGGCGGACGGCGTCCAACGAGTTGGCGCACGCCGGACGCGCGACCCGTGAACGCGCCGAAAGTCTCCGCCGCCATCTCCAGGCCGTCAGCCCGCTGGCGGTCCTGAACCGCGGATACAGCATCACGCGCGCCGAGGATGGAGGCGTGATCCGTTCCACCTCGGCGGTGAAGCCGGGGCAGTTCCTCCGCACGACGCTCGCCGATGGGGAAATCCGGTCCCGCGTCGAGGAAAGAGAGAAGAAATAAGACTCTACCCTCCCGCTTCGAATCCTAATAAAATGCGGAGCGACATGAACTCCGACAGGACGCCGCCCAAAAAGGCGCGCTTCGAAGATTACCTCAAGCAAGTCGAAGAGACCGTCAAGGCGCTGGAATCCGGGAAACTGGGCCTTGAGGAGTCCCTCGAACGGTTTCAGGCGGGCAAGATCGCTCTCGATGAATGCTACCGCATCCTCCAGGAAGCGGAGAAAAAGATCCAGATCCTCGTGAAGGACAAGGATGGAACGTTGAACGCGGCCGCTTACGAAGCGCCGAACGCCGAGACCCGATCCGCACGCCGGAAGGCGGAATCCTTGTGAGCGCGATCGCCGAGCTCAAACCGCCCGATCTGGAACCCCGCTTCGCTCGACTCCGCGCTCAGGTTGATCGCGCGCTCGATCGCCTCCTCCCCCCGGCCGGCGAAAGGCCGGCGCGCCTGCATCAGGCGATGCGCTACAGCGTCTTCAACGGCGGAAAGCGCCTGCGTCCTATCTTGACGATGATGGCGTGCGAAGCCGTCGGGGGGACGGCCGCGGCGGCGATGCCGGCGGCCTGCGCCATCGAGCTCATCCATACCTATTCGCTGATCCACGACGACCTCCCCTCCATGGACAACGACGACTATCGGCGCGGGAAGCCTTCGTGCCATCGCCGGTTCGACGAAGCCACCGCGATCCTGGCCGGAGACGCCCTCCAAGCCGCCGCTTTCGGCGTGCTGGCCGAGGAAGTTTCCGACGCCGACCGATCCGCCGCGCTGGGTCGGGAGCTGGGTTCGGCCGCGGGAAGCCGAGGCATGGTAGGCGGGCAGGCGCTCGATCTGGGCGCCACGTCCAAGTCCAATTCGTCCGAGCTGGAGCGCATCCACCTCATGAAAACCGCCGCGATGTTCCGGGCGGCCGCGCGCATGGGTGCCGTCTGCGCGGGCGCGCCCCCGCCGTCGGTGCAACGACTGGGTCGATACGGGCAAAGCCTCGGCCTTGCCTTCCAGATCGTCGATGATATACTCGATGTTTGCGGTACGGCTCGAGATCTCGGAAAGACCCCCGGCAAGGACTCCGCACAGGACAAGGCCACTTATCCCGCCCGGTTCGGCCTTGAAAAATCCCGCCGGAGGGCGGAGCTGCTGATCCGCCAAGTCGTGAAGGAGGCGATGTCGCTCGGCGCCCGAGGTAAACCGCTATCCGACCTGGCCGAGTTCATCATTCGAAGGACCCGCTGACATGACCGACTCCCCGGAACTCCCCCTGCTGCCGCGCATCCGCGGCGCCAACGACATCCACAAGATGTCGCAGGAGGACCTGCCCCGCCTGGCGGCCGAAATCCGCCAGCTCATCATCGACGTCGTGATGAAAACCGGCGGGCATCTCGGGTCCAATCTGGGCGTGGTCGAGCTGACGTTGGCGCTGCACACCGTCTTCGACGTGACGCGCGACCTCATCGTCTGGGATGGAAGCTATCAGACCTACACGCACAAGATCTTGACCGGCCGCAAGGAACGGTTCCCCACGCTGCGCCAGTTCGGCGGGTTGTGCGGTTTCGGCTGGAAGCCTGAGAGCGAGCTCGACCCGTTCAACTTCGGGCACGTGGGCACCGGCCTCGCCGCCGCCTTCGGAGCGGTGGTGGCGGACGCGCGGTTGGGCCGCAAGCGAAAGGTCATCGCCTATGTAGGCGACGGATCGCTCACGTCGGGCGTGGCGTTCGAGGCGCTCAACAACATCGGGCATTCGAAGCGCGACCTTCTGGTCATCCTGAACGACAACGGCTTCTCCATCGCGCCCACCGTGGGGGCGATCAAGAAGTACTTCACCGAACTGAGGACGCTGCCGCTTTACAACGAGGTAAAGAAGGAACTGCACCATATCCTGGAGAAACTGCCGCTGGGCGCCACGGTCGAGTCGGTATTGGACGGCGCGCGGCGCGGGCTGAAGCAGGCGCTCTTCCCCAACATCTTCACGGCGCTCGGCTTCCAGTACTACGGTCCCATCGATGGGCACGACCTCAAGCTGCTCGTCGAGGTGATGCGCAACGTCAAGCACCTGGAAGGACCCGTGCTCCTGCACGTCGTGACCAAGAAGGGCTGCGGCCATCCGGACGCGGATCGGGATCCGTTCGGACTGCACAAACCGGTCGAACCGAAACCCGCGGTGACGGGCAAGGTGGAGCCCGGCGGGAAACCGCCGCCGGCCAAATCCAAGTCCTATACGCGCGCGTTCATCGACGCCGCGATCGAAGTGGCGGCGCGCAATCCCAAGATCGTCGGCGTCACGGCGGCGATGCCCGACGGTACCGGCATCCTGGAGTTCGGGCAGGCGTATCCCGAGCGCGCGTTCGACGTGGGCATCAGCGAGCAATGCGCCGTCGCGTTCGCGGCGGGCCTGGCGCAGGCGGGCCTGAAGCCGATCGTGGCCATCTATTCCACGTTCCTCCAGCGCGCGTACGATCAGATCTTCCAGGAACTGTGCCTGAACAACCTGCCGGTGGTCCTGGTCCTGGATCGCGCGGGCGTCGCGGGCGAAGACGGGCCGACCCATCACGGAATGTTCGACATCGCCTACAGCCGGACGCTTCCGAATCTCACGCTGATGGCGCCGAAGGACGAAGTCGAGTTCAAGCGGATGCTTGAATTCGCGTTGACCCTCAAGGGGCCGAGCGAGATTCGAATCCCGCGGGAGAACGTTCCGGATCTGTCGCGGTTCGGGGGGGCGGACGTTCCGCTCCAGCTTGGAAAGGGCGAGCTTCTGGCCGACGGCAAGGACGGCGCCATCCTGGCGTACGGCGTGATGACGGTGCGGGCGCTCCAGGCGCGCGAGATGCTCCTGCGGGAGGGGATCCAGGTGGCGGTGGCGAACGCGCGGTTCGCGAAGCCGGTGGATGCCGATCTGGCGTCCGCGCTGGCGAAGCGGTATCCGTTCGTCATGACGCTCGAAGACCACGCCATGCTGGGCGGCTTCGGTTCGGCGGTGGTGGAAGCTCTGGCGCTGCGCAACGAAGCGGCGGGCAAGATCAAGATCCACGGCGTTCCGGACCGGTTTCTCCAGCACGCGGATCGCAAGGAGCTGATGAAGTTCCTTCACCTGGAGGCGGAGGGCATCGCCGACGTGGTGCGGATGCAGGTGTCGGGTCATCCCAAGCCCGCCCTGGACGACGCGCTGGGGAAGATCTTCTATTAGCGAAGTCGGAAGTTCGAAGTCTGTGGTCCCAATGTTCTTGCTACAAACTTCCAAGATCGAACTACCAACTTTACCGGATCGCTCGGGCGGCGTTCGCGCTTGCGCCCCTTGCCGCGGTTCCTATAATGTCTCCCTTCCCTGGATGACACCGCATCACGGGACGGGCGCGTGGCGGAACTGGCAGACGCGCTAGGTTCAGGACCTAGTGGGTTCATCCCCGTGGAGGTTCGATTCCTCTCGCGCCCACCACTTCGAAGTTTTCCCCAACCCCATATACGTCATGGGGTTGGGTTATATTCTCGGCTCCCGCAGCGAGAGCCAACACTTCCCGTTTGTCGTCCATTTGAATGATTCGCGCCGTTTTTGCCCCTTCGAGGGCTTCTCCCAGCTTCTCCACGGCGGCCCGGAGACAGTCGGCGTTCGCCCGGCCGTAGACGTTCATGGTCATGTGCGGGTCCTTGTGCCGGGCCAAGGCTTGCGCCGTCTTCACGTCGAAGCCCAGCTCGATCCCGAGATTGACGTGGGTGGTCCGCAATGAGTGGAAGTCCGCCTTCCCGTGGAACGTCCGCTTCTCGATTCCGGCCCGCTCCATGTCGAGCGTGATTTGGTCGGCTGCGTGATTGTGCTCCCATTCGGGGAAGAGTTCGTCTTCCGCCGCGCGGCCTTCAACATGACGGGCCAGGGCCTCGGCCAAATCCGTAGGAAGAGCCGCGACCGCCTCCCTCCGGTCCTTGGCGTTCTCGGCGTGGAGAAGGACCGTCAGATTCTCAAAGTCCAGATCGCCGACGCATAGGGACTTAATTTCACCCGCGCGGTAGCCCGTCACGAGCGCCAGCCGGTAAATCAGATTCCGGGGCTCGGGAGTAACGGCCAGGAGCTTCCCGACCTCTTCGAGCGTAAAGGCGCGCCGAAAGTTCTTGGGGGATACCGATGTATCGAATTCGCGGAGTCCCTCAAGAGGATTCGTCGAGAGAAACTTTCGTTCAGTGCACCACGCGACGAACGCATGGAGCATCCCAGCGGTATTGGAGAGCGTTTTCCCGGTCACGCCGGTCTTGGCATATTCCTGAAGCGCCGCCTCGACACCGGGCAGCGTGATATCCTTGAGCGTCCCGACCCGGAGCGCTTCCGTCCACCATGCGAGACATGCTTTCTGCTTTGCGGCGTAGTCCTTCGCCCACGGACGTCCCCCGCGCCCTCCTTGGGTATTGCCCCAGTCGAGATAGGCTTCGATGTGCTCGGCGATTGGTTTCAGGCCCTCAGTGTCGGCCGCTTGCGGGGCCTTGCGAACGCCGCGCCGGATCTCGTCGGCTTCGAGGGCGAGTTGCTGCGCCAATCGGCGGGTCTCGCCCTTGTCCGTGTAGCCCGTTCCGCCGGCGAGCTTCCCGTCCGGGCCGTGGTAGCGGAACCGCCAACGGGGATGAACCTTTCCGTCCGCGCCCCGTGTGCGGTAGAGCCAATACGCCACTTTCGCACGACTCATGAGCGCCTCCCTTCATTTTCGAGGGCCTTCTCCAGAATCTCCCGCGCCAGCGCCGAAAGAGTAACCTTTCGTGCCTTCGCCGCATCCTTCAGCAGTCGAAGGAAGCTCTCGGGGACTCGCAGGACGAGCAGCGGACTTTCCGCTCGCGAGCCCACGAGCCGGTTCTGGCCTCCACGCCGCCGTTTCATTCGGCGCTGTTATACAGCGAATTTCCCATCCTGTCAAGGAATATTCCGAAAAGCGCCGGGGCAGCCGTTCTCGACCCATTCGCGGATTGTCGCGGCAAGCCACGCCGGACGGCCCCGCAAGCGACGGTCGGGGGACGGGATCTCCCCCGCCGAAATCATCCGCTCAAGGGTCCGGCCGCCTATCCCGAGCATGGAGGCCACGTCCTTCTTCCACAGGAGCAGGCGCGGAAGAGCCGCCGCGTCCGCCTTGGCCGTGGCCTTCGGCTTAGGCGCAGCCGTCGCCGGCGCGCTCCCGGCCTCGAAGGGTCCGCCGCCGGCCGTCTTGTTGCCGTCGTTCATGAGTTATCTCCCCTCTCAATTCCTGTTCGCTCATTGAGCGCGCCTGCCTCGACGCACATCGGATAGCCGTTCTTCGCGACCCATTCCCGCGCTCGACCGGCTTCAATCGCCACCACGAAAGCGCAGTCCTCGGCGTGCGAGAAAACGACCCCTTGCACGTCGCCCAGGCGGGCGGCGGTCGTCTGGCGCTCGCCGCAGGCACGGCAGGTCAGAAACGCGTTCATGCTTCGCCTCCAGGGATTTGATTCGACTCCTCGATCATCTCGGCCACCAGCTCCGGCCCGCCGGGGGTGACACTCGCCGCAGACCGTGGGTCCATGGATCGACCGCCAGCGCCGCAGGTGGGTTGCCGGGTACAAGCAGGCGATCCGCGGCGCGCCCCCGCCTGCATCCCGCCCGCGCCTCTTTGCGGCTGGAGCGACAGCCGCCTGTGACACATGGGACAGCCGACGGTTGAGAGTAGATTTCGCCTCAAAGCCGCTCCCCGAGCGCGGCATGGCGGTCTCGGACATGTGGATCTCCCGGACCGTCCGCGACGGGGCGGAGAGTTCGCTCATGCGGCACCTCCCCGGGAGACGATTGGAGACCCACTTCCGGTTGATCTGCCAAGAAAGCCCCTCGCGGGAATCAACCCGCAAATCGTCTCCATTCGTCTCCCGGCCGAACCGCGAAAACCGCGTAAAACCGCTCCAACCCGTGCCGAAAGGGCCATATTCGCCTACCCTAATCCTCGCCCGGTTCCCGACCCCTCAAACCGATCCCGGACCACCAAATCCGGTTGTCGTCGCCCCGGTTCTTCTCGCGCCGAAATCCTCGGTCCGCGAGCCTCCGGCCGAATGCGTTTTGCTTCACCGGGTCCCCGGTTCCCTTCTCCTCAACCCATCGGGTGTACGCCGTATAAAGATCCCGCGCGGATGCCCTCGCCGGGGGGAGGACGATGCAGCAGTCCTCGATGAACCCGGCGAGCGCGTCCTGTTCCTCGCGGTACTCGGCGGTCGCCGCGAGCACCTCGGCGGGGTCGCGGAGTCCCTCGGCGTACCAGGCGACCGCGCCGCGCACGAGCCACGCCAGGATTCCCTCGGCCTCGGCGCGTAACTTCGCCGGAAGCTCCTTGTCCTGCTTCTCCGGCGGGACCGTGACGTTGAACGGCACGAGTCGGATTCGTCGCCAGATCGCGTAGTCCCCGCCGTGGATCTCCGGTTTGTGATTCGTCGCCAGAATGATCTTGTGGGTAGGGACGAAGGACCAGAAGTCCTCCCGCATCCTGCGCGCCTTGACGCAATCCCGTCCGGTCAACTGCTTCGTGAGTCCTTCGGCGAGCTTCCGGCCTTCGTCGATCTCATGGGTATACGCCAGTCGAATCCCGAACAGGTCCGCCAGCCCGGTCGGGTGGGCTTCGCCGCGCCGCTCCAGGAGTAGCTCCGGCGCAATAATTGCCGAGTAGTCGGTCCCGAGCACGAAACTGATTGCGCCCGTCACGGTCGTCTTGCCGTTCGCGCCGGAGCCGTGGAAAAACCAGAGCGCATCCTCGCGAACATCCCCGGTCGCGCAGTATCCGAGCATTCGCGCGAGATACCGGACCAGGTGATCCTTGCCCTCCATGATCTCCAGGAGGAATCGGTCCCATGCCGGGGCGGTCGCGTCCGGATGAAACTCGACCGGGCAGAGCTTCGTCAGGAAGTCCTCGCGCCGATAGGGACGCAGCTCCCCGGTCCGAAGGTCAATCGTCCCGTTCGCGACGTTCAGAAGCCACGGGCCCCGGTCCAGGTCATCGGGCGTGATCGCCAATTCGCAGCGGGCGAGCGCGATCATCGAATCGAGACGCGCAGCGGAGAGACTCTTCGCCGCATGAATAGCGAGCCGGTTCGCCTCGGCCGGGTCCTTCGCCGCCTTTGCTTCATCGAAGATCGTGCGCGCCGTCCGCTTCGCGCGGCGCTCGACTTGCGCCAGCGCGTCCGTGGTCCATCTCTTACCATCCCAGGCAATCCACCGGTCCCACGGGTAGACGTACCGAAGATCCTCGCCGTGTTGTGCGACGAATCGGGCCGCGTTGCCGGTATCGGTGAACCGTTCCGCCTCCGGCGCGGGTTCCGCCGGCGAGCTGTTGGAGCCGGCGAGCAGGTAACCCTCGGCAGCGTTGGCCTTCGCCGCGTCTTCGACCTTGTGGCGTAGCTCTTTCTCCGTCCACGGCGGGACGCACCTCGGGTTGTATTCGCGGTCCAGCAGGTCGAAGCCAACGTCCGTCGGTAGCGCGAATCCGCGGATGATGGAAAGCGCCGCGCTCCAAGTCGTCGCGTGTCCTCCCGCGCCGGAAGTGGCGCCCGGTATCCGCGACAGATAGGCCGACGCGCGCTTGATCCGATCCGAGAGGCCCGGCAACCCGTTCGACGGCCTTGCGTTCGTGTTCGCCGGTGCCGCCGTCGCGGCGCTCTCCAAGCTCTTGGGGTCGCGTGCCGCCAGATCCTCGACGCGCCGCGGCTCGGTGCGGGCAATCCGAACGTCGGCGACACGCTTTACGCCATCGACTGTTGCGCCAGGGGTCCACAGGAAACGTGCGCGATCCTTCGTGACGGTCGGGTCGATCGTGAGCCCTTCGCGTTCGCGTATCAGCTCGCCCAGCACCGCGGCCACCTGGGTCTCCGCGCCGCGGGCCGCGCGCGCGAACGTCTCGTGGTCCCGGATCGGCTCAGATAGGACGAACACGGCGCGCAGCCCACGGGGTGTTGGATGGATCAGATTGGGCAGATCGCCCAGGGCCTCAACCGCACGTCCCAGCAGGTCTGGAGGGATCGTCGCGTGTTTGCCGTCCTCACCGTGATAATCCAGGTCCAGCGCGATCGCGTAGGCCGATTCCCACTTCTCTCCATTTCGATAGTTGCCGGCGAATGTGGACGCGCTCCACCAAGCTTCGACGCCGACATGACCGGCGATCATCTTCGCCAGCCCATGTACGGGATCTCCGGTCAGATTGACGCGCCTCCCTTGGGGCCGATCTCGTCCAGCGCCCAGCGTGATTGCTGGTAATGATCGCGGCGGTACTTTGTTTCCGCCATGCTGTGGAGAGGCTGTCGTCATCGTTGGCATTCCTGGTCGCGGCGGACCACCTCGCGAAACGCTTCCAGGTCCTCGACTTTCCAAAGCCGCGCGCCGCCGACGGTTTCGGGTTCAGGCAGCTCGCGTGCGTAATCGCGGAGGATCCGATCCAATACGGAGCGGGTCATCGGCCGGCCCCGAGCATCGGCCAACGCCCGCTGGATGTCCCCATAGGAAAAACGCGTCTTTGTCGTCCCAATCATCGCCGCCTCCATCAGCACAAAAACAATGGCCGCGCACCTTGCGGCTTCCAAACGACACGAAAACTCTACGGCGGGGGAGATGGAGGTGAAATTCCGAATCAATGGGCGGGAACGCGCGAATTGTTTTCAGCGTGGATTTTGAATCCGCCTCAGATTCCGCAGCATCAATCGCTCAAAGGATTTTGGATTGTATTCGACAAGGGATGGCCAGATGTAAACGGGCTTTCCATTGGGGCTCACCCCGCATCGCTTTCCGATGAAATAGCTCGCGAGTTCGTTTGCGGCCCTTCTGCCACTCCAGCTATTCGGGGCCAACCTCAAACGAATCCATAAGTAAAGGCCAATAATCCCCATGGATTCGAAGGGACGCCTCCTGGACGACTTTAATTTGAAGGCATGACGAACCATGGCGCCGTTTCGCCTTGCTTGGTTCTGAATCTGTTGTCCAGCCCTCCATTTCTTGGGAGCCGCGGTGAACGCGGTGTTTAAGGCTTTTCATATTCACGCGCCTTTTCCCTGAGCAGGTCAATGTTATCCGGCGGAGCAACGCTCTTCGCCATTTGGCCTGCTAGATACGGGATGAAGCGCTGCCCTCGTTTCATCCATGAATACGCATCTTTCGCGTCACCGCCAATGCTGAAGATCCACGAGGGGATATCAAATTCACGTTGCACCAAATATTCGCCTCGAAATTGCTCAGGGTTGGAAGCCAGCTTTACGATCCAACGGCCAAGGCAAGGGTCTTTCAGTCCGGCTTCCTTTATGGCGACAGATATATGCTTGAGCGACGCAAGCGAATTCTTCCATTCAGGTAATTCCCGCTCGAATTCCTTGTTGGGGGCACGAAAATTGTAAGGGGACCCTTCAAGCAACAACGCTGCGCGATATAGGTCAGGCGTGTCGTACTTCAGATTAGGATGAGCCAAGGCCCCTCTCAGTCCCGGGCATTGGCCCCCGAGCGCTGAGCCCTGAGAGGGTCAACTCCGCGCCGGGAGCCCGGCCGTCGCCGTGCCCGATGGCTAGATTATACCCTCTCTTGCTACGAGGTGGTCATGAAGAACGCTTCATGTTCGTCGTGCTCCCCGCCCTCGAAATCCGCCTCCGCGCGGAACCCAAGCTGGGCGGGATACCGGCGGAAGAGGGAGAGCGGAGGGGCGGAGCAGGTGGTGGCGCGTCGAAGTTACCGGATGGTATTTCAAAGAAGGACTCCCACCGCTGGCAGCGCGTGGCGGAGTTGTCGGGGCGGCTGGGCCGGGCCGGCCTACCGCATTAGAAAGCGCTGAAGTGCAGCGCTGGCGGCAGCCCGACGCAGACTCTTATGAAAGATTTCGTGGGCATAGCGGAACGGGGAATGGGTTGGCGCGCTTATAGCGCCTCAAGAAACTGTTTCCTTGTGATCCCTGCGGCCTTAATAAGGTCATGCAGGAGACCCAAACCTAAGGTCCTTCCGGGATGATTTGGGATCGCCAAGAGGTAGGGGTGATTAGCTTTTTTGAGGATTATGTGCCTACCAGTCCTTACTGGTAAGAAGCCGAATTGTCGAAACGCGCGGATCGCATCGTTAGCCGTTATGCTTGGAAGCTGCGCCACGGGCTTCAATCAATACGCGATTCACGAGTATCCCGCAATCAGATTTTATGTCGTGTTGATGGGCTCGGGGAGGAGGTAAAACCCAGTCGCTTGCCTCAAGATAAGCAGTGATGGCGTCCTTAATGTTCTCCAAAATTTCCGATTCAGTAGCGCCTTGAGTGACGCAGCCAGGAAGCCGAGGCACCCACGCATGCAAGAGACCATTGGTGTCCCGCGTTGCCTCGACCAAAAACCCCAAATAGGCTTTGGGTGAAGTGCTTCCGACACTAAAGTGCCACACCTGCTCCATCTCGGCATCGCGGCTTTTAGGATCAACGGTCGTCAGGGTGTTGTCCACGCTGTCCTCCGGCATTTGTTACCTTTTCAACTACAAGGTCCGCCTTTGCAATTAGTATACCATCCACCTCAAGATTAACCTGCCAGAACCCCTCCCTGACGATTGGCAGCCCCTCAATCGTGCTGATCACGTCATGACCGCCGGTTTCCCCAAACTTGAACTTCATCTCTGGAAACGGAGGAAGAATATCCTGCTCATTCGTATCGACGAAACGAATACGTGCCACGTGCTCTGCCGTGTCGGCGCCTCCCAGTATCTTCGCCACAATCGCCATAGACGGCTGCCGAGAAGGAATGGTAGTCGTCCGAATCCGATCAAAGATACCGATGAGATTGAGTTTGCCCGACGTGCGAGTCGCCGAGTCGCATAAAATGAAAAAAGCGGCCCTAATCACCGCTGTTAAGGCTACAGCGGTGATCATCGGAAGTCAACGATGCCACGATCACCCGTTTCGGTCGCTCAGGTTCAAGCATCGGTAGAGAATTACCGAACCACTTTCACCCCAATAGCTTTTTCGTTGCTGAAAATCACTCCAACCCTCCCGTGGCCCGCGGCCGCGGCAATAGAGCCGGGATTCGATGTGAGCATCGCCGCCGCATAATATCCACAACCCCCTCCATAGGCGTACCACCAGACCTCGCTATCCTCCACGCGGTCCCTCCAATCGGGCGCCCCGATTTTCTCCTCCACCTGCTTTTGGCTCATCCCAATTTCGATTTTCTCGGCTGCCGCTGTCGCGCGGCTCTGGCCCGTCGCGCAACCCAGCAAACATGCAAGGGCCAAAGCAATTCCCCATCTCCCTATAGTCCCCATGCTGCCAACGGTGCCGGCGGAGCTAACCATACGACATCCTCCTCATTGCCTTGCCGCAGCACCCGGGCGACCCGCCACGGCAAGAAATAAGAAACCCCCGCCCGGCCTTCCAAACGGGTTTCAAGGGCGAACCAGGTACGGAACACCCGAGAAGGGACCGCAGGTCAGCGCAGGCGAGGGTTTATCCTCGTCGCGCCCTTCTCGGGCTGCCGGTGTGCAGAAAGAGTCTGCGCCTGGCGAAGGTTTACTGAAAGAACCGTACCTGGTTCGTCGTTGTGAGTATACCCCGTTCACGGAATGGCGCAAGGACGCGCTGTCTCGGCGAATTTCTCAGCTACCGCTTCCCGCCGCGGCCCTGAAACTCCCGCCAGGCATCAGGCGACGGCGGCCACGGATGGCCATGGGATTCCCACTGGCGGTATTCCTCGGTAGACATGGAGAGAATTTTCTCGGTCGCCGGGTCCCGCCAGACGATGCGGCGTCGAATGACGGGCAGGGGGTGCACTCCGGCCAGACTGGAGCGCATCGCGGCTTCGATCCGCTCGATTCGCTGACGTACGCTCATGACTTTCGTTTTCGCTCAAGCGCAGCCTGGAGCGAGATATGCTCGGCGGCCAGCTTAACAATTCTCGCGTTCAGCTCGGCGTCGCTCATGCTTGCCAGCCACGGCGGGGGCGGCGCATGGACGCGACGGGACGCCACCACGGAGTGCAAGAACTCGATAAAGGCGGGAACCCCCTTAGCGGCAGCTTGGCGCCCTTGTTCGCTTCGAAGGGCGGCCTGGAAGTCTTGGAAGTCCTGTTCAGCGGCGCGGGCGCGCCGGGGGCCTTCCCGTTCGAGCGCCTTCAGTCGGACGCGAAAGTCAGATGGCATGAGAGCGTTCTCCGTTTCGGTTTATTCCGAGTCGCGATTCCAGCGACGCCAAGCGTTCCTCAAGCACCACCACGTCACGGACCCTTAACGCGACGCCCAACAACTCTACGGCCGCTCGTAGACGCACAGATTCGGTCCCAGATTCGAGCAGCGCCTCCAACGCGGCCGCCGCCTTGCCCGTCGCCTTCTGGACGCGCCCCAGGGCTTCGCGGAACGCGGCATCCTCCGCCGCTTCCAGTGCGCCGGCGAATGCGGGTTGCCGAAGCCACTCCGAGAGCGTAGAGCGCGACACTCCGGCGGCCTCGCATCCGGCTTCGCGCGTCGGCGACGCGACAAGGAACGGGATCGCCCGTCGCTGGCGCGGCGTCAACCTTCCCGAATCTCGCCAGTTCGCGGCATTTTCCGCCAGCACACCCATAGGTTTACCTCATACGCCCCATCCGACTTCGCCAGCGCCACGCTCTCGCGCGCGGAAGGCGCGGAATGTCTTCATGCTCCCGCTAGCGAAATCATGCGCCTCCAGGGCGGTCGAGAAGCCGCTCATGCCGTCCCGCCCTTGGACCTCAATGACTCGGCCAGCGTCAGAAGCGCCGCGCGATCCGAAGCCGAGAGCTTGGGCCAGAGCGCCGCCAAGCGCACGAGTTCCGGATCTTCGATTTGTCGTATATTTGAATGATTCGCTGTCGCGGGTTGTCCTACCCCGTGTTTCGCGTTGACGCGCTCCGGCGACGACTCCTCCCCGCGCAACATGGTGTAAGCGTCGCGGGCTGACGCGCCTTGACTTGAACTTGTCGCGGGCTGACGTTTAGGCTCGCTGACAGGTTCGATTCCTCTCGCGCCCACTTCGACTCGGGCCGCCTGCGGCGGTCCTCGCTCAGCTTGCCCCGAGCGAAGCGGAGTCGAGGGGTGCAAGCATCACGTTTTACGGATTCGTTCAGGTGACGCGGAAGAGGCGGTCCGAGTCGAATGGTGAGCGAGGCTCGGTAATCCCCTAAATCGCCGAGCCGAGTCGAACGATCAGCGGGCCGCACCAGTTAGAATCTCACCTCGAAGCTCATCCCCATCGTCGTCTCTCCGTCGTCCGCCGAGAGCCACGGGACGAGCGGCGGATAATCGGGCTGCGCGTGCAGCCAGACGAGGGCCTTCCCGACCGCCATCGAGATCAGCGCGCTGGCCACGACGTCCGACGTCCAGTGGAAATTCAGCACGATTCGGTCGAACGCCACGACCCCCGCCAGGCCGTAGGCGGCCGCCGCCCACACCGTGCCCGGAAACTCCTCCGCGATGATGACCGCCACGCTGAACACGGTCGCGGCGCGACTGGACGGAAAGGATCGCGATTCCTCATCCCGGCCGCCGCGGAACTTCCATCTTGAGGAGTCGTCCGTGGTCCACGGGCGCCGCCGGCCGAAGAGGTGTTTGAGCGTCGTCGTCACGTTCTTCACGATGAGGAAATTCTCCATCACTTCAAGGCCGGTGCGCCGGAGCTTGCCATCCTGGGATAGAAGGCCGAGCGCCGTCAGCGAGCCGCCCACGATCCAAGGCATGTTGCCGTCCCCCAGGTGGTCCGTCGCCGCGGCCACGTCGTTCAGCGTCTCCCCGCGCCGCCCCTGCACGAAATGCCGAATCTGTTCGTCCACGAATGTCACGGCACCCACCAGTCCGACGCCCAACGCGAACGCGGACAACCCGTCGCCGTTGATCCGAAGCGGCGCCGTTCCGAGATACGCCACGTCGAGCGCGGCAGTGCGGCCAAGGCTCCACAGCGCCTCGGGCAGCCCCGGGGAAGCCTCCTCATCTTGGAATAACGGCGGAGGCAAAAGCGTCGCGAGCGCGCCATCCCGCCGCAACGAGTCCTGGGCGAATGGAGCGATTCGCTCGATGCACAAGGGCAGCGCGTCGCCGGTTTGCGCCGATCCGCAAAAAATGACAGCGGCCACAGTGAGCATGGCGGACCCAGGATCCTCGATCGATGCGCCGCATGGTAACGCAGGTCGGCGGCGCGCCGCAAACGCGAGCCTATCCTCCTCAAGATCCCGATCGTCGAAGTCGATATCTCTCCTGGGCGGATATATTATGCGCGTACCGACGGCCACCCTGACCTTTTGGATCGCCGCGCTGAGCGCCCAGCGCGGTGAAGCCGCGCGCCCTTGTCTTCAAGACCGCCTCGCGTCGCGCGGGGAGTCCAACATCCGAAATCCGGAGACCGAGGTCGGAGCCTCGACCCGCCTACGCCCGCGAGCCCCGCCGATGGAGGTGGGGGTAAGGGCGTCGGCGGGCCACGCCGAAGTGGCCCACAACCGAGCGGAGGCGGACTTCGGCGTGGTTCTATCGTCTCCTTCTTGGAGGAAGCCCCGATCCTTGGGGAGGAGAGGACTCACTCACGATGATGGAAGCGCCGCCGCCCAAGAAGATCCGGCTCTCGACGGGCAGGAAGAACCGTTTCGTGACAGGCCTCACGAGATTCCGGATACCCCCCCGCCGGACGGCGCCGCCGCAGCCGCTCCGCTGGAATTCGAACGACCTACGTTCACGTCTTCCCCCTTTTTGTGCGGGAAGGGCGTGGGATTGGTCGAAGCGGGCCTGGAGTTCGCCCTGGAAAACGGCGGCGGGCGTGCCCAGGGAAATCGGCTTTCGCTGCCGCTCGTGCTGCGGTACGGCATCAGCGATACCTTCGAAGCGTTCCTGAAGTCCGATTCGACGCTGGAACGGCGGATGGAAACCCGCGCCACCGGGGAGATCGCGGACGGCGGCGGTCTCGAGGCCGCCTTGATGGGATCCAAATGGAGCCTTCTGAGCGAAGGCGAGCTGCTCCCCGCCATCAGCAGCGTTTCTCTCTGGAGTCTGCCGATCCAAGGTGAAGCATTTGGAATGAGGCCGGCCGAGGGAGACTTGCGTTTCATCACCAGCCTGGGCAAGCGCCTCGGCCTTTTCGAAGCGCTCGGCAACACCGGCGTCGCGTTCGTCGAGGACCCCGACGTTTCAAACCGGTTCCTGAGGCGGTACGTCGGATCGATCGAACTGCGCGTGCCGCTGGAGGATGCGCTCGTGTTCGGCGAAGTCTTTTACCTGTCGTCCATGCAGCCGCTTTCCGGCGTCCAGACGGCGGCCCGAATGGGCGGCGCCTATTTCCTGACGCGCAAGATCCGCCTGGACGTCTCCATCCAGGTCGGCCTTTCCGGAGGCGCCGAGGACCTGGTGTTGGGCGCCGGGTTCACCTTCGCGCTCGGCCGCTTCAGTCCATGACCCGTCCGGGCGCGGACGCACGTCGCGGGGGTCGGTCCGATGGGGCCAACGTTCCAGAAATATCTCTCCATCTCCCCCGTGCTCCGGATCTCCTTGAAGAATCTTCTTCGCGTCTCGATGCCTCCGTGGTACGTTTTTCCCTCCGCGATCTCCCGGCCGCGAGCGAAATCGTGGGGCGTCTCCTTCGGGATCTGGCGCGGCGAAATAACGCTGGCCATCTCACCCATTCTTGGGTACAAATATTTTTAGGCATATGGGTAGCGTGACCAAGCACCCGATCGGGCCCGCCGCCTTGAATTCGAGGGCGGCCCTCGACTATCGCGAGGAAGACGAGCTTCTCTTCGACCGCTCGTTCGACGGCTTGCTGAGCCTGGACGAGGAAGCCGATCTGACCCGGCGGCTGATCCGAGAGCGCCCGCTCATGCGCCACCTGTTCGATTTCAGCTTGGAGTACGCGCTCCTGCGGGAGATTCTGACCGGGAACGGCCACAAGAAGGCGGCCACGCCGGAGCCGAAAGCGCCCGCCAGGCCGCGCAGACGGAGCGCGCCGAAATCGCGCCGCGACGGGTCGCGCTGATCCCGCTGCGCTTGATTCCGCCGTTCAGCTCACTATATTTCAATAGCTGCTTAACCGTCCGACTTCCGCCCGCCGCGACCCTCGGTTCCGCCGACACAAGGATTCATGCACCGGAGGCTTTATGCTGTACAAAGCGCGAAACTTCCGCCATCTGCTGGGAATGAAGGGGTTCAGCGACGCGATGCTGGAGAACCATCTCAAACTCTACGAAGGGTACGTCACCCAGGCGAACCGGATGATCGAGTCCCTCTCGACGCTGCTGAAGGAAGAGCGAACCGGCACGCCGGAGTACGCGGAATTGAAGCGCCGGCTGGGCTGGGAATATAACGGCATGCGGCTTCACGAGCTCTACTTCGAGAATCTCAGCCGCCGCCCCCAGCCCCTGCCGCCATCGGAGCGTCTGGCGCGCCAGATGAAAGAAGACTTCGGAAGCGTCGAGGCGTGGGAGCGGGACTTCCGCTCCACCGGGGCGCTGCGCGGAATCGGGTGGGCGATCCAGACCTACGAACCCGTCGGCCACAGGCTCTTCAACGTATGGGTGGACGAACATAACGTGGGGCATTTCGCGGGCGCGACGCCCCTGCTGGTGATGGACGTGTTCGAACATGCCTATATGTTGGATTACGGTCTCCAGCGCGCGGAATACATCGAGGCGTTTTTCCAAGCGATCGACTGGAACGTGGTCCTGGACCGGTTCGCGGCTGCGTTGAGCAGGACTCAATAGACCAGGAACCCGATGGCGTAGAGCCGCTTCATGAGCGGAAGGATTTTCGGCAGCAGTTCGTCGCCGGTCATGCCGTAATCGCGGGACGCCGCCTCCACCGCTTCCTGGAGCCGATGACGGCCGTCGCACAGCCGCAGCACGCGCAACGCGAGGGGATCGATCTCCTCGGAAAACTTCAAGCCGCGGATCAGGCTCAGGCGGATCTCTCGCGCCCCGAATTGACCGTCGCGCACGGTCAAAACCTGATCGATCCGGATGTCTTCCACGACGCGGAACGCCGTCTCCAGGAGGCGGGCGTCGTCGAGCTCGAGCAGCCGATCCTGAGCCTCGAAGATTCTCAGGATATGGTCGCTGGAGTTGGCGTCGGCGAGCGGGGCCAAACTCTCCGCCCTCGACCAGTTGCGGCTCGCCGTTCTCCGGCGCAGGAGAACGGCGCCCGAGGCGATCGCCGAAATGTCCGCCCGGCGGTAGTATTCCATCCAGCGGTCCATGGCGGCCTCGTACGCCGCCGGGTGGAGCGGTAGGAACGGGCGGTTCCAGGCGCCGGCGTACTCCAGAGGCGACTCCGTGATCGAGTGGAGCAGCAGCGCATCGCAGCCGAGGCCCGCCACCCACCGGCCGGGGGCCGCGGACCACGGCTCGTCCCGCCCGACCACCCAATTGCAGAGGACCGTGGCGAAGCCGCCTTCATTCAGCCGTTCCGGAATGCCGCGCAAAAGCTCGGCGCACAACGTGTCCGCCGCCCGGCCGCTGTCGCGGAACTGGAACTCGTTGTCGGGCGAGATGACGTAGGGCGGATTGGAGACGATCAAGTCGAACGTCCGCCCTTCCACCGGCTGGAACAAGCTTCCCGGGCGGCCTTCCACATTGGAGATCTGGTTGAGTCGGGCGTTGAACGCAGTGAAGTTGATGGCGCGCGCGTTGAGATCTGTGGCGACGACGCGCTCGCCGTGACCGGCCGCGAGCAGCGCCTGCACTCCGCACCCGGTTCCCACATCCAGGATCGACTTCACCTGTCGCCGGACCGTCAGCGCGGCCAAGCTGAGGGACGTCGCGTTGACTCCGAGGACGTAATCGGACGGCACGCGGCGGGGATCGTCGAAATACGGATCGCACGCGAGCACCAGGTCGCCGAACGGGAGAAATCGAACCCGCGGCTCGATCCCCCCGGGACCCGAGCGGATGACGCCCATGGATTCGAGGCGTTCGATGGAGAGGGGCTCCAGGTTTCTCGTCAGGCGATCCGCCTCGACCGGCCGGCCCAGGAAAAAAAGTCGGATCAATGTGGGCAGAAGGCCGTCCTGAGGGAGGCGGCGCAGCATCAGGGGAACGTCCGAACTGGGGATGAATTTCGCGGTTTCGGCGCGCAGGGCTTCCCGAATGATGGAGTCTCGGTAGCCCGCCGACCGGAAGAGGTTTCCCAGGATCTGGATCCCGCCGGCATCCTCAAGCGAAAGGCGGTGGGCCAACGATGGGCGAACCGGATCCTCGGTCCTCGTCCGTTCCTGCATAGGGGCCTGCGAGGATAACACGGTCGCGGAAATCCCGCATCATGAAAAAAAGTATTCGGCGCGTTCGGGTCGGCGTGGTACTATTACAATTTACACCACTTTATTCCACATGGCTGATTCACCCGAGAAACGGCGGCGCGAAGCTCAGAAACGACGGAAGCGAGAGCTGAAGGCCGAACGCAAGCGCCTCAGGAAAGAAGGGATTCTGGGACAGGACAGCTCCGGTCTCTTCGCCCCCGGGGGACCGTCCCGCGAAACCCTGGAAGGAACGTCGCGATCCCTCGCTGCTCCCGAGGGAAATCCTCCGGACGCTTCCCCCGCCACGGACCGCTAGGAGCGTGTCGAGATATAGGGGATACTGGAGATAAGACCTTCGATTTGTGGTAGGGCACATCTCCATATCTCCAATATCCCGACAATCTCCTAGATCTCCCTCGCGAAGGCCATCTCGATCAGGGCTTCTTCCTCGTGCCGGTGCGCCTTCAGCGACCCCGTCGCGGGGCTGGCGCTCCGGGAGCGCTTGACGGACCGAACGGGGCGCTGCGCCAGTCGCCGCAAAATCGGCATCACGTGCGCGAGCGCGCCCATGTTGGCCGGCTCCTCCTGAACCCACACGATGTCGGGAACGGTCATGCACTCCTTCAACTCGAGTTCCGGGAACGGATAGAGCCGATCGAGCGACACGACGGCGGTTCTGGAATCCTTGCGCCGGGCGCGCGCGGCGCGCAGGAGATGGACGACTTTTCCCGTGCCGATCAGGATCCGTTCGGGGTCGGCGACGTCCTCGTCGCGCAGGACGGGACGGAACCGTTCCCGCGCGAGATCTTGGATGGGGGAGCACGCCGACGGATCGCGCAGGAGGCTCTTCGGCGTGAAGACGATGAGAGGCTTCCGCCACGATCGAAGGGCCTGTCTTCGCAAGAGATGGAAGTATTGCGCGGCGGTCGACGGCTGGCAGATCTCCATGTTGTCTTCCGCCGCGAGTTGAAGGAAGCGCTCGATCCGCGCGCTGGAGTGCTCCGGCCCCTGCCCTTCATACCCGTGCGGCAGCAGCAGCACCAGGCCGAACAGGAGTCCCCATTTGTCCTCGCCCGCGCCGATGAATTGATCGACGATCACCTGGGCGCCGTTGGCGAAATCGCCGAACTGGGCCTCCCAGAGCACGAGCGTTTCGGGAGCGTCTCGGCTGACGCCGTATTCATACCCCAGCGCGGCCGCTTCCGAGAGCGGCGAGTCGTAGCACTCGAAGCGGGCCTGCCCTTCCCGCACCTGCGCGAGCGGCACGTACTCGCGTTCCGTGTTCACGTCGAACAGCACGGCGTGCCGCTGATTGAACGTCCCCCGCCGGCTGTCTTCTCCCGTCAGCCGGATAGGAATCCCGCGATCCACGAGGGAGGCGAACGCCAGCGCTTCCGCCATGGCCCAATCGACGGCTTCCTCTCCCTTCCCCATTTTGGCCCGGTGCTCGAGACCTTTCAGGACCTTCGGATGGGCCGCGAAGCCGTCCGGCCGTCGCGTCAACCGATCCGCCAGCCGCTGGAGGTCGGCGAGCGGCACGGACGTATCGACGTCGCTGTGCTCGCCGTAACGCCCCCCGCGGTACTTCGACCAGTAGTCCGGGAGCGTAAACAGCGCGGGGCGCTCCCGCTTGGCTCGAGCCGCGTCATGAGCCGCATCGAAGTTTTTCTCGACCCGCGACTTCATCTCCGCCGGATCGATTCCCGCCTGTTTCGCATAGCTTTCCCACGCCGGCGGGCGTTGGGCGATCTTCGCGTACAACGCGGGCTGGGTCAGGCTGGGATCGTCGACTTCGCTGTGCCCCCAGCGCCGGAAACCGATGAGATCGATCACGACGTCCGTGTCGAAGGTGGCCCGGAATTCAGCGGCGAACCGGGCGGCGCGGACCGCCGCCTCGGGATCCTCGGCGTTCACATGAAAGATCGGAACGGCGAGCCGCTTGGCGACGTCGGAAGCGAACGGAGACGAATGCAGGGCGTCGGGGGTCGTGGTGAATCCCACCAGGTTGTTGACGACGACGTGGATCGTTCCTCCCACCGTGTAGCCCGGAAGATCGGCGAGATTCAGGGATTCGGACGCGATGCCCTGGCCCGCGAACCCCGCGTCGCCGTGCAGCGTCACGGGGACGACCTGGCGGGGTCCCGGCGGCCCGCGGCGCGCCTGCTTCGCGCGGGTTCGGCCCAACAGGACGGGGTTCACCGCTTCCACGTGGCTGGGATTCGACACGAGCGAGATCCGGACGGGCCGCCCGTTCCTGGTACGGTAGGTTCCGTTCGCGCCGAGGTGATATTTCACGTCGCCGCCCCCCAGGACGCTGCGCGGATCCACGTCCTCGAACTGCGCGAAGACCTCCGCCGGATCGCGCCCCACGATGTTGACGATGACGTTCAGCCGCCCGCGATGCGCCATCCCGAAGACGAGCTCCTCCGCCCCCCGCTCCTGTGAGGCTTCGATCAATTCGGCCAGCAGGGGGATCAGCGAAGCGATGCCCTCGATGGAAAATCGCTTCGTCCCCACGTAGCGCCGCTGAATCACCGTCTCGAATATTTCCGCGTGCGCGAGCCGTTCGCAGATCCAACGCTGGTCCGGCTCGGGGGGATCCGACTCCATCTTTTCGATCACCCAGGCGCGGCGGTCGGGGTTGGGAATATGCATGAACTCCACGGCCAGGGTGCCCGCGTAACGGCGCCGAGCTTCGCCGGCTTCCGGTCCCTCGATCTCCGCTTCGGGGACGAAGATCTTCTTGAGCCGGCCGAGCCGATCCAGATCCGCCTGGAGATAGCCCCAGCGGCGGAAGGCATCGAAAACGGCGTCGCGTCGCGACATGGCTTCCTCATCTGATTGTAGCGGGCGCGGAATCGGAAAGGGTGCCGATTCCGAAATATTCTGCGACCGCCGGCGGAATATTTCGCGTTGGACCGAGATCCGGCGCCGTGAAGCGACGGCACGACACTTGCTTATTTGACATCTATGAGCAAGCAGACCACGCAAGACCACGATCTGGAGATCATCCGCCTGCGCGCCCGACAGGACGGCATCTTGAAGCGCCTTCACGAATTGACGTTGGCGCGGGATCGCAAGCAGATGACGGACTCGCAGACGCTTCAGGAGGAGGCGGCGCTGGCGCTGGAACTGGGTCAGATTCAGGATCGGCTCAGGGGCCTGGGAGCGCATCTTTACAACGGTTGTCCCGATTGCGTCGCGAACCGGCCGCGCCCTTCCTTCCATTCGGTCCAAAGCTGAAGACCACATCTCAACGTGGGTCCTCTTGGGCGACCTTACGTTCATTCCACGTTTCCGGCAAAGCGCGATGCTGCGGGCGCGCGGGCGCCGGATATATAATGAAGCGTGGAGACTTGGCAGGAGGACGCATGCAGATCCCGCTCAAGATCGTGACTCGGGAAGCCTCCCTCCCTGATCCGATGACGGACCATATCCGGGAGCGAGTCGACAAGCTGGAAACCTTTTTCAGCCGCATCCTGGGATGCCGCGTCACCGTCGAAGGGCCGGGAGGACATCATCGCAGCGGCCGGTATCGGGTCCATATCGTGGTGACCGTGCCTGGGGCGGAGCTCGTGATCAACCGGAAAGGCCACGACGATCCGGAGGTCGCGATCCACGAAGCGTTCGACGCCGCGGACCGGAAGTTGGAGGATTACGCCCGCCGGTTGCGGGGGGAGGTCAAGGCGAGGGAAACCGCGCAGGAAGCGCGCGTGGCGCGGATCTTCGCGGAGCGAGGATTCGGCTTCATCGAGTCCGACGGGCGGGAGATCTACTTTCATCGAAACAGCGTGTTGCCCCCCGGCTTCGACCGGCTGGAGGTGGGAACGCGCGTGCGATTCACGGAGGAACAGGGGGATCAGGGACCGCAAGCCAGCACCGTTTCGATCCTGGGCACGAGCCATTGAATCGGAGAGCGCCATGAAGATGAACGAAATGATTCACCGTCTCGTGAGTGTGGAAGAACCCGAGGGGACGATCGCCACCCTGACCCTGGACGTGTCGGGCTCGGGCATCCTGCCGGAGGAGACGCGGATTTTCCTCAAGGAAAAGGTGTGGAAGCATCTCCACAATCTCGATCGGGAGGCGAAGAATTCCTCGGCGTTCGGGCGCGTGGCGGACCGCATCCGCGATTTCGTGGACAACCGGCTGAAGCCGGGGACCGACGGCGCGTACCTCGTGGCGGGTCGGGAGATCTGGGAGACGTTGGAACTGGACGTTCCCTTCCGCAATTTCTTCCATGTCGGCCGCGCCCCTTATCTGGCCCCCCTGGTCGAAATTCGAGCGCGCTGGCCGAAGGTCTACGTCGTGCGCTGCGACGAGCGCCGCGCGGAGCTCCTGGTCGGGGACCTCGGCGTGCTCAATTCGCTCCAGCGCTTCGAGGCCGAGCAGCCCGTCCAGGATGTCGAGCGGGTTACCATAGGGCGTTTCGCGGGCGGGCCCGGCGCGCACCGCGCCAGCGGCCGCCGCGACCGGTTCGAGCGCACCCGGGAAGAAGGCATCGCTTCCATGATTCGCGCCGCCGCGCGAAAGATCACGTCGATGAATTCCGGGCCGCCCCCGCAGGCGGTTTTCCTTCAAGGGGACCGGGAATATCTGGAGCTGTTTCGGGAGCGACTGCCGGCGGCGTTGCGCGAGAATACCTCCTATCTGGGTCCGGTCGTGAAGCGCCGGGACAATACGGCGGAATTGCTCTTGGAGACGATCCGCCGGGCCTACGACAAGACGGTCGAAAGGCACACGCTGGAGTTCAGCGAGAAGCGCGCCCAAGGCGCCGAGGTCGCCCTGGGTCCGCGGGAGGTTCTGGAAGCCCTGCCTTCGGGCCGGGTGGTGCGCGTGTATCTGAATCCGGATGAACCTCTGACCGGGCTCAAGTGCATGGATTGCGGAACGCGCTATCCGGGGCTCAAGGAACGGTGCGACTTCTGTCCCGGCCCCCTGTCGCCCGTATCGATCACTCAGGAGGTGATCGCGCACGGAGTGAAGCATCCGCCTCTGGGAGTCGCGTTCATTCCATCGCGGGCCGGATGGCTTCGGGACCTGGGAGGCATGTCCGCCCTCCTCGCGCGCAAGGGACTGCGGATGGCGACGTGATCCCGCCGGTTTTTCAGCCGATCCGACAAACCGGCGGGACTTCACCTCAGAAAGAGGAGCATGAGCACGTCCACGATGAACAGGGCGACAATCGCCACTTCGAGAAGCACCATCCGCCGGTTCGTCACCTCGGTATGCACCATGGTGTAGAGCTCGTCGAGGTTGCGCAGCTTCTCCTCGATGCCCGCCTCCCATTCGCCCAGGTGGAACCGTTCCTTGCACATGAGGTAGACGCGGGCGAGATACCAGTCGCCGACGAAACGGGTGATGTTCCCCACTTCCTCGGACATCTTGGTCACGTCGATGCGGATGGAGCGCAACGTCCGCAGCACGCGATCCGGCGTGACGATCAGCCGGCGGATCCCGCGGTAGCGCTCGAAGTCGTCATAGGCTTGCGAAAGGCAGGCGTCGAGCTGCTCGTCCAGGAGCCGGAACTCCTCGCCTTGCACGTTGGCCAGCTCGATCACGTAGAGCACGTCATCGAAATAGCTTTCGAGATCCACGACGAGCGCCGCGTCCCAGTCGACGACCACCAGATCCCCGGCGGTGTAGGAGAGCGACAGGCGGTGGGATTCATCGACCTGATCGCCGGACAGCCAGTGCGGCTCCGCTTCTTCCGCCAGGAGGGCGGCGATCTCCGCCCGGTTCGAACTGGCCCAGTCGCGAACCGAGCCCGCCGGGCGCTCCAGTCCGTGCAGGCAAAAAACGGTATAGGGCTCCGAAGGGGGGCGGCCCTGGTTCGGACGCACCAGACAGCTTCCGAGATCCGCGACGACGTCCCCGCACAAGCGCTCCGCCTCCCGATCGAGCGGCGAATCCCCGACCTTCGGTTCGTGAAACTCGATGAGCTGGCCGAGGCCGTCCCGGCGAAACGCGGCTTCGTAGGAGATAGAGACGATGCCGGCATCGAACACCTTCACGACGCGCGTCAGAGGCGTGACGGCCCCGGCCGTCGTCAGCTCCTGAGGCGGCAACCGGATGGCCAGAGGCCGATAGAAAGGCAGATCGCGCGGCGCGGCGGGCCCGGTGCGGATTTCGAACGGCTGCGGCTTCTGGCCCAGCAGCGTCGGGATGGCCGCCGTGCGGATCTCGTACGCGACGTCGAAGACATATTGATACACGACCTTGCCGGACGGCATGGCGCCCCTCGTGAATTCGAGCGATGGGACCGGAATGCGGAAGCCCGATCGGCAAGGTGAATATAGCAAGCCCCGCGCATCCGACCTCCAAAGTTTCGGCAAAGGAGATTCCGGCGGGGGAGCCGCCGTTTCCGAAGCGAGGGTGAAATGGGTCCATAACGCCGCGCAAGGCTTCCTCATCAATATTCTGATCGAATTGAGGAGGTCATTCCATGAGACCGCCCGTCTTTCGCATGACCGGCCTGGTACAACGTGAAAAGCGCCACCGTCCAGGGTGGGCCGCACGGACTGGTCTACATCAACACGGACCAGACGCTCGTTGTCGACGACCAACTACAGAACGGGGCGACCTATTATTACGTCGTCAGCAGCGTGAACGACGCCGGCGAAGGCCCGGATTCCGCAGAGGTTTCGGCCACGCCCCGCCAGTAGCGGAGTCCGCGCCCCAGAATAACCGGACACCTATCTCCGAGACGCGGAACTCAGGGCTCGCACGCGTATCCCCAGGCCTTGGCGTGCCGCGGGCACAGCGCGAGGCGTTCCAGGATCAACTCGGCGTAGTTCGCGGCCTTTCCGCAGGGCGGGACGGCCGGTACGGTCAGCATCGCCTCGGGCGCGACGTAATCGCATTCGGCGGTTTCCTGGATCGGGGCGAAGTCGGAAGCCGCCTGGAAGCCGGCCGAACGCAGAAAATCCCCCAGTCCCGACTCGAGCTGGTCGCTCTTCTCGCGCATATGCTCTTCGCAGAGATGGTCCTGGCAGGAATAGTCCGAGACGAGATATCGGGCCTCTTCAAGGCATTCTTCTTCGTCTTCGTCCGGTTCCGCGGGGTATTCGCACGGGATGGGGTCTTCTCCGGCGGGCAGAGGCTCTCCCGAGATTCGGGTGATCTTGCATTGTTCGCACATGCGGGGCCCCTCGTCGCGGTTCGTTTGGCAAACCCCGGACACTCTTAACACGAAGGGCGAGAGGCTTCAATTGGAATTCCTGCTCGGCGACCTGGTCGCCGAGCAGGAATTTCATAACCGAGCGTTACTTCTTGTTGCGGTGGTAATGGATGGTCATGAGCGTCACCCACTTGCCATCCTTCTCGCAGGTGGACGTGAAGACCTTGTGGTCCGGGCTCTTGATTTCGGTGATTTCCTTGTATTTGACCGTTTTCCCCGGCTCTTCATGGGAGGGACCTTCGGTCTCCAGCGTGAGGGTCTTGCCCGACGCGTCCACGGTTCCCTCGTAGCGCCAGAGGAAGTGGGACATGGAGTCGATCCACGTTCCCACGTATTTCTTCTTCTCGGCGTCGAAGCCCAGGGTCAGGATTCCGGTGAAGGGGGCGCCCATGAACTCGCCCTTGTTTTCGAGCATCGCCCAGAAGCCGCCGATCATGCGCCCGCTTTCGGCCCCCTTGAATTTCTGGGCGGGCTTGTCCCCGTGGCCCGCGATCTCCACCTCGGAGGTCCATTCCCCCACGAGTTGCTTGAGCCACTCGTGATCCTTCAGCGGTTTGGGCATTGGATGGTCGTCCTGCGCCGCCCGCGCGGCGATCCCGACCGCCAGAGCCGCCACGCACCCCACCACGGCGTACTTTTTCATGATGTGCTCCCTAATAGTTGGACAGGCCAATCGTTATAGATTGGCCGCGCGGCGGGCACAAAGGAATCTTGCTGTCCGAAATGATGGCCGCCATGGCCTCGGCAACCTGCGCTATGTGGACGGAGATGCTCTGCCGCAGATCTTGTCGCCGTCAAGAGCGCTCCGCCCTCTTCCGCCGGACGCCGGTGGCAAATATATCCTATCACGAACGTCGTCAGGTGCAACCACCGCTCCGTCTCCCCGCTCAGCGCGAGTGCCTCCACCCGACGCTCCTCTTGCTCCCGCCGCTCGTACTCCCACAACGGGGCCATGCTGAACAGCAACCGAAAAGCCATCAGCGGGTCGGGATCCGACTGATGTTCGATCAACACAAAAACCCAGACGTCGCGCTCCGGCGAAGCGTCGCGAGGTCGATAGGGTAGGCGCAGGATGCAGTCCGCCTCGCGCTGGCGAAAGGTTTCCTGTACGAAGGTCCGTTCCAGACGGCTCAGTTTGGAGACATTGAATCCCCTGGCGATTTCCGGGGCCGCCATATGAAGGAGAGCGCGCACATTGCCCGGCGACTGAAGCAGCGAACGGATGGCTCGGTCCGGGAAATTGCGAAGCGCGGAACGGTCGATTCCGAAGGCATCCATGGCATGAGAGTGCCCCGCCCCTTCCATGCTGTCCATCGCTGGGGGTTACTCATTCCGTGGAGGGACAAGCGCGACAGAGGATTGGCGCGGGGCGACGGCGCAGAATCAACGCTCAGCATGCTTCAGAAAAGTCCGATAAATGGGCGGGGCACGCATTACATCAAATATCCCTCCGCGGTCAGCGAAAACGGCCGCGGCTTCGTCCAGCCGGCGGCTTGCACCTGAAGGGCCAGCATCTGGTCCTGGTCGGCGGCCGAAAGAATATCGTAGTCGGTGCGACCGAACTTCTCGAGGTGCGCCATGAGCAGGTCCTGCGCATTGAAGCCATGCCGGCGGCCCCACGCGTCGACGGCGCGCTTGGTCCGGTCGTCACGATAAAGAAGGCGTACGTCCTTTCTCTCACCTCTTTTTCCGGTCATAGACCCTCCGGATATCTCCCGCTTCCTTTATACCTCACGACCGGGGCCGCGTGGATTTTTTCGGAGGAAGCACGGAAATTTTCGCGACCGTTTTCCCTCGTGTCACCTACTTGTGGTGTCCCAAATATGAGACGCACCAATTACAGCCCATTCAATCGCTTTTCCGGCTTCCGAAGGCGCTCGGCATTTTATGGCCTGACTTTTGCCAGTGTGTATCGTGTTCGAATTCGAGGCTTGGGGCGATGAGCGTCGGGAAGGGAGGTAAGGCTTCGGGAGGTGGCCGATCATGCGAGAAGTGACCGGACGCAAGGTGGCGGAGGCGGCGCTGCGCGAAAGCGAGAAGCGGTACGAGACGCTGGCGCGCATGTCGCCCGTAGGCATATTCCGGGCGGGCGCGGACGGACGCTGCGTTCATGTAAATGAGCGGTGGTGCCGGATCACGGGATTCGGCCCCGACGAGGCGAAGGACGACGGATGGATGGCCTCGATCCATCCGGAGGATCGGGAACGCGTCGTCGCGGAATGGCGCCGGAGCGTGAAGAACCGATCGCCGTTCGAGCTCGAGTATCGATTCCGGCGGCCCGACGGCGGCGTCTCGTGGGTATTCAGCCAGGTGGTCGCGGAAGCGGATCCTTCGGGTCAGGTGGAAGGTTACGTGGCGGCGATCACGGATATTACGGAAAAAAGGCGTCTGGAAGAACGGTACAATCAGGCGCAGAAAATGGAAGCGGTGGGCCGGCTGGCGGGAGGCGTGGCGCACGACTTCAACAACATGCTGACGGCCATCATCGGATATTCGGAGCTGCTCCTCGCTCAACTGTCGCCGGGAGATCCGATGCGCGAGAACGTGGAAGAAATCCACAAAGCGGGCCAGCGGGCCGCCGGGTTGACACGCCAGCTCTTGGCGTTCAGCCGGCGCCAGATGGTCGAACCCCGCGTCTTGGATCTCAATTCGTGCGTGGCGGGGGTCGAAAAGCTCCTGCGCCGCCTCATTGGAGAAGACGTGGAACTGGTCACCGCCCCGGCCCGCGACCTTTGGCCGGTGAGAGGCGACCCCGGCCAAGTCGAACAGGTTCTGATGAATCTGGCCGTCAATTCCAGGGACGCGATGCCACAAGGCGGCAAGCTGACGATCGAAACCGCCAACGTCGAGCTGGATGTGGAGTACGTCCAGATCCACGCCGACGTGCGCCCCGGCGGATACGTCCTGCTGGCCATCAGCGACACCGGTTGCGGCATGACGAAGGAGGTGTTCTCGCATCTCTTCGAACCTTTCTTCACGACGAAGGAGAAGGACAAGGGAACCGGACTCGGCCTGGCCACGGTGTACGGGATCGTCAAGCAGAATGGCGGCCACATTTGCGTTTACTCCGAAGTCGGCCATGGGACGACCTTCAAGATCTACCTGCCCCGCGCCGGCGCCTCCAAGCGCGAATCCTCGGTCCGGCCGCCCAAGATCGACAAGCGAGGCACGGAAACCATCCTCCTGGTGGAGGATGAAGGCGCCGTCCGCAAGTTCTCCCGGAAGGTCCTCGAGCACCAGGGATACCGCGTCCTTCAAGCCGAAAACGGCGAGGAAGCGCTGCGAATGTGCGAGCGGCATCACGCCCCCATCGATCTCCTGGTGACGGACGTCGTGATGCCCCGCATGGGCGGCCCTGAACTCGCGAAGAGAATGGCCGGCGTCCGGCCGCGGATGAAGGTGCTTTACTTGTCCGGCTACACGACGAACGCGATGGTGCACCAGGGGATTCGGGACCCTGACCTCGCGTTTCTTCAGAAGCCGTTTTCGTCGGACGCGTTGATTCGGAAAGTTCGCGAGACGCTCGACGCGAACGACAAGGAGGCGTCGGCGAGCGGCGCGCGCTGACGTGATGGTCCGGTGGAAACCGCCAAAACGCAGAAGCGCCATCGGAGGCGTCTGGGAGAAGTCGTTTGGCGCTTTTGCGCTTTGGCAGCTCCGACTTTTCCAGGAGTCATCGCAACAGCCGATGACGCGGGCAGCCGATCAGGTGATCGTTCACGAGCCCGGCCGCCTGCATGTAGGCGTAGCAGATCGTCGAGCCGACGAACGTGAAGCCGCGCCGCTTCAGGTCCTTGCTCATCGCGTCGGATTCGGGCGTCGAGGCCGGAAGATCTTCCAGCCGGCGCCACCCGTTGCGGGTCGTGCGGCCGTTCGTGAATTTCCAAATGTACCGATCGAAGCGACCATGCTCCCTTTGCACCTCCAGAAACGCCCGAGCATTCCGGATGGTCCCCGCGATCTTCAGCCGATTGCGGATGATGCCGGGATCGCTCATGAGCCGCTTGACGTCTCTCTTGTTGAATCGGGCGATGTGCGCGGGATCGAAGCCGGCGAACGCTTTCCTGAAATTGTCTCTCTTGTGCAGCACCGTTCGCCAGCTCAGACCGGCTTGAAACGCGTCAAGGAGCAGGAACTCGAAATGTCGGCGATCCTCGTGGACGGGCACGCCCCACTCATCATCGTGATAACGGTTCATCAGCTCGTCGTCACCCGTCGGCCAACATCTCCGGGGAGATGGCCGCGATGTTGGAGATGTGGAGAGGTGCTCGACCATAAAAATCACCACCAAGACAAAACGCCATCCAAAGGTCGGCTTGGTTTCCTCATAATCTACTTTGTGGCTTGGTGGTTCATGGCGGGATCAGCGTTCATCATTCCAGGTGAGCGCATCCTCGATCGGAATCCCCAAGCAGGTATCGACGAAGTAGGCCTCAAGGTCCGCATCCGCGGGCAGGGCCAGGCGGCGCAACGTGGCCCTCGCCATGGCGGCGAAGCACTGGCGTTTCGTGCTGGCGTACTCCCTATGCTTCAGGCGCAGGTGCCATATCCCTTTGGCATCCTGCTCTTCCGCTCCCTCCGCCGGGTGAGCGTCCATGAACGTGACCTTGATGTCCATTTCGGCGAGCGCCTTCACGAAGGCCTCATCCCGCGTGTGTTCATCCAGGCGATACCGCGCGCACAGGTTTCGCGCTTCGCTCCCGAGCGACAACCTCGTTTCAGGCGGGATGTTTCCATACCGCGGCCGCACGTAATCCGCAAGACAAAGATCCGACGTCCTGGCTCTGCATCGGCCGCAAAACATCCGCGAACAAACGGAGCAGCGCACGCGCTCCCGCCCCTCGAACCGCCCGCACCGCTGGCAGGCCAGCATCGACACGTTCGGGATCCGCGTGATGTGGTCCTGGCGGCGGCGATGGATCGCTTCGAGAAGCTCCATCGCCGCTTCCCGGGAAAACCGCCGGCCGGGCACGCTCCAATCGATCGGTGCGGAAAGGACCAGTTCCCGGCACCGCTCCCAGGACGCGACTCGCGCCCCCTCCCAGGTCTGCCGCCGCCAGTCGTCGAGAAAGCCGACATGACGATCCCGTTCCTTGTCCGGTTGTCGGGTGTAGTCGCCGATCTCGATGAGCCCCCGCAACAGCATGAGATCGTCGAAGGCGACGGCCACCGCCGTCGGGGAAAGCGGAAGGACCTTGCGGGTCGGGGCGTTCAGCTTCACCTTCTTCGGCAGGGGCGGCGCGATCTTGCGCATCGCAGACTGGATGGCGTTCGCGAACCGGTTCACGACGGGAAGGCCTTCCTCGCTGAAGCGAAGCGCTCCGGCGCTTTCGAGCACCCACACCGCCATGAGCAGGTCGCGAACCTCCCGGACCACGCGGTCGAGACCGCGCTCCGGCACGTCCCGAATGATCTCGCCCAAGCGCAGATTGACCGCCGCCAGAGCGGTTCGCCACAGATCGGGAGCGCCGCCGAGGTCGACGCCGGTCAGAAGCTGCGGCACACGCGTGGGGTCGGTCTTGAGGGCGGCATGAATGTCGCGAGGCAATGTGCCAAGGCCTTGGGCGGGTTCGCTCACGAAGGGATTATAAAAAGCGCGCTTCGAATGCGAAACAACTCAGTCGGGTCACGTGGCCTATCCCTTTGCCGAATCGACGCGGTCGATATAATAAGCCGACGCCCATTCAAGGAAAAGGCTATGGCTGATCGAGTCGTGCTTTCCGTCGGCACCAAGCGGGGGCTCTTTGTCTTCGAGTCGAGCGCCAAGCGCGATCGGTGGACGTCTTCCGGTCCCTACCTCAAGGGCTGGCCCATCTACCACGCGATCGTCGATGCGCGCAACGGTGCCCGGATCCACGCGGCCGGTTGTAGCGACGTGTTCGCCACGAATACGTTCAGCGCCGACCTCCGCGTGCGCAAGTTCACCGGCGCCAAGCGCCCGCCCGTTCCCCCCAAGCCGCGGGCGTCGCACCTCAAATTCGCCCGCAAGTACGGAATCTCGATGACGCCTCGCATCTGGCACATCGAACCGGGCCGCTCCTCCGAGCGCGGCGTCCTCTATGCCGGCACGGCGCCGGCCGCGCTTTTTCGCTCGACCGACCATGGCCGCACCTGGGAAGAGATCAAGTCCATCACGAACCACCCTACGCGCAAGCATTGGATGCCCGGGGCCGGCGGCATGTGCCTGCACTCGATCCAGCTCGACCCAGGCAACCCGAAGCGGATGTGGGTCGCCGTCTCCGCGGCCGGAAGCTTCCGCACCGACGACGGAGGCCGGACCTGGGCCCCGATCAACAAGGCGGTCGCGAAGTACGTCGGCGCGCCGAAGGAGGGAGAGACCGGCACCTGAGTCCATAAGCTCCTGCTGCACCCGGCGGCGCCGGGGCGCATGTACCAACAGAACCACGTCGGCGTGTACCGCAGCGACGACCATGGCGACACGTGGTGCGCGATCCACAAAGGCCTACCCTACGACTACGGCTTCGGTCTCGCGCTCGATCTGGACGACGGTGACGCGTGTTTTGTCGTGCCGTTGCAACCAGAGGAATTTGCTTATCGCGCCACGACCGGCCGGTTCGCGGTCTACCGTGGCGGCCACCGCGGATGGCGCGCGTCCGACCGCGGCCTGCCGGCGACGGGCGCGTATCTCAACGTCCTGCGCGAAGGCATGTCGAACGATACGCTCAAGCCGGGCGGAGTGTACGTCGGAACGGGCACGGGACAGCTCTTTGCCAGCCGCGACGGCGGCCGTTCGTGGAAGGCGATCGCGATGTATCTTCCCCCGATCCTGTCGGTCAGCGCGGCGGTGATATAGCGTGGCGCGCGCGACGCTGATTCTGCCGGGTATGCTTCACGAGTCGATCGGCTCCGGCCGGCTGCGCGTGGAAGGCCGGACGCTGGGCGAAGCGCTGGAAGACGCGTACCGGCGCGTTCCCGCGCTTCGCCTGCATCTGTGCGACGAGGACGGCGGGTTCCGCGTGCATATCCTCTGCTTCCACAACGGCGAACGGCAACCGCTGGACACGCCGCTCGAAGACGGCGACGAGATCCTGATCCTTCAGGCGGTCAGCGGCGGGTGACACGAGCGTTCCTTGCCCGCAAGCGCTTGACGTTCCGGGAACCCCGCTTGGACGGCAGCGTTCCGACGAACTCGACCGCTCGCCGGATCCATTTCCTGAGCTTCGAGTCGGCTCGATGACCCGCGGAACCGACAAAGACGAATCCCCGCAGCGGTCGGCCCGTGAAATCCATCGGTCGCGCTCCGGACTCCTTCAGCGCCTCTTCATACGCTTCCGGTCCGACCCGCACGACCAGATCGTGGTTCAATACTCCGCAGCACATGTGCCCCCGGAGAGTGAAACAAAGCCCGCCCATCATGGAGATCTCGCGGACCCCTTTCATGCCGTCGAACGCCTTCCGCGCCCGCGCGGCGAGTCGCTCATCGTAGGCCATCGGTCAGATCCCTTCGATTCCGTGCCGCAACGTTGGGATGGTTCCCCGAATCATGCTCGCGCCTTTGGAACGCTCGCGTCAATCGGAATCATCCCGTCGCAAGGCACCTTCGCCATCCGACGTCGCCGAGGCTTCCTCAGACAAGAGGCTTCGACGGACCGTGCCGTAGCCTTATCGGAAACGGCTGAGATTCTTGAGTCGAAATTCCGCAAGCGAGCATGCCGTGAGCGCGAGCGCCACTAATACGTTCGCGATTCTATTGCAGGGTGCCAACTGGCGCACTCCCCGCGGCAAGCCGTGGGGAATGCCCCAGGTCAACTATTCTTGAGGCAAGTAGGAATCTAATACAACTTTGAATTGAGAATCGTTCAACAAGGATTCAAAGTCAGGATCGCGCAGTATATCCTCTCGTGTGATATGCCGATGATTTGGCGTGCGGAAGAATTCCTCCAGCATCGCCAATGCCCGACGTTTGTCCCCGCGAACCGCATGATAGCAGGCTCCATTGTAAAGCACGCAGCAGTGAACGGGTCTGGGCGATCGGCCCTCTTCATCGCACTGCGCTATTTGAATAGCGCGCGCGAATGCCTCATTGGCTTCGTGCGGCTTGTGCAATCGGGACATCTGGACCGCATATTGGAGCAAAGCAATCGCATCATCCGGGCAAGCCGCGATCGCTGCGCGGGCATGCTTCGCTGCCAGCTCAAAATCATGCTTTTCGGTGGCATATAGGGCGCTCAACGATCGGTGGGCATCTACCAACGGCTTAATCGACAGGCTTTTCTCCAAGCAGGCTATCGCCTGGTCGATTTCTCCACGTTCACGGGCAATCTCTCCGAGTCCTCGCCAAGCAAAGGCTATTGAAACATTAGTGGCTAACGGAGCCTTGAGGGCGTGATTAAAAGCTTGCGCTGCGGCTGTCAAATCATGGCTCCAAAAGCGATGAAATTCTCCATAATAGGACCAGGAGCTAGAATAGTTCCCGAATTCTTGTGTAGCTCTCTTATACGCCGCTTCGGCGCCGTGACGATCTGCGCGCGCCTCCGCAGCCTCTCCGTCCTGCAAGATGTGAAGCAAACGTTCAGGAATCTCGGCCACGGAGGTAGGTGTTTCCGAATGACACCCTACGCACAAGGCAAAAATGCATGCAACGCATCGCTGAATAGAAGGAACGCTCGTGAGAGCAAACATGTGCGCAAATCCAGAATCATTACGCCATATGCATTGATGCGGCAAACGCCTTACCCTCGATGTCCTTTACGGTAGGTCCGTAGTCTACGACGCCCCATGGGGGTTTCACGGCTACCAAGGAAGTTCCTACTTTGCGGCCAGCGATGTTAGCTTCACAAACCTTGGGTCATCCTTGTACCTTGCAAAGTTGATGTCCATCCGGGCCTCTGCCATCTCATGGCGGCGCACGTCGTCGTATCTTTCGTATTCATAGAAATGCTGATGCAGGTACTTAAGCACGAGATCGTGCTTGCCTTGCGCTGCGTAGTAGCAAGCGTAGTTATATGCCATCGAAGTGTCGTAGAGGGTATTCTGAATGAGGGCTTCGGCCTTGCCTTTCTGCCCCTTCAGGATCAGATATACCGCGTAGAACACCCGATTGTAAGAGTCCTTTGGATCCAGCTCATACGCTTTGGTTGCGTAATCGAATGCTTTTCGAAAATCCTTTTCGGTATTCCAAAACACGGCTAAATTGCGGTAGCAGAGGGCTGTCGGATGACGTCGAAGCGACTCTTCGAAAAGCTTCAAACCCTCATCATTTTTCCCTTCCCAGATCATCATTTTTCCCAACCCATGCAGCGCAACGGCGACCGCCAGGTTATTGTTATCGAGTTGGAGTACTCGTTCGAACACTTTTTGAGCGTCCGCCCACCGCCCCAAATGATGGCGATAGACTTCTCCCAGATAAATTAAGGCTATCGAATCCTTCGGATCCAATTTTGCCGCAGTCAGATAGAGGTCTCTTGCGCACTCGTATTCCCCTTTCAGTTCACGCTGGAGTCCGTCCACCATCGCTTGCTGTACCTGTTCAGCGACGGAGGGGGCAGCCTTCGAATAGTCGATGAATCCAAACAGGCCGGCCACGGCGTCCGTGATCGTCGAACACCGTTCATAGGATTCCAAGACTGGCGTGGGCCGCATCCCGGTAGCTGCTTCGATTTCTTCGGCGCAACGCTGCTCTATTCTTTTCAGCCGTTGATAGTCGGTTCTGATTTTCTCAAGCTTCCTGGTACGGGCCCTTTTGTCTTCGAGTCTGAGCGCTTCTTCGATCTCTTGCATGGCGATCGTCTCAATCTTCTCAAGAACGGTGTGGGCTCGTTGGGCCACGGGGTGCCCCTTAAAGTCAACCAAGTCACCCATCGACTTCAAAGCCTGCGGTGCGTTTCCCCTTTCCAATTGTTTCTCGGCATTCTTCAGTTTGCCCTCGAAGCGTTGAACGATGAGATCGATGATGCGCTCCAGATTTGTAAGAACGTCCTTGATAGCTCGATAGGGGAACTTCTGTGTTGCTGACGCCATGAATCCTTTCAAGGAATTCCCGTACCTATCGCAAACGTGAATAATATGCTTGTCAGGTGTTTGCTGGTATTCCGCCCGTAGAGGGTCGTCCTTTGTATACGGTACTTTAACCACGCTGTGCTCTTGGGAAATGTCTTGCATCATCTTAGTGCGGAAAAAGGAATGAACTTCCTTGGAGTTCTCGGGCTCAAAGTAAAGCAGGATCGCTGTGTTTTCTTCTGACGCTTTCTGGATAGCCTCGTCGAGCGATTTGGTCCAGCTCGTCGAATACGCAGGGCCACCGCCCCCTCCGCGGACACCTCCCGCACCGCCGCCTCCTCCTCCGCCGCAGGTAGCTTCGACCGTGCGCCAGGGTGCAAAATGGAATACAGCAATCGCCAAGGTGAGCAACCAGAGATTTGGACCAGCTTTCAGAATCATCGAGAAAAACCTCCAAATCATGATTTCTAAATGCCTCCGCTCCTTATAACTTTACAGGAGGTGAAACTCACGTCTTTAATAGTTTTCCACGACGTGTCAGCCCCGGCGCTGGCGCCGTCTAAGCGCAGAGCCATTGACATTCTTTCGTACTTTGAACCGGCCACCGAGCAACCACCCCCCCAACCGCGGCTCAAGGCGTCCCACGGCCAGGGACAAGCCGTGCGGACGAATCTCTCCGACGTGGCGGCGCGCAGAGTCTGAAGGCTTTGCTCAGGATCGCTAGAACCGCGCGTGGAAACTGGGCAGAGCCTCCAGTTCGGCCTCGTGGCCGCACCCCTTCTGCATAACGAAGATTCAACCCGAAGCGCCGCTGGAAGGCTCGAGGTATCGGCTATGAGCGTTTGACGGGTCGAACGGAAGCGGCTTGATCCCAGCATCTTATGCGAGCCTCAAGAATCTGCTTGTCACAGAGTCAATTTCTCAAAGGAACCGATCGCGCGCGGGCGCGCACGCGGTATACCGCACCCGATTCCTGCCGGGTCATCGTAACGGAAGCGTCGCTTCTATACCGATGGTGATCAGAGTCGAGGCGACGTTCAGTTGCTTATCCCTCCGGCGCTATCGCCCAACCGGGTCCTCATTTAATTTAGACGTAGCGATTGTGAAATCAATGACAAGAATCTGCTAAAAGGTCCACCCTTTCCCTGCCCCGAAGAACCGCCTCGGGCATCAATGTAAACCAGCTGATCTGGACAGTCGACGACCCGGTCTCGCTTGTATCATCGACCCACTGCGCGCAGTTCCTCTTTACATTGTGCCTTGCTTTCGTACGATCGATAAGCCCTTCCCAGTGGCGGCGCGTTCGCGTATGCTTGGCGCGGGGAGCCGGCGCGGTTTTTCGCCACGCGGGGAGTCACGCTCGCGTCCTTCTGGCGCTCGTTTTTTCAACGGAACCTGATCTTCGATTCGGACGACACGGTGAACCGTCACAGACAGCCCCATCGCAGGCCGCACCGGTTCGCGCCCGGACGGCCTCACCCTCATGGACACCCGCGATCCGCGGGCCCGCCGGCTCACCGGCCGGCGCCGCGGCCACCGTCGCTCTTCGACTCGCTCACGCCCATTCAGGCGACCCAGAAATTCAAGCTGGAAACCGAGCCCGGCGAGCTGTCGATGCGCGTGCTCGACCTCTTCGCCCCCATCGGAAAAGGACAGCGCGGGCTCATCGTCGCCCCTCCCCGAACGGGCAAAACGACGCTGATCCAGAAAATCGCCCAGGCGGTGGTCAAGAATCATCCGGAGGTCGCCGTCCTCCTGCTGCTCGTCGACGAACGCCCGGAGGAAGTGACGGATTTCCAGATGGCGTTGAGGGGAACCTCCGCCGAGATCTTCGCCTCCAACAACGACCGGCCTCCACAGGACCACATCCGGTTGACCGAGATGACGATCGAGAAGGCCAAGCGGATGGTGGAGCAGAAACGCGATGTGATGGTCTTGTTCGATTCGTTGACGCGCATGACGCGGGCCGCCAACAACCTCCTGCCGCGCGGGAGGACGATGAGCGGCGGCCTCGACGCGGCCGCCTTCCAGGGGCCGCGCGCCTTTTTCGGCGCCGCCCGCAACGTCGAACAAGGCGGATCCTTGACCATCGTGGGAACCGTCCTGGTGGACACGGGCTCGCGCATGGATCAAGTGATCTTCGAGGAATTCAAGGGCACCGGCAACATGGAGCTGTACCTGGACCGCGAACTGGCGGACCGGCGAATCTTCCCCTCGTTCGATTTGATGCGCAGCGGAACGCGGCGCGAGGAGTTGCTGCTGGACGCCGCCACGCTCAAGGCGGCGCATCGGCTGCGGCGCATGGTGGCGGACCGGCGGCCGCACGACGCGATGGAAGCGCTGCTCGCCCCGCTGGCGAAGACGGCGACCAACGCCGAGTTCCTGCGGTCGCTGGGATAAGGGTTCGTGAAAAAAAAGTGCTCTTTTCTTGACCAACCGCCAAAACGCCAAATCGCCATCGGGGTCTCCTTTGGCGAGTCTTTTGGCGGTTTGGCCGCTTTTGCGGTTCAAGTCTTCCACCAGAAATGGATCCTTTGTTTATTCACAAATCCTAACCCCCCTCTCTCGGCTCCTTCTTCTGGACTAGGCATAATCCCCATACTGGCTCTTTCCACTAGTCCTGTTCATTCGCACGAATAGATCCGGCGGAAGCACCGATGGGGACGCCTCGCTGGATCTGTGTCGCGGCGCTGGGGACAGTTCTCCTCAGCCCCGCCCTTTCGCCCACGCCCGCCCAAGGCCGGGATCACGAGCCGCGGCGAGAGCAGCCCACCATCCAGGAGAGTCAGACCGGCGCCCCGCACGTGCCGAATCCTCCCGTGACCCCGGCGGAAGCGGTCCACGTCGCCGTGCGGGAACTGCTGGAGATGCAGGAGGACACCGGCCGGTGGTCGTACGAGGCGTACTACCGTGACATCGGCGAACCCGAGGGATTGCCGTACGGCTTCCAGGTCGGCGGCACCTCCATCGTCGCCACCGCGCTGCTGTTCGCCGCGCCCGACGATAAAGACGTTCTCGCCGCGGTGCGGCGTGGACTGGCGTTCGTGCTTCGGGCGCTGGCGCACGAGAAGATGGCGCCTCGCCGCCGGGAATCATACGACGTGCGAATTTGGGGTCATTGTTTCGCCCTGGAATTCCTGTGCCGGCTGCGCGCTCGCCGGATGGCCGCCGAGCGCGCGGCCGACGTGGACCATTGGATTCCGCGTCTGGTCAAGACGATCGCCGACGAGGAAATTCCGGGCGGAGGCTGGAACTACGCGAGCCTCAGGACGCCGGCGTCGTTCGTGACCGCGCCCATGGTTCAAGCGCTGTTGCTGGCACGGTCCCAAGGCGAACACGTGTCCGGCGCCCTTCTGGAGCGCGCCCGCAACGTGCTGGCAGGAGCTCGAATGAAGGACGGCGCCTTCAGGTACGCCGAGGCGACCCGAGGCCGCGACGCGCCGGTGAAGCAAGGACCCAGTTCGTTGCCCGGCAGCGCGTCCCGATCCGTGGTGTGCGAGGCGACGCTCCGGCTTCTGGGCGAAAGCTCGCCGGACGCCCTCCAGTTGGCCCTGGAAAACTTCCACAGGCACTGGAGCGACATGGAAATGCTCCGCGGCAAGCCCGGGACGCATCAGCCTCCTCATGCCATCGCGTCTTATTATTTCTACTTCTCACACCGCTATGCCGCTCAACTGATCGAATTGTTGCCGCGGGACCAGCGGGCCCGGGAGCGCGAGCGACTGGCGGAAATGATCCTCATGACGCGCGGCGGGGACGGCACCTGGAACGACCGCATCTTCACGCGATCGCGCAACGTCGGAACGGCGTTCGCGCTGCTGGCGTTGCTCGCCGAGCGGGTTCCCCCGCCGCCCACGTGGAGACCGACGTTTTGACGACGGACTATTTGACCGGCGTTTCCCGCACGTTCCTCAGGCAAAGCAGCGCCATGCCCGTCGCATAGCTCTTGCCGCTCTCGTGGTCTTCCGCGAAGCTCCCATCCACTTCGGGAATCCGCACCAGCAGCTTGCGCAGCTCCCCGAGGAGCTCATCCCGTTTCGGTGGTTCCAGCAGGCGCGCCGCCTCCGTGGCGGGATAGAACGAATGGAAATAGAAGAAACCCGCCAGCTCGCCGTCCGAGTGCGTATCGCTCTTGCGCACCCGGTCGTAGCGGTCGTGATACTTGAGGAACGTGCGCAGCCCGCGCTCGACCGCTTCCGCCGAACCCTTCTCCCACAGCTTGAGTCCGAACTCGCAGACGACCATGCGCCCCGCGGAATAGATCCGGCCGATCTTTCCCTGGCCCGGCTTCGGCTTGCCGTCGTTCTTCGGGGGGCGCGCTCCGGCCTGGTACGGATACGTTCCGTCATCGCGGCGGCAGTCCAACAGCGCCTGGGCGCCTCGCTCCCCGAGGGCGGCGTCCACCTGTGCGCCCGCTTCTCTCGCCGTCGCCAGGGCATAGAGGACGGTGCCGGTGATGAAGGGATTCGTGTATTCGTGCCACCAGTGCCCGCTCTTTTTCTGCGACTCGGCCAGCTTCTGGATGATGTCGTTCATTGCCGCCGTCATTCGATCCTTGTCATTCGGGAAGACGCGCGATCGCTTGGAGAAATACACCATGCGGTAGGCGTCGGCATAGCTGGTTTCATACTTCCCGCGGTTGAGGTTGTTTTCATTCAGGAGGTATTCGGTGGCCTTTTCCAGCGCCCGGTCGATGCGCTCGGGATCCAGCTCCCGCCACTCCAGCAGAGCCGCGGAACACATCGCCGTCACGGCGGTCCAGACGTTGGGGAGAATCACCCGTCCCTGGCCGAAGACGTAGCGCGAGTCCGGCCAGGATCCGTCGGAACGTTGATGCCGGATCAGGAACTCCACGGCCCGGCGCGCGATGTCCTCGAGATCCTTCTCGTCTCGCGGCCACTCCGAGCCGGGGCGAAGCTCCGCGAGCGCCCCTTCCGCCGGCCAGAGCGGGTCCTCCTGGCCATGCGTCAGGCCGCTGATCCCCAGGTACGAACTGCTCGCCATGGGAGCCACGCACGCCGCCGCGCGCCACGCCCAGGGAGTCTCGGGCTCCGACTCCGCCAGCTCCTTCCAGATGTCCGCCGCCTTCTTTTCGTCCTGCGTCAGATAATGGCAGACCCCCAATCGGTAGCGCGCCTCCGCCGCGCGCGAATGCCGCGGATCGTCCTTCAGCACCGCTTGGTAGATTTTCCGCGCCTCCTCGAAGCGGCCGAGGCGAAGAAAGACCAGCGCCGTCTCCATGCGAGCGGCCGTTTTCCAGGCGTCGCAACCGGCCGCTTCCTCCAGCGCCTTGAGGGCCGGCTCCGCCTGCCGCCGGCGCCGATGGAGAACGCCCGCCGCATAGCATGCTCGGCCGAGGCTCTCGCCTGCCGCTTTCTTTCTCGCCGCTGCCAGCGCCCTTTCCGCGTCCGCGTAAGCGCCGTCGAGCATCTGTTCTTCGGCCAACGCGAGGAGACGTTCGGCATCGCCCGAAGCTTCCGAGGCGCGCCGGGCCTCCGCCACGGCGCCGCTTGGCGCGTCGTAGTCGGGGTTTTGCGCCAGCACGAGCCGGAGCGTGCTCATGATGAAGTCGGCGTTCATGGACCGGATGCGATGCATTTCGTGGACGACCGTGCCGTCTTCCTTCAGGAAGAGCAGCGCCGGCTCCATCTTGTCGGGGCTCTTGAGGCCGTAGGAGCGGCCGACGTCGCGGCCGGCGGCCATGCGCAGCGGGATGAACTTGCGGCACGTCAGCGCCACGACATCCGGATCGGTGAACACCCCAGCCCGCATGTAGCGGTCGAGGAAATTGAACTCCTTGATATGGCGCCCCGCGTCGATCGCGTACACGTACCAGAGGACGAGCCGCTTGGACTCCGCGGCCTTCTTGAGCGCTTCCTCCAGCAAGGCCGGCCGATCGACCCTGGCGTGCGCGCCGGAGTCGTCCACCCAGGGGATCTGACGGCCGCATTTGAGCGTGAGCTGGACGAGCGGATGCTTTTGTTCCGCTTTGGTCTCCTGTCCTTCGAGCGCGCGGCTTCCGAGGCTGACCCCGAGACTCATGCATGCCATGGCCAAAACAAGCGGTGACCGCTTCATCAGCATTCCCTCACGGCGATGGATTCTCATCATAGCGTTGACGTGCCTCCTATAGAGAGATACGGCGCGGCGGCTTCAATCGTCATCACGGCTTTTCTTGTTCGTAACGAAGGGGGAGAAAGCACAGTCCTAACGTTCTGGTGGCCAAGGACCGGGTTGAATCGATCTCCGGCCAGTCTACAATGGCGGCCTCTTATGATCTTTCGCCTCGAGCGCGTAACCAAGCTCTATGACGGGATCAAAGCCCTCGACGATATCACCATCGAGGTCCGCCCCGGAGCCATTGGACTCTTGGGACCGAACGGGGCCGGCAAAAGCACGCTCATCAAGTGCCTCCTCGGCCTCGTCCAGATCACCGCCGGCCGCGTCTCGGTTTTGGACCTTGACGCGCGGAGGGATTCCCGGCGGATTCGCCAGCAAGTAGGCTACATGCCGGAAGACGATTGCACCATCGCCGGGCTCGGCGGCGTCCAAGCCGTCGCGTACATGGGGCAGCTCTCGGGTCTGCCGGCGCGGACCGCCCTCCGGCGCGCCCATGAGATGCTGGATTACGTGGGGATCGCCGATGAGCGTTATCGCGAGGTTCAGACCTACTCCACCGGCATGAAGCAGAAAATGAAGTTCGCTCAGGCGCTCATCCACGCCCCGAAGGTGCTTTTCCTCGACGAACCCACGACCGGACTCGATCCTCAGGGGCGCGATCGCATGCTCAGGCTCATCCGAAACCTGCCCGAGAAAAAGGGACTGAGCGTCATCATCTCGACGCACATTCTCCAGGATGTCGAAGCCTGCTGCGATTCCGTGATCATCCTGGGCCGCGGACGACTGCTCGTCTACGACACCCTGCGCCGTCTGCGGCGCTCGGTCAACGAGACCTACACCGTCCGATATACGGGAGATCGGGCGGCGTTCATGAAGGCGCTCGTCGATTCGGGATGCGCGGCCCAGCCCGCAGGCGAGGACGAGATCACGGTGGTCCGCGAAGGCGATGCGACGCCGTCGGCGGTATTCAAGTCGGCCCTGATCTCCGGCGCGGTCGTGCGCCAGATTTCCCCCAGCCGAACGTCGCTGGAGGATATTTTCCTCAAGGCGCTGAGAGGATAGATGCCCATTTACGAGCTGGGCTACCGGCACTGGGAGGGAGAATTATGCAATCCGCTCCACCGCATGTGGGCGATCACGCGCACGGGGATCGCGCTCGGATTCCGCAGCAAGATGCTCCTCCGGCTTCTGATCTTCGCTTGGATGCCGCTCCTCTATTTCGCGCCGCTGTTTTTCGCGATCGGCTACGCCACGGATCCCGAGCGCGCCGCCGCGGGCGACAACGTATGGACTCAATTCGTCCAGGGCTTCCTTGGATCCGAGATCGCGAATCGCTTGCTCCAAGACCCCGAGTCCGTGCGCCGAGCGGCCTGGGCCATAGCGTTTCATTATTTCTTTTCGTACACGCAGGCGTGGCTCACCATGCTGGTGGTGGCGATCATCGGACCGCCGCTCATCGCGCAGGACGTGCGCCGCAAGGCATTCCTCCTGTACTTCTCGCGGCCCATCACGCGGTGGGAGTATCTCGGCGGGAAAGCCTCGGTCATGCTGTTCTTTGTCTTCGTCGTCACGCTCTTTCCTGCGATCGTTTTGTACGCGATCAGCATCGCGTTCTCCCCTTCCCTCTCGGCGCTCTTCCAGACGGGCACGACGATCTTCCAGATCGTGGCGGTGGCGGCGGTGATCGCCATTCCCGCCACGCTGGTCGTGCTTTCGCTCTCCTCGCTCACGGAGGACAGCCGCTACGCGACGTTCGGCTGGATCTCCCTCTGGCTCGTGGGGGAGGTATCCTATCGGATCCTTTCCAACATACCCCAGCTCGCCGACCATCGGTGGATCTTTCTTTTGTCGGTCCGGAAGACGACCAGCGTGCTCATCGAAGCGATTTTCGACGTGGTCCGCCAGATCCGGGCTCTTGGCCGGTCGGATGCTGTGAACCGCGTTCTGGAACAGGTTCAAACCCCCTACCCGCCTTGGCTCGGTTTGGTCTTCCTGACGGCCTTGTCGCTCGTCTGTCTTTGCGTCGTGTTCCGCCGCATTTCGAAGCCCATGAGGATCTGATGGATTCGATCATCAAGGCGCGATCCCTGACCAAACTCTACGGCGTCGTCATCGGCGTGAACGACGTGACGCTCGATCTGCCGCCCGGAGTGCGGGGCCTTCTCGGCCCGAACGGGGCGGGCAAATCGACGTTCCTCAAGCTCGTCACGGGCCAGCTCAATCCCACCGAAGGAGAAGTGCGGGTGTTCGGCGAACGGCCGTGGAACAACGCGGACGTCTTTCGCCGCATCGGGTTCTGTCCGGAGCAGGACTCTTTCTATGCCTTCCTCACGGGTTACGAGTTCGTCCGGACGCTGGCCCGCCTTTCAGGATACGAACCCGCCGAAGCGAAGCGGCGTGCCGAGCGCGCGATGGAGCGCGTCGGCGCGACCGAGTACATGCATCGTAAGATCGCCACCTATTCCAAAGGGATGCGGCAGCGCACCAAGATGGCGCAAGCGTTGGTGCACGATCCGGCCCTTCTCATTCTGGACGAGCCGCTCTCCGGCACCGATCCGATCGGTCGGAGGGATCTGACAGAGCTCGTGCGCGGCCTCGGACGGGAAGGCAAGAGCATCTTGGTCTCGAGCCATGTCCTCCACGAAGTGCAGGCCGTGACGGAGGAATTCCTGCTCATTTACGGAGGGCGCGTCCTGGCCTCCGGGAACGTCCGCGAAATCCGAGGCCTGATGAACGAGGTTCCGCACCGGATCACGATCCGCTGTTCAGATCGGAAGGACGTGGCGCAACGGCTGATGCGCGACCTTCCCATCACCGGAATCGAGATCGATGAAGCGCGCGAGGCCGTATCCGTATTGACCCGCGACCCAGGGGCCTTCTACGAAGGCTTTCGGCGCCTCGCGCTCGAAGACGGGGTGCGCATCATGGAAATGACCACCGAGGACGACACGATGGACGCGGTCTTCCGCTATCTGGTCGCGAGGGATTGATGGGTCCGATCGCATGGCTTCAGATCCGGCAGATGTTGGGCCAGAAAAAATTCCTCCTGGTCTTTTTGTTCCTCGCGATTCCACTTTTCATCGCGTTGCCGATTCGCCTTGTCGACGGCTTCCGTCAATGGGAAGGTTCCGTGGCGGCCGGGATCTTTCTTTATCTGCTGTATCCGCAAACGATCTGCATGCTGCTCGCCCTCCTTTACGGAACGTCGGTGATAAGTTCGGAGATCGAGGATAAGACGCTTACCTACCTCTTCACGAGACCGCTGCCGCGATGGCAATTGATCGTGGGAAAGTACGTCGCGATCGTGGCCTGCCTCACCCCGCCGGCGCTCGTCAGTCTGTGCGCATGCTGGCTCGTGCTGGGCCTCGAGGGCGGATATGAAATGTTGTTGGGGCAGATGCTGGCCACGGCGGGCGCCGTCGCGGCGTACACCGCGATCTTCTCAATGATTGGAAGCTATTTCCACAAGCGGCCGCTGGTGATTGGTGCCATCTATGCGGCTATTGAAATCCTGCTCTCCTTCATTCCCGCGCTGGTCAGCTCGCTCACGGTATCCTATTTCCTGCGTTCGCTCGCCGTCCGCCTGGTGGACGTGGATTTGCCCAAGGAGATGCTTCGACTCCTGGGCGGAGCCTCGTTGCCGGGCGCCGCGGCGACGCTCGCGCTTATGATCGCCGCCGCGCTCGTCCTGTCCTCCCTGGCCACGATGCGGAAGGAATATCTTTTTTCGGAGCAGGCATAGATATTTCCAGTCGTCGAAGGGTGACGTTTGCCGTGAACCATTGCAGAATTTCACCGTTTCACCTCTGGGCGCTCGCCCTCCGGAAAAGGGGTGAAAAATGGCTCCGAAAGAACGGGTTCGAGAACATGCGGTCGCTCCGCTTCCGATGACACCGATGATCGATGTCGTTTTCCAACTTCTGATGTTTTTCATGCTCACGATGAATTTCAAAGAGATCGAGGGAGTGCTGAAAACCCAGGTTCCGAGACGCGGCATGATGAGCGCCTATGCGCATCCTTCGCTGGAGGGCGAGATCCGCGTCGTGCTCTGCGCGGGGGGAGATACCAAGTCCCACCTGCTCGACAAGGGAAGACATGAAGCGGCGAATAAGACGAACGAGGTGTGCTCGCTGATGGTGGAACAGGTGCGGATCGGCGACGTCTATCTGACGGCCAAGCACCCCGACCGGACGGCGGCCAATAGGACGCTTTACATCGAGGCCGGGCGAAAAATCAAGGAGCTGCGCGAACTCGCCGACCCCGCTCGTACCTCCGTGAGAGTGATCGTCGACGCGGACAGCGAGACGCCCTACGAACACATCATCGGCATCGTGAACGCGTGCAAGGAAGTGGACATCCACAACCTGGAGTTCGTGGGTAACCCGCGGTTCGCTTTCGCGAAGTAAATGCTCTATCTTTTGGATAAGCCGCCAAAACGCCGAAGCGCCAACGAGATCTCTGCTGGCGGTCCGGCCGCTTTGGCGGTTCAACCGTTGAACGAGAAATCGCGTTCATTATTCCTTCACGATGCCTGAGGATATCCGTCCACACGGCCCCATGTCGCCCCTCGACGAATTCGTCGAACGCGTCGTCCTGGTGGACGCGGCCGATGCCGAACGGGGGTCGATGGAGAAAATCGAGGCGCATCGGACCGGGTCCCTTCATCGGGCGTTCTCGGTCTTCGTGGTGGACCGCATGGGGCGGCTTCTCTTGCAGCGGCGGGCGTCGGGCAAATACCACTCGGGCGGGAAATGGGCGAACACTTGCTGCGGGCATCCGCGCCTCGGCGAGCCGGTGGAGCGGGCGGCCGCGCGCCGGCTGCGCGAGGAAATGGGGCTCGCGTGCGCCCTCGATCATGCGGGTCGTTTCCTCTACCGGGCGGAACTGCCGGGCGGTCTCGTCGAGCATGAAGTGGATCATGTGTTCGTCGGGCGATTCGACGGCGATCCGCGGCCCGATCCGTCCGAAGTCGAGGAGTGGCGGTGGGCTGGACTCGAAGCGCTTGAGGCCGAGATCGAGGCCGATCCCGGACGATTTGCCGTCTGGGTCCGCCAGGCGCTCGGCGTCGCGCGCCGCCAATGGCCGGGCCGTTAAAGCATCACGCGCGCGCGAGTCGCTCCGGGACGTTGCAGGGATAGTTCTCTTGCGCCCGCGTCACGTCGCCCAGGTCCAATGTCTGGCAGAGAAAAGGCGCGCTCGATGAAGTTTCCGCCACGACATCGCCGCTTGGGTGGACGATCCATCCGGCGCCGCCGAATTCCTGTCCGCGCGCATCCCGGCCGGCCCGACAGGAGACCAGGACGAAACATCCGGACACGATGGCGGCCATCTGGGCGGCCACGCGCCAGCGGGGCAGCAACTTCACGCTTCCGGCGCGGGGCACCAGAAGGAGCTGCGCGCCCTGTCGCCCGTATTTTCGGGCGTGCTCGTTGAACATCAATTCGGTGCAGATGAGAAAACCCGCTCGAAGCGCGCCGCCGACCGTCGCGACGTCGAACGCGCCCGGTCCGGGCTCGAACCAGGCACGCTCGAAATAGCCTTCTCCCTGGGGTAAGTATTCCTTTGCATGGATCCCGCGGATTCCCTCCTCCGGAGTCCATGCGAAGCCTTCATTGATCCGGCGGCCGTCCCGCCGGCAAGGCCGGGTGCCCAGCACGATCGGGACGTCCAGGTCGGCCAGGCGGCTGAAGCCTTCCTCGTGAAGCCGGCATGACTGGTCGAAGCGAGCGGGTTCGAACCGGGGATCGGCGGAAATCCACGGACCGAACGGCATTTCATTCAGGAGCAGCACGCCGGGTTTCTTTTCATGAGCGAAGCGCTTGAGCGCATTCCACGCGGCGGCTTCGGGAGTCAGGTCGGAAGGGAGCTGGATCACAGCGACGGAGATAGAAGTCATGCGAGAATCCATCCCGAAGTTTAATAAAAAGAGGCGCCCAAGGGGAGTTGCCCTTGGGCGCCCCAAGGCGAGATTCAGTCGTTGCTATTTCTTCTCCGTGGCTTCGTCCAGCACGTTGTCGAGATCCTCCGACTTTCCATTTTCGTCGAGAACCGTCTTGCCCACTACCTCCCCCGTCTCCGCATTCAGCACGACGACGGCGGGACCTTTCTCCAGCTCGTATTTCTTCAGTGTCTCCTTCTCCGCGACGTCCAGGGCCCACACGAACTTCGACTTGCGGAGGCCCAGGGCCTGCGTGAATCCGCGGTCGAACCCGCCGAGATCGGCGTCTTCCACCACCAAGACCAGCCCTACCGGCTTCGTCTTCTTCTTGCCCTCCGCCAATGCCGACGTGAGCGAGTTCTCCCAGATCGTCTTCTTGCCGGGGAAGCGGGAGATCATCGCGACGAGGTCTTTCATGATCGACTTGACATCGCGGTTGGTCATCTCCTTGACGGCGATGCCGTCCGGGTCCGTGTACACGACGCGCGGAATGCCGCGGACGCCGTATCGCTCCACCAAGTCCGAATGAGCGCCGCGCTCGGTGAGATCCACCATGATCGGCAGGATCCGGGACGTGGGCGGGCCAAGCCTCTTGTCGCTGAAGGCACCTGCCTTCAAACCGCTGCACGGCCCTCACCAGTCGGCCGTGAAGAAGAGCATGGCCGCCTTCTTCTCCAGCTTCGCCCGGGCCAGGCCGAATTTGGGATTCTTGATCCAATCGATCGCCTTGTCCTCGTCCATTCCCGCGACGAGCGGTCCGCCGGCGAACAGGACGGCGGTCGCGACGCATGCGAAGATTTTCATCGTCCAGCTCCTAAGGGTTCGTGAAAAAATAAGTGCTCTTTTCTTGATCAAACGCCAAAACACCACATCGCCATCGGGGTCTCCTTAGGCGAGCCTTTTGGCGGTTCAAGTCTTCCACAACCGGGATCGACATCGAACGGCTCCAGCCGCCAGGCGCGAATATTCCCCGCTTATCACATACTACGTCGCGTGCCGGCTCCGTGTTTGCGTCCGCATGTAGCAGGAGAGGAGATTGTATAACACATGGGTTTCCGGCCTCCCCCGACACGATCGCGGAACAGCCACTTCCGTGGGCGATCCGACGGTTCCTGCCAGCCGTGAACGATTATTTTCGACATTTCAGCGAACTTCTCAAGGGGATCGTGTACTAATTCAAGAGGCCTCATCATCGGAAGCCTCCTCGCGATGGTACGGGCATTCTCTTGTTCCCGTGGGCTTTTTAAATTCAGAAGGAGATCGTCATGATACCCGTTCTGCCGGCCGTACTTGCTTTCATCCTTGCCGGGTCCGCCGCCCAGGACGCCAAAAAGGACGCCAAAAAGGAGCTCAAGGAAGCCGCCAAGAAGACCTCCGAGCTGAAAAGCTATGAATTCAAGGGAGACGTCGACAGCCAGGCGGGAGGCATCCGCATCGGCAATCGTCGCCAGGACGATGAAGAGGAGAAGCTGGAAGACTTCAAAGGCGGCTATGAAAAAAAGGTCGGAGCTTTCGTGAAGACGAACGTGACCGAATTCGCCACCATCGACGGCAAAACCGCCCGGCGCAAGTCCAAAGAGGAATGGCACCTGGCGTCGGGGGACTCTCTCCCGGGACGCTGTCCCCGGCCGCCCCACGAATTGCTGAATTTCCTGTGCTCCGAGATCGAAAGCGCCAAGAAAAAAGAGGCCAAGGACAAAGTCGGCGACGTCGAATGCGCCGTCTACGATGTGGAATTCTCCGAGGAGGGCGCTCAGGAGATCCTCAAGGAGTCAGGAGCGTCGGGCGGCATGCGCTTCGGAAACGCGGAGACGACCGGCGACGGCAAGATCTGGGTGGATCCCGACGGCCGCATCGTCAAATTCAGAGCCTCCGCCAGCAGCACCCTTTCCATGGGCGGCATGGAAATGAATCTCGGTTCCGCCACCTGGAGCACGACGCTTGCCAACCTCGACGGCGCCAAAGTCGAAATCCCCGAAAAGGCCAGGGAGGTTCTGAAAGAAACCGAGAAAGAGGCCCAGAAAGAAGACTGAACTCGGTCGGATTTCCCAGAGCCTTCCCGGGGCACCGTCCAGGGGAGGCTCTTTTTTTTCTTATGCTCATGTGCGCGCTTCGAATCCGGTAACGGGCTCGCTTTCGTGAATGCGCGCAGGACTCATGAAACGGACTCCGGCTGCTTCCGCACTGCGAATTTTCCCGACGTGGCACCAGGACTTTCTCTGGCCGTAAATGATGTTGAAAGCGGAAGCCGCCCCTTGGGGGTGGCCTGCTATTTGCTCGGAGTTCCTATCACCCTGCAACGCCCAGAGGATTCTTCGAGGAGGTAGCCAATGAAGGTGCGCGACGTTTTCCAGAGCGTACGGGCTTGTCCTCCGGACGCGAATCTCGCGGAAATCGGCCATCTCATGTGGGATGCCGATTGCGGCGTGATCCCGATGGTGGATGACGCCGGCAAGCCCGTCGGAATCATTACCGACCGAGACGCCTTCATCGCGCTTTCCACGCGCAATCGACCCGCCACCGATCTGAAGGCGCGCGATGTGGCGTGCCGGGATGTCGTCACCTGCTTCGCGGACGATGACGTGGGAAGCGTCCTGGCGAAGATGAGGACGCACCGGGTCCGGAGGCTTCCGGTTCAGGATGCGGAAGGGCGTCTCATCGGCATCCTTTCGATCAACGATCTCGTCCTTGCCGCCAAGCCGGATCGGCAGGGGAAGCCCGGCGAAGTGACGTTCGCGGACATCGCGCTCACGTTCAAAGCAATCTGCGCGCATTCGGCTCCCACCGGGAGATCCGGCGGCGAGGCTCAACTCGTGGGGAGCGGACGTTAGCGCTTGAATTCCCAGCGCGGTGAAACCGCAACTCAATCTTTCCCGAGCGGTTTCTCGTCGCGCTGGGAGCCGCCTTCGCCATCAGACTTCGCCAAGGCTACGTCGGGACAGGAGGCTTCGGCGAGCCCCGCCGTAGCTCTAGCGGAGGCGGGTCCAGAGTCCATAGTCCAGAGTCCGAAGTCGGGTCTTCGGTTCGCGGGACTCTGGACCCTGGACTATGGACTGTGGATTTCATGGGATCTTTCCCCATCTTGGAGACGACTAAAATCTTCGCCAAAAAACAAGAAACTCATCGTTGGTAGCATAAAGACGAGTCCATCTTCATGGAGGCTGACCATGATGGCGAGCGAAACGGTTCGCGTTCATGTGGAACTGGACCGGCTGTCGGCCGGTTCGATGATCCGAAATGTTCCCCCCACCGCCGCCGTCAACATCGTCAAAGGCCGGGTGACGCCGGCGGGCGCGACCCTGGAAGTCGAGATCACCAGCACGTCGCGGAATCTTCAGGTCTTCATGACTCGTTGCCGCGAACAAGGATGTCGATGCCGAATCGTTCGAAATTAGCGGCGCGCGACCCGGCCTCGTGCGCGAGTTCATGAGTTCGTATAGGTTGCGAGACCCCATGAATGCGGCGGCGGGGCCGTCTCAAGGGGCCGGAGGATGACCGATGACATGGTCATGGCTGCTCAAGCCATTGCGGCGCCCGATCGCCTACCTTCGCAACACGAGGATCGTGACGGCGTGGCTCTCCCATCGCCCCGTCGTGGACCGCCGGACATGCGATGGAATCCTGTGGTCCCGGCTCGCGTGGAGCAGGTCGTGGAGACCTTGTTGCCTCAAGTGCACGTCGGCCGAAGTGGTGCCGATGCAGGCGCGCCGGGAGCGCGTCGCCTTCGTTGCCGGGGGAACCGCCGTCCGCGCCCAGCATGTGTTCGTACGATGCGCCGGATGCAAGGATTACAAATACATCCTCACCGGCGAGTTTGAAAAGCGAACGGGCGGGAATTTCGGTTAGGGCTCGTGAGAAAATAAGTGCTCTATTTCCGAATAAACCGCGAAAACGCCAAAGCGCCAGCGGAATCTCTTTTGGCGGTCTTTTTGGCGTTTTAGCCGCTTTGGCGGTTCAAAGGTTCCCCAAGAAACCGCATCGGTTATTTATTCACAAATCCTTAGCTGAAACACGGCTCGGCCATTCTCGATTGCCGAGCCAGGATTCCGAAAGCGCGCGCGTCATTTGGCCAACCTCGGCGGCGGGGGAGCGTCTTCGGCGAGCAAGACCATCAACGCATACGCCGTCCCCACGACGCGGGACCGCTTGTAGGGGCGGTCGTTCCATGTGCCGTCCTCGTCGCGCGTCTTGAGAATCGTCTGGAACATGCGCTCGCGCTCCTGGGCGCGCTTCTCCTCCGGGAGCAACTCGACCGCCTGGGCCGCGTAGCGGTGGGCGAAGTAGAAATAATACGACGCGATCCCGTACTTGCCGCCGTGCGTGCCCCGCTTCTGGCGGCGGAGCGCCAGGTCGTTCCAGTGCTTGTGGAAGTTGTCCAGGGCGAACTGGAGCCGCTCCGGGGAGCCTCCGCCCAGAAGCAGGAGCGTCGCCTCGGACACGACTGTCCGGCCCGCGCTGCCGGGCAAGCCGCCCCCGTTCCATCCGGGTTTCGCCGAGTTGCCTCCGTAGTAATAGGCGCCGCTCGGCATTCGGGACGTTTCCAACGACTTGCGTCCGCGCTCGAGAATCTCGTCGGGGACGTCTTCTCCGTGCGAGCGCGCGACCAGGAGCGATTGCAAGACCGGCGCGGTCACAAACGCCGCCGCTCCCGCGCCCGCGTAGGTCCACCCGCCTCCCCGGCTTTCCTCTTTGACGAGCGTGTCGATCAGGCGCGGAATCCACTCCTTCACGGCGTCCGCATGTTCGCCGGCCACGTTGCGGGCGCGCACGTAACAAAAGAGCTGGAGCGTGAGGCAGTGCCCCCAGATGCGGTAGTCGTATCTGCGCCGGGTGAGGGGAGCCATCTTCGGTTTGGCGAGTTTTTCCAGGATGAACGCCAGCGCGCGGTGCACGGCGGCCTGCACTTCCTTGTCCTCCGGCGCCGCGAACAGCAACGCCTCGGCGACGACCGCTGTGCCTCCCACTTCGATGCCGAGCCAGATGTTCTTGGGCTCGCCCCCATCGCTGGGCAGCTCATAGATCCATCGGCCGCTTTTTTCCTGCAAACGAAGCAGCTCCTGCACGCCGACGTGGATCGCCTCCGACTTGGGAACGTCCTTCTGAGGGGGAAGGATGGGAACCTCGGGTTCCGCTACCGGCAGCTTGATGTTCAGAAGCGGCGCGCCCGTGGGCTCGCCGATCAACTGGACCGCGTCGACCTCGTTCCACCCTTTGACCGACGCGCAGGCCAACGTGATCCGGATGACGCGCGTCGCGAAGTCGGGAGGGTCGAACGTGACGTCCAGATAGCCCGGGCATTCCTTCGTTTCGTCCTTCCCTTCCCATAAAGTGCGCCACTCTTTCGCGGAGTCGCGCGCCGCGATCTTCACGACTGCGCCCGGATTGAAGGTCTCACGAATGCGAATCCGTGCGGGACGCACCTCGCCCCGGAACGTCAGCTCGATCCATTCCTCGCCTCCGTCCGGATTCTGGCTGGCCCATGCCGTCGGGAAATCTCCCGCCTCCTCCGTGTCCGGTTTTCCGCAGGCCTGCTTGGCTTTCCAGCCGTCCTTATCGCCGCCGCTATAGGCGGAGGAGGCCTTCCCCTTCGCCGCCCATTGCTTCCACAAGCCGCTATCGTCTGCCTCGACCTCCTGGATCAACGCGATGGCCGCCTGGGCCCGTTTTTTTTCGTTCGGAAGGTCGGAGGTAGCAAGCGCTTCCAGCGCCGGGACCGCCGGGGCTCCCACTTCGGCCAATCGAGCCGTCGTCCGGGCCGCCGCCTTCGGTGTGCCGGCTTTCAGTTCTGTCAGAAGCGCCTCCACGACTTCGGGCACCAGGCGGCGCAGCGACGCTCCCAGGGCGTCCAGTTCGTCCTGCAAGGCCGGCGTCTTCTTTTGCGCCTCCTCGTTCTCCGAGTCGTCCTTCAAGCGAGCGATCTCGGCCTCCTTTTGGCGCCGGGCGCGCCGCAGCGATCGAAGTTCCTCGAGCTGGTCCTCCTGGGACGGTGCGGTTCCCGCCGCCGGCGTCCGCTCCATCTCTCCCAGGGTGGGGGCCAGAAAGGGCCACCCCAACGCCGCGGCCAGAATGAGCCGGGGAAGCATCAGATTTTCCTCCTTATACGTTTCGTGGTGTGCGTCGCGAATTCGGAGCGGCGCATCATTTCGGTTCCCGAAGGAAGAGCCATACCGATCCGTGCAACACCGGCATCGGCTCGAGCGCGGCGAGCTCCTGATCGACCTTCGACAAGATCCGCTGGATGCGCTGGAACCTCGAATCCTTTTCCGCCTCCTCGCCCAGCTCCGCCTGGAGTTCCGAGGATTCCCGGGTCAATTCGCCGCGCCGTTTCTTCAGTTCCTCGATGCGGGCGTTCTCTTCTCGGGTGAGTGCGTCCGGCCCGGCCTTTTCGCTCCAGAGGTCGCCCACGAGAAGATCCATGCGGCCGTCGCCGTTCCAGTCCGTCACGCAGATTTTGGCGCGGGCGCCGGGACCCTCGGGGACGGCGCCGGGCTCGACGGGCCTCTCCAGCCCGGCGCGCGATTTCGGAAGGATCGCGACACCGTCTTCGTACTCGGGGGCACCCGGCTTCCCCGCGTTACGGTACCACCACACCGAACCGTCGGCGGCACCCACGACCAGGTCGGTCCGGCCGTCGCCGTCCCAGTCGGTCGCGACCGGACCCGGGGCGCCGTCGGGAAGCTCGATCGGTTTTCCGCCCGCCAGGATCAGCCTCCGCTTCGCGGCGTTGAACGACGGCTTTTTGGCGGTTCCCTCGTTGGGGATGAAGACGACGCGACCTTCGAGGTTTCCGATCAGCAGGTCGAAGTCGCCGTCGCCGTCGTGATCGACGAGAAAGGGGACCGAAACGAGCACGCCCGTGTCGGTCTCCGACACGTTGTACTCCGGACCGCCGCCGTTGAGGTTTCTCCCGTCGGCGGCCTTGAGCATTTCACCCGCCGCGAACCCCCCATTCGCGAGGGCCCGGTACAAGAAGAGGTTTCCCGGCATGAAGGATCCGGTGACGAGGTCATCGCGCCCGTCGCCGTCCAGGTCGGCCATTTGCGGAGTGAAGCCGATGCAACACCCGGTGGCGACGTGGGCGACCTTTCCGCCCGCTTCGAACCACGTCGAAGCGGCGAATCGCGGGGCGCTGTTCGTGCCGATGTTGCGATAGATCTTGAGCCGGCCGTCTCCGAACTGGCCGACGAGGAGGTCGCGTTTTCCGTCGCCGTCCATGTCATGAACGAAGGGGGCGGCGTGGCCGAGATCGGCTTCGATCGGCTTTGCGTCGGCCTCGAGCCGGACGGGCTTGCCCACCTCCTGGCGGGAGTCCAGGGAGCCGGTGAGAAGCAAAACCAACGCGGCGGCAAGCGCGTGCACGCCGGGTCCTCCGACGGATTTCAGAGGAACTTTACAACAGGGAGGGAGGCTGGGCCAGTATTTGTTTGTACTCCGGTGACGTGAGGGTATCATACCCTCTCGTGTATATAAGATGAATATAACACGTATGATATGCTACATGATGTATGTACTCCTCGGCGCTTCGATCAAATAGGATTCATGATCGCCCGTAGCAAATGGTGCAGGACTCGTGCGGCGGTGGTCGCCGCGGAGGTAGTTTACCGCACCCTATGCTGAGGAGTGCGGCAGAGATACCAACGTGGAGGACCCATGATACAGAGGGAGATTTACACGGGTGGAGCCGTTCGGCTAGGTCTATTGCGTCGGAGCAAGAGGGGTACTTCGGTCCGGCGAGCGTGCATCGGCCTGGCTTGTCTTGTCGTGATGGCCCCCCTCCTCGCGGAGGGAAAAGGCTTCGCCCCGGCCCAGGATTCTCGCTTGACCGTGCGCCCGCGCGAGATGGCCACAGGCACGAAGAATCCCGATGCGGGTGAATACAAGCTGGAATCCGTCAAGGGCGCCATCGTCTCCGTGCCCCCGGACGGTGTGGGCGAGAAGCGGTGCCCGCTGTGGGTCCAGCTCCCCGGAGGGGGCATCCCCGCGAGACAAATGATGGATTGGGTGCGTCCCTCGGCGGACAAGCATGGAATGCTCCTGCTTACCGTGACCCGGTACGAGACGAAGACGATCGACAAGGCCTTGAAGGAGGTTCTCGAGAAGTTCGCCATCGAGCCGGAAAAAATCGCGATCGCCGGACGCTGCGCTTCCGGGGCGGCCGGGATGCGTTTCGGAATCGACAATCTGGACGTGTTCAGCAGGATCATTTCGATATCGGGCGGAGTTCCCATCAACGGCATGGACCCGGAAAACAAGACGGCCGAGTTTCTCTTGGACCGCGGTTTCTTGGAAGCTCCGGGGTGCTTCAAAGCCGCGAGGGGACTCAGGAAGAAGGATCACCCGGTCAAGGTCGTCCTGGCGCTGAGAGGGCATGAACACCAGATGGAGGACTACGATTATGTGGGGCACTGGCTCCGGGAGAGCTGGACGAAGCCACCCGACGCCCGTACGGCGCCCAGCGTCGTCGCCGACCCGTTGCCGGAGTTGACGACGGACGTCCTCGCGCAGATGAGCGCTTTCTGGACCAGTTTCGCAAAGGAGCCGGTGGAGATCCGGCAGATCGCGCGTCGGGATCTTCTACGGGAAGTCATCGTGCCCGTGGGCGAGGAGCGTCCGGTGGTGTGGATGACGGACATGGTCGCGCTGGCCGCCAAACATTCTTCGGTCGCCGACGCGTTCAAAAAAGCGGGCCTCACGGCCAAGCAACATGAAGCCTACCGGGTGGCGCTCATCAGCGCTCAAGTCCTCAGATCGGTCAAAAAGGAGGGAGGGACGGTTGAAGAGGATTCGGTGATGGCGAAGAACGTCGCGTTCCTGGATGAGCACCAAGAGGAGTTGAAATACCTCAGATGGGCCGGCATCGAACAGCCGGACAAGATCAGGCGGGTTGACGCGACGGCGACCATCCAGCACCCGAAGCAGGCTGAAGCGATGGGGCCAATGGGAATCTGGCGCACTCCGTAGGAGGCTTGGCTTTTCCTCCGCGAGCCGAGACCCGCGGGGGCGAAATGATGCGCGCGGGCAATGACGGCGCGGTATTTGCCCAACAAGTTCGGCCGCATCTTCGTACCTTGGATAACGGGCATCCATGAAATCAATAGCGGCGGCGCTTCTCCTGGGCGTCTTTGCCCTGCCCCAGGATTCGGAGAAGGCCCCATCGGCCCATGAGGCTCTCGAAGCCGGCCTCTCCTACCTTCTGACCCATCAACGCGACGACGGATCGTGGGGCCGCGACAGCTCTTTCGGCAATAATACCGGCATCCGCACGGCGATCACGGCTCTATCGATCCAGGCTCTTCGCGCCGGCAAAAGGGTGTTGCCTCACGTCCGGATCGATCAAGCCGTAACCCGCGGCCTCCACTATCTGAATGAGCATTCGGACAAATATCCCAAGCGCCCCTCTCAAGGGCTTTACAATTTTTCCGTGTACGGAAGCGCATTTGCGGCCCCCCTCCTGGCCCGGGAGCAAGACGAAGCGTCCAGAAACTCGCTCGCGAAATGCCTCGACCGCATCGTCCGGAATCAACTACCGAACGGCGGATATTCCTACGTTCACGGCTCGGCGGGCTTGCGCGGCCGATACACGGATCGGGAATCCCTCTACGAGAGTTTCGCCACGGCATTGACCCTGGAAGCCCTCTGGGAGGTGCGGAAGGCCGGGCATGAGATCCCCGAGGAGACGTTCCAGCGGGGTCTTCAGGCCCTCCAGACGGCGCGAACCGTAGACGAGTACTTCTGCTATCACCTGGTGGACGGCACCCCGCACGGATCGCTGAGCGGGAACGGGAACTTGAGCTGGCCCGCCAGCATCGCGCGCACGGTCTCGTGCGAATACATTCTCTTCAAAATCGGTCATGGCAAGAGGGAGCACCTCGAAAAAGCGGTCGATAAGTTCTTCGAGCACCGCGCAGAACTGGAGAAGGTGCGCAAGAAGGATGGAAGAACCCATCAGGGGCCCTTCGACTGCGCTCCCTATTATTACCTGTTCGGACATTACTACGCATGCCTGGCGGTGTTCGAACTCGGCGAGCGCTTTCACAAACAGTATGTGCCGAGCCTGAAGGAACTGTTGTTGAAAATCCGCGAACGCAACGGCACCTGGCTGGACTCCCGCATCGGCGGGCGCCAGTACGGCTGCGCCATGGCGGTGCTGACGCTCAGCCGGATGCTGAATGCTCGCGAGGAATTTTGAACTGGGAACGATGGGCCCCTCCCCCGCCGATCCTGACCCGGGATGCCCAACGCGGAGCTATCCGGCTTAGTCTGACTTACCCATGAAATATCGGGTCATTTCTTGCGGGTGATTCAAGTGTGGATCGCGACGTCGCCGCGCCGGGGAGCTTGTCCGTAACGAGATTTGGAGATGCGGGCCGCTACCCCTTCGTGATACACTGCCCCCCTTCCCGCGCGCGTCGCCGGTGGGGGAAAAATTGAATCCTAGCAGGAGGATGGCATGATCGCGTTCCATGATCCCGCGTCGGCTTCCCGACGCGTTCTCGCGCTCTTTGCGGTGGCGCTCTTGGTGCCGGCATGCGGGGGCGGAGATTCGGCTCCGGCGAACCTTCCGCCTTCGATCGTAGTCGAGCCGCTGACCGGCGTGCAAAGCGGATTGATTGAAATCACCTATTCGCTTTCTGACCCCGAGAGCGACAGCGTTTCCTTGACGGTGGAACGGTCCGTCGACGGCGGCGCCACGTTCGCCCCGGCGTCGGTGGGACCGGGAGGCGACGGGAATTCGGGACTCGCTTCGTCCCCCACAGGCGTCGACCACGTGCTGGTGTGGGATTCCGTGGCGGACCAAGTCGCGTTGGCGGGACCGGTAACCTCCGTCGTCATCCGCCTCACCCCGCGGGGTATCTCGCAAGGAGCGTCCGTACCGACGAACCAGTTTACCGTGGACAATCCCGTCACCGCGTTTCGGATCGTGAGCCTCGCTCTGCGGGATCCCCACGTCTTCGCGGAACTTCCGGTTTACGGATGCTCCGATTTGACGGATAGCGCCCCGCCGGGAACGGGCGTCACCCCGATCAATCAAGCCTTCGAAGAGGCCATCACGGGAGACGAGGACGGGGACGGATATCTGGACCTGAGCATACTGGTCCTGTTCAATCCGCTGGATCCGCAGTCGGCGCGCGGGACGCTGTACTTCGTCATGGGGGGGCGGTGTCCGGCCGCCGGCGGCCCCTGCGGGCCGAATCCCGGTACGCCGTCGATCCCCGTGGGATACGCCAACGGCGGGGGGGATCCCTGCCTGGAGCCCCTGACGGGCACGGTCTCGTCGGCGAACTATTCGCCCGCGATCGGGACACCCGCGTCGCCGTGCTTCGTGACGGACGAGGCGGAGATCGATCTGGCCATTCCGGGATGGACGCCGGTGCCGCTCCAGGCCGTGCGCGCCGGCGCGACATATTCCGGCGATCCACCGGCCACGCTCACGAACGGGCTGCTTCGAGGATTCCTGTCCGAATCCGTCGCGGGCTCCGTGATGGTGCCCACGCCCGGCGGTTCGTTGCCGCTCAGCACATTTCTGCCGGGGGGCCAGAACAACTGCGCCAGTCATGACGACCGTGACGTGGGTCCGGACGGCGTGACCTCGGGCTGGTGGATCTACTTCAATTTTACGGCGGAGCGCGTCGACTACGGAACTCCCTGACCGCCCGTGGGCAGGGCCCCCGTCCATAGCAGACCGCATGGCGAAGAAACCCCTGGTCCTCATTCACGGTTGGAGCGACACGTCCGCCTCCTTCCGGCGTCTTGCGAATCTCATCCACCGAGAGACGGGACGCGCCATCACCCTGATCAACCTGGCGGACTACAAATCTCTCGACGATGAGGTGACCTTCGATGATCTCGCGTCGGCCATGTCCGGCGCCTGGGAATCCAACAAGCTTCCCTTCAGGCGCAGATCGGTGGACGTCATCGTTCACTCCACGGGGGGGTTGGTCATCCGGGAGTGGCTCGCGCGCCGTTTCACGGCGTCGACCGCGCCCGTGCATCACCTGGTCATGCTGGCTCCCGCCAACTTCGGATCGCCGCTGGCCCATAAAGGCCGATCCCTCCTCGGACGCGTAGTGAAAGGATGGAAGAGCGAGAAGATTTTTCAGACTGGAGAAAAGATCCTGAAGGGACTCGAACTGGCGTCTCCTTATTCGTGGAATCTCGCGATGCGGGATCGATTCGGGTCCAAGCAGCTCTACGGGTCCGGCCATGTCCTCACGACGGTCCTCGTTGGAAACAGGGGCTATCGAGGAATCTCCTCGGTCGCCAATGAAGACGGTTCCGACGGAACGGTCCGCGTGTCCACCTCGAACATGAACTGTGCGTACATCCTGGCGGATTTCGCCGCCAACCCGCATGAGCCCCGGCTCTCCGTACTCAGGGCCCGGGAAGACACGGCCTTCGGGGTCATGGACGGAGAGAATCATTCCACGATCGTCGCCAAGGACGGCGGACCCAAGAACCCCGCGACCCTGGCGAGAATCATCGAGGGTCTCGAGATCACCGACGAGCGGTACGACGGGTTTTGCGAGCGCCTGGCGGAAGAGACTCGACGCACGATGCTCCTGAGAAAGGACGACGCCACCACGCACGGCTATCAGAACACGGTCGTCTTCGTCCGGGATCAATTCGGGACCGCCGTGAAAGACTACTTTATCGAGTTTTATCTCCAGGACGACGACACCGGTTGGTTCGAGGAGTTCTTCCATCGAGACGCCATCCGGAAGGTGCACGCCAACGGCGAGGACCCCTCCTACCGTAGTATCTATGTCGACTGCACGACGCTCCATCGCCGGATCGACCGCGAAACCGAGGGATTGGAGATGAGTCTGACGGCGATACCGGAGTTTCGGATGAACCGGAACGTCGGATACCGCACGTTTACGGACGACGATATCGGGGGGGTCAGACTTTCGAAACAAACATTGGGCCGACTTTTCCAGGAGAACCGCACGGCGCTGGTCGAAATAGTACTCAAACGGGAACAGTCCCCCGACGTTTTCAAGATCAAACGAATGTGAGGAGCCTCGCTCCATGACCTAACAAGTGGTCGGCCATCAAGGCGGTCATGATCGTCTCGAAACTTGGCTATTTCCCCGAGGATTTTCATGCGCGGATTACTCTTGGCCAGCGTGGCCTCTTTGTTGGTCGCCGCGGCGAATTCCCAGGAGAAAAAGAAATTCGACCCCTCCAAGCACCCCTGGGTCAAATACAAGGTCGGCTCCAGAGTCTGCTACAAGGGCGTCGCCAACACGCCCATGGGGGAAGTGACGAACGTGCTCCGCCGGGAGCTCGTGAAGGTCGCGGCGGGCAACTTCATCATCAAGGAAACCCACAATTTCAAGGGCAAGGAGCTGACCGAAATGAAGATGTCCGCACTTCCAACCTACGTGAAAGCGGACAAGGTCAAGGTGGGAAGCGAGGAATATCCCTGTCACGTGTGGAAATCCGTCGAGAAGGGCAAGACCCGCAAGACCGAATCGCTGGTATGGATCGATGAGAAGAACCGGATCCTCAAAGTGAAGAGCGACGGAGGCGAAGAGATCGACGCCGTGGCCGAGGAGCTGGATGTCGAGATCGAGGTTGGAGACAAGAAAGTCTCCTGTACGAAAATGGAGGGGACGTTGAGGAGCTCGATGGCGGGGATCAAAGGCAAGATCACGCTCTGGGCCACCGACCAGATTCCCGGCGGCATGGCGAAGATGATCCTGGATCCCGAGGTCGGGGGGGTGAAGATGACGTTCGAGATCACCGAATTCGAAGGGAAGGAATAAGAAACCAATGTCGGGGCACTCCGTCTCCTCCGAGAGGTCGGATTCGTAGGATCCCGCCATGCAAGACCTCGCGCGTTTTGCGGTGGACGCGGCCCGCGCCGGAGGCGCCGGTTACGCGGACGCCCGCGTCGTCCACGATCGCACGCAGGACCTGAACGTCCGAAACGGGCAACTCCGCCGCAGTTCCGAAGGAGACAGCCTGGGCCTCGGCGTGCGCGTAATCGCGCGCGGATGTTGGGGCTTCGCCTCGACGGACGATCTTTCGAGAAAGGCCGTCGAGAAGGCGGCTCGCTTGGCCGTCCGGATCGCCGCCTCCGGTACCGCCATCAAAGCCCACGAGACACGCCTGGCCGAAGAACGAGCTCACGTGGCGGACTGGACCAGCCCTTGCGTGCGCGATCCGTTCCGGATACCCATCGACAAGAAAGTCGAATACATGCTCAACGTCGATCGGGCGCTGAGGGATGTGCAAGGCATCACCTACACCAACGTCGACCTCGTGTGCCGCTGGACCGAAACGACGTTTGCGAACAGTCAGGGATCGCTCATCAAGCAGACCCGCGTCCGCAGCGGGGCCGGCATGAGCGCCGGCGCCTTCAAGGACGGCCAGTTCCAGACGCGCAGTTACCCGGCCAGTTTCCGGGGACAATGGGCGTTGCGGGGATACGAACTGGTGGACGAGCTCGATCTGCTCGGACACGCCCCCGCGACCGCCGAAGAGGCGGTGTCTCTGCTGAGCGCGGCCCCCTGCCCGTCCGGCGAGATGGATCTCATCCTGGAAAGCTCGCAACTGGCGCTTCAGATCCACGAATCGGTCGGACACCCGACGGAGCTGGATCGGATTCTCGGACACGAAGCGAACTACGCCGGGATGAGCTTCATCACGGCGGATCGTCTGGGCCGGCTCGTCTACGGAAGTCCGCGCATGAACATCGTGGCGGACGCGCGTCTGGAGCACGGGCCGTCGCTCGGTTGCTTCGCCTTCGACGACGAAGGCGTGCCCGCGCAGAAGATCGACATCGTCAAGGAGGGGCTCCTCGTCGGATTGCTCTCATCGCGCGAGACGGCGCGGGAGATCGGGCTTTCGAGTTCCGGCGGTTGCATGCGGGCCTCCGGATGGAACCGCATCCCGCTCATCCGGATGACTCAGATGAGTCTTCTGCCGGGCGAAGGCGACCTCGACGCGCTCATCGCGGACACGAAGGACGGAATCCTCATGGCGACGAACAAGTCGTGGTCCATCGACGACAAGCGCCTGAACTTCCAGTTCGGATGCGAAGCCGGATGGCGGATTAAGAACGGCAAGCGCGACGGCCTCGTGCGCAATCCGACCTATGCGGGCGTGACGCCGCAATTCTGGGCCTCGCTGGACGCTGTGTGCGGGCCGGAGCATTGGACCTTGTGGGGCATTCCCAACTGCGGCAAGGGGCAGCCGGGGCAGTCGATGGAGGTCGCGCACGGCGCGGCCCCGGCCCGCTTCCGAAACGTCAAGGTAGGAGTCGCGGGATGACGATGGACCGTCGGCAGTTCTTGAAGTCCGGCGCCGCCGCGGTCGGGGCGGCCTGGGGGCTTTCCGGCTGCCGCTCCAACGGGCGGGTCCTGGAGGGCGGAGGAGAGCGCGCGGGTCGGTCGGATGTCCTCAAGGAGGTGTGCGATCGAATCCTGAACCTCAGCGCCGGAGAGGAGACCGCCGTGCGCGTGACGGAAGCGCAGAGCGCGCTGACGCGCTTCGCCAACAACACCATACATCAGAATGTCTCGGAATCGTACCGGCGGGCGGACGTGACGCTGGTCCAGGGACGCAAGGTGGCGCGCGTCTGGACCAATCGCTTCGATGAGAACTCGCTTCGCGTCCTCCTGGAGCGCGGGATCGAGATGGCCCGGCGCCAGCAGGAAATCGACGATTACATGCCCATGCCAGGGCCTCAACGGTCCGAGGCGATCGCGCGCTACGATCGGGCGACGGCGCAGACGGCTCCGGAGGATCGGGCGGCGCTCGTGGCGGCCGCGGTCGAGGCGACCCGGAAGCTCGGGCTTACCGCGGCCGGATTTCTCCGGACCTCCGCGTTCACGTTCGCGACCGCGAACTCGAAAGGGCTCTTCGCGGCGTATCCGGAGACCCGGGCCTCGTGTTCGATCACCGCGTTGGGCGGGAACTCGTCCGGTTGGGCCCAGGGAGTCGCGCCGGCGCTGCGCGAGATCGACCCGGAAGCGCTGGCGGAACGCGCCGCGCAGAAAGCGATTCGGGGACGCGACCCGGAGGCGCTGGAGCCCGGCCGCGTCACGGTGGTGCTCGAAGCGGCCGCCGTCGCGGACCTCCTCTCCATGATGCTCTCCGCGTTCGACGCCCGCCGGGTCCTGGAGAAGCGTAGCTTCTTCGCCGGGAAATCCGGACAGAAGCTCTTCGGGGAGAACATCACGATCGAGGATGACGCGTCCCATCGGTTGCACATGGGCGCTCCCTTCGACGGCGAAGGGATCCCGCGGACCCGCGTGAAGCTCGTCGACCGGGGCGTGCTCGAGAGCTTGGTGTACGACCGTCCTACGGCGGCCAAGATGAACGCGCGGCCCACGGGTCACAGCGGGGGCCCGCCCGAGTACGGCGCCTACCCGTCCCACGTGGTCCTGCGGGGCGGTTCCGAGTCTCTCGATCAGCTCATCGAGCAGACGGACCGCGGCGTCCTGGTGACGCATTTCTGGTATATCCGCTTCCTGGACGCCTTCCAATTGACGATCACGGGCATGACGCGCGACGGGACGTTCCGGATCGAGAATGGGAAGATCGTTTCCGGCTTGAAGAACATGCGGTTCAACATTTCGATCCCGGAGATATTGAACCGGGTGGAAGCCCTGGGGCCGGAGGAGCGCGCGTCGGGCATCGAGGCCGGCCTGATCATCGCGCCTCCCCTGCGCGTCCGCGACTTCACCTTCTCCAGCGTCACTTCGTACTGAGACCGCGGCCCTCTTTTCTTCGAGGCGCCTGAGGAGTCGGCCCTTCGAAAAAAAAAGCGCGGAAGTCGCCTTCCGCGCTTGCGCCTTGCGCGCTGGCTTAGTCTTCTTCCTCTTCTTCCTCTTCCTGCTCCTCCGGTTCCGGGCGCACCTTCAAGAAGGCGGTCACCCTCATCTTCTTCTTGCCGCGGAGGATCTCGATCCTCGCTTTCCCGCCGGCGCCGATTTCCTCAATGATGTCCCGAAG
>JACQVR010000038.1 GCA_016209705.1 Planctomycetota bacterium
CCTCCCCTTGGCTAAGGCCTGGTAGCACAAGCCTTGTACCAAGGCGGGGCGATGCCCCCTCACTTCATCAGCCTCCAACTCCGCTTACACCGTCTTCACCCCACACCATTGCACAAGATCCATACATGGTGTCAGGGAGCTTTGTAGCCGTTGGTGTGTTCGAGAGATTAGACGTCTGGTGGGTCAAGGCCGCGATCAAGCAGATCTGGAGAGGGTCTTGGAGAGCGTCAGCACAGATTACCGGGGAGCCTTTGTCAGTTCACCGAACGTTACTCCGCCACTCGGGAAAAGTGCCCTTTGGAGCCGAGTTCTTGGAAAAGACATCACCGATTTCGAGCCGGACGATCTGTCCAACGAGGTGGTTCGTGAACGCAACTACCTTATGCAATTCTTCGCAGAGTGCGCTGCGCACATGCTCCTCGTTTCAAGTTACCAGGTGACGAAACACATTTCCGACGGTTCCCCTCTCTGGGAGTTTTTCCGGCATGTGAGAAATGCAGCGGGACATAATGGCCGGCTCGGACTCAAGGATGCATCGGCCTTGTCGAAGTCTCCGGCAGAGTGGCGTGCCATTAAACTCGATTATTCCATGGATGGCTTGAAACTCATCGGCGGGAAGACCGAGTCAGCTTTATTTTACCTTGGAGATCCCATCATCCTGCTCTGGGACATCGAGCAAAAGTACTGCTGACGGTTATGTCCGATGGGTCCAGGAGACCGCGTGATCCTTGAAACTGCTTAAGCCGATGGACGCAGCTGCACCGTTCTTGTGTAGCAGGAACCGCGCTCCGGCCGGATTGCCCAGACCAATGCCCTCAACCCACGCAGCGCGACAGCAACCACGCGCAACCGATCCGCCTCCCCCGCCAAGACTGTGTCCACGTCGGTTTCGATTTCCATAAGCCCTCCCTTGCCGGGACATGACGGCAACGAGGCGCGGGGAGAGCAAGGCAAGTAATAGGAATGTTCAAAAGTCCATGATTCATAATCGGTACATAAAGTCATGGGGTCGCACATAGCCCCTGCCCCGGAATCGGTTCGCGGTGAACCCTCATGTCTAGGAGTCCACAGTTAGGGCACCTTCGTGCGCCTTTCTGAATAGGTCGCACCGGAATATTCGCCCCATGGCGAGAAGGAGGTCATCATGGATACGGTCAGAGCCAAGGGTATCGTCCACCGAGGCGAGTGGCGGCTCGCCGCAGTACTCGTCGGTCTGGCAGGCGCTTTCGTCATACCAGCGTGCTACCACAATGAAGATTCTTCTACACCTCCATCAAGCCCCCCGGAAGAAGTCGAACTGGACGAGGCGTCCGTATTTTTCGAGTTGAACGCCACGGACGAAGATCTCGGACTTCACTGCTTCTTCGACGGCGAGGGGTGGATCGAGATGACGATCTTCGACCCGAACAACGCCGTGATCTTTCATGTGACCAACTCGGGCTCGCTAGGCCAGATCGGCAGCACGGAGGTGTTCACCGAGAGCGCCGAGCCGCCGTTCACCGAGCTGGATCCTGCCGACTTCCTGGCCATGTTCGAGGAAGGGACCTACACCTTTTCTGGCGTCACCGTTGACGGCAAGATCCTCGTCGGCTCCGCCGATCTGGAACACCAAATGCCGAGCATGCCGGTCATCACGACGACGCCGGCCCCGGACAATGTGGACGCGAGCATGGACCTCCTGGTGGAATGGACGTTGGATCCCGTCCTTCCGGGCGGAGGTGCCCTTGTCGGCGGCGCAACGATCGAGAGATTCGAGGTCGTGGTCGAGCAAGAGGATCCTTTGGAGGTCGAACCTCTATTCATTTTCCGCGTCGATGTTCCCGCCGGGGCGACGAGTTTCACGGTGCCGGCGGAAGCCCTCCACGCCGGAAGGGACGCCAAAGTCGAGGTGATTGCAGTCGGAGAAAACGGCAATAAGACCGCCGGTGAAGTTGAATTGGGAACGGTCAACTGAAGCGGACCGTTTCTTCGTGCGCGGCGCGGTGGATGGATCCGCCTCTCCCGCCAGGAACGTGTCCACGTCGGTTTCGATGTTCATGTCACCATGACGGCAACGAGGCGCGGGGAGAGCAAGGTTCCGAATGGACGCGTTGCGGTCCCGGTGGCCCTTTGGCAAGCTCAAGAGGCCGCCACGTCGGCCTCGTTGACTTGCCTTCTCATGGAAGGCGATTATCCCCTTGCGAACAACGCGCATGATTGCCGAACGTTGACAGGCCCGCGGCGGAGGTCGATACTGATCGCTCTGATCGGAGGCAAATATGAAATTCTTCATCAACGCCACGCACGGTTCGGACGACCCTACGCGCGCAACCCTTAGCTTCCTCCAGGCCAAGGGAGCCGTGGAGGCGGGTCATGAGGTCAAGATCTCCCTGTCCGGGGACGCAGTCGTCCTCCTGGACCTCACAGTCGCGGAGAACGTCCATGGGATGGGCCTACCTCCGCTTAAGGAGCTGATCGCCTTCCTCCGGGAGCGCTCCGTACCCGTCTTCGGATGAGGTCTCTGCTGCCGCGCCCGTGCGGTCGCAGAGGAGAAGGCCAAGGCGCTGGGAGGACGGTACATCACTCCGAAGGACTTGGCCGAAATGGTAGCCGAGGCGGATCGCTCGATCACGATCTAACCGGAAAATGAAGACCGCCGCGACGCTTCTGGGCGCGATCGCGAGGCGAACACGGCGGGATACGAAATGAAAATGTCGGTCCTCTAGCCCCATTCAAGGAGGACAGCCCATGCGCGTCGTCCTACACGTCTCGCTACCCGTGGAGAATTTCAACAAAGCGGTCCTGGATGGCACCGCGGGACCGAAACTGAAGGCCATCCTTGAACAGATCAAACCAGAGGCCGTCTACTTCTGCGCCAAAGACGGCAAGCGCGGTGGGTTCGTGGTTGCGGATCTGAAGGATCCGTCCGACATGCCGAGACTTGGCGAGCCGTGGTTCCTTGCCTTCGACGCCACCGTCGAGATCCTTCCCGCGATGACCCCGGAGGACCTCGCGAAGGCCGGGCTCGAGGAGATCGCCAAAAAGTGGAAGTAGGGACGGGAGTCGGCTGCACGATCGGTTGCGCCTGTTACCCCCCCTTGCCCGCTCCTCGACCTCGAGTGTCCGGCACCGCTGGCACAACTTGCGACGAGCCGCATCGAGCCGCCGCGCGATGCCGTGCAGGTCGTCCGCCGAGGCGCCAAGGACCCTCGCCTCCATCGACTCCCCCGTCGCGTCGCCATCACGCGCCAGCCCGCGAAGCGGGAATGCCGGAAGCGGAAGCCGATCCGACTTATTGACAATAACCAGGCGACGGGATTCGTGCGTGCATCATATCAGGCTGGCGGAATCCCGGAGCGCCAGCGCCCCTCTGATTACATCGCCTGCCTCGCTTCTTGCCATGCGCTTTTGACCTTGTCGAATATCCTTGCCGCTTCGGCCTCGCGCTTGAGGTATTGGGCGTCAATGCCGCCCGCATTCGCGCGAAGGAGTCCGACTACGATTTCTCGATCAGCCGGAACACGGGAGTCCGCGAGTAAAAGGATCAGATCCTCACACGTCGCCACCCGCAATTTCATCTGATGGACCAGCCCTCGCTGCGCCCGGCTGAACATCTGCTTTTGAGATGGGGTTACGGTTTCGAATAGAGTCAGCCCCACCGATATTCCAAGCTTCGCATGGGTATAGCGCAAATGGAGGGTCACTTGCTCTGGCAATGCCCGGACAGGATCTTCCGCTGCCTGCTGCAATCCTTCACCCCTTGCGGCGCTGAAGATCAGGTCTCGCTGCGTTTCGCCTGAGGAGATCAAGAGTTCGATCCCACCCGGTTCACGCTTTGCGCCCCACGCCTGATGCGCCAGCGCCCCGATCACGACGGGCGGATGCCCAAGGCCCTGCAGCGCCAGTACGATCCTCCGGAGCCCCTTGGAAATGACCTCGTCCTGTATGTGGGCTTCCATGATTGGGGTACTCCACCAAAGAGTATGGGAGGCGGGCAGCTCGAAGCGCCAGCGATCTACGTTCCAACACTCTCGTTGCCCCGTTCATGCAGCAGTCTATCACTATCCGACCCTTCGCCCTTGCATGATTTGCGACTTCGCGAAAAATCGCTTCTGGACCTCCGCGTCGTGTGCAGCCTCCCTCGATCGGCTCCTCACGCTCCCCATGCAAACTTGTGACAGCCCTGAGGGAAGGGCCGCGAACCGCCCTCACCGTCACCCTCCAGCTCCTTCGCAGGTTTTGAGCGCAGTTCTCCGTCAGCCGGCCCCGGACGCCCACATCGACGGCGGCGGTTCCGTGTTCCTATTCGCCGTGCCGCGCGATCCCCAGCCTCATCTTGAGAAACGCCGCTCCTCCAGCACCGCTCCGCCGCAGCTTCGGATCAGCCAACACGCGCCCCACGACGACGACCGGCCTGGAACCGCACACGCCGCGTCCCCTATACTTCCCATCAATCCTCAAGCTCTCCTCGACTTCGAGCACCTTGCAGGTCCGGCACAGGTGCCCGCGGACGGCATCGAGTCCCCGCGCCACGGCTTCCAGCTCGCCGGCCGAAGCGTGAAGGACCTTGGATTCCACGCCCTCGCCGCCCGTGTCTCCGGCGATCCCTCGCAGCGTGGCAGGGATCACGCGAAGCCGGTCCTCCTCCCCCGCCAGGAACGTGTCCACGTCCGTTTCGATGTCCATACACCCTCCCTTGCCGGGACATGACGGCAACGAGGCGCGGGGAGAGCAAGGCTTCGAATGGAAGCGTGGCGGTCCTGGTTGCGGTCGCCACGCCGGCCTCGTTGACTCGCCTTCTCATGGAAGGCGATCAAACCGTTGGTAAACTCTACCTGCAGCGGAACGTAGCCGCCTTGAAAGGAAGCGCTATCCAGAGGATGATGCTCCAGCGCCGGAACACGCGGTCGGCAGGTCCGGCTTCCGACGTGAATCGACGCCGCCATGAATCAAGGAGCCGTTCTATGGATCAGCCTTTGACATCCTCCGAACGAGACGCTTTGCAAAAGCGGATCAAGCGCATACCCATCGTGGAGTTCCTCTCCCTGCAGCTGGCTCGGCTCGAACGCGGCGAATGCGTGCTCGAAATGGCTCGAGATAGGCGCTACGACGGCATTTTCGAATCTCTTCATGGCGGCCTTCTCGCAACGCTGGCAGATAGTGCGGCGACTTTCGCCGCCCTATCGTTGACCGGAGCGGACACGAAAATCACAACGATCGAGATGAGTACCCGCTTTCTCCGTCCTGCACTCGGTCGCGTCAGCGCGAAGGCGAAGGTTCTAAAGGCGGGGAGAAGCTTGGCATTCTGCACGGTTGATGTCACGGACGAAAACGGGAGACTGTTGGTCCATTCGGCCATCACGTACATGATTCTGGGCCAATTGGCGGGAAAGAATGCATGATTACGTATCATACAGGAAACGCCCTTGATCTCGATCAGGTAATCGAGCTTTACCGCGCCTCCACCTTGGGGGAGCGGCGGCCGGTCGAGAATCGCGAACGCATGGCCGCGATGCTCCGCAACGCCAATCTCGTAATTACCGCCTGGGAGAGCGATTTCCTTGTCGGGATCGCCCGTTCGCTTTCCGATTTCAGCTACGCGACCTACCTGTCCGACCTCGCTGTCCGAAAATCGCATCAAGGCCGCGGCATTGGGAAGGAGCTGATACGCCACACGCAGGTGGCCGGCGGCCAGGCCAAGATCATCCTATTGGCGGCGCCCGCCGCCGAAACGTACTATCCGCACGTCGGCTTCACGCACCACGCGCAGGCTTGGACGCTCGACAGTGAAGCACGGATCCGATAGCAAGAAGTACACGTCGTCACGGCACGCGCATACGCTTGTCTTGCACATGTTCCTCCGGCGTCCGGCTGCAAGATCAAGTTCGCAGTTTACGATAAACTTCTTTGAGCGTTCCGAACAGTTCATCCATATGCCTCAGCGTGGTCCGGAAGTTGACCGGGTTGATTCGAATCGCCGGACGACCTTTCAGAACGGTGGTGCTGATCCAGAATTTGCCTTGCCGCTGAATCTCCGCGACCACCTTTTGATGCAGGTCCGCGTCTCCGGAATGAAATCGCAGGCAGATGGCGGACATGGAGGGTTTATGGACGGGTTCAATATCGGCATCGCGCGAGCTCAACTCGTACAACCGTTCGGCCTGCTCGATGTTGCGGTCGATCCACCGACCGATCTCCGCGGCTCCGTATCGTTTGAAAGCCATCCACACCTTAAGACTCCGGAACCGGCGCGATTGCTCCAGGCCGTGGACGTAGAACTGGTATTGGTCCGGATCGGAAGTGAGATAGGGCGGGACGATTCCAAAGGAGTCCGTCAGGGATTTTTCATTCCGCACGATCACTGCACCCGCATCCACCGGGGCGTAAAACCATTTGTGGGGATCGATGGTTACCGAATCCGCGAGTTCTAATCCTTTGAGCAGCCCTTCTCTTCTTTTCGAGAGGAGGACGCCGCCGCCGTAGGCGGCATCGACGTGCACCCACAGGCCCTCGCGTCGCGCGAAGGCCGACAGCTCGACCAGAGGATCCACCGAGCCGGTATTGGTCGTTCCCGCACCCGCGATGAGGATGGCCGGCCTAAAACCCTTCTTCCGATCCTCAGCTACCGCGGTCTCGAGGGCGTCCATGCGTATCCGAAACTCATCATCGGTCGGTATGATCCGTAGATTAGCCCGCCCGATGCCCACGACATCAATTGCCTTATCAATGGAGACCTGTCGTTCCTCAGAAACGTACGCCCGCAATGATCCATCAGTTCCATCATGTTGGGCGGAATTGCGGGACGCAAAGTCGCGCCCAAGCTTAATTCCAATGAGATTTGCCATCGTTCCACCGCTGGTCAGATTGCCGCCCGCGCTCGGACCGAAGCCGACCAGCCGCGCCAACCATTGCAGAGTTCGCCGCTCCATCTCCGTCGCCGATGGGCCGACCAAGTAACTGAAGGGATTTTGGTTGATGGCCGATGCGATGAAATCGGCCACGATACCGATGGGCGTTGGAGAGGGCGTAATCAGACCCATATATCCTGGATGATTGACGTGGGTACAGTAGGGAAGAAGCTTGGTTTGAAGCTCCAGAAGGATGCGTTCTGGATCCGTTCCGTCTTGAGGCAAGGGTTCGTCAAACAGCTTCCGCAGCTCGGCCGGGGTGATCTGCGGAAACAGGCGCGCTTGATCGACGTGCTCCAGATAATCCGCCAAGAGATCTACGACCTGATGCCCAAGCAGGCGAAATTCGTTCACATTCGTCACCGGCGCAGATTCATCTCCCGCAGGCACATGTGAGACTGTGTTCATGAAGCGCATCCCTCAATGTCGGCGGATTAGTTGTTCACACTCATCAATGGAAGGGGCCGTTCGGATTCCCCACGCCGCCCACTTCCCGATACTCCAAAGATGTGTAACGCGGGTGCCGGACAGCGTCTTGTATCTAATAAGCATGGTGGTATGAGATTAGCGTGGCCACTGCTTGAGTCGAACCCTTCTCGAGTATTACGCTTCTGGGCGCTGATACGGTTGGAGACGATCGGACCCAGGGTGTTGGAACGCCCTTCTATAATCCTCAGGAGTCTTGCCGAAGTGACGCTTGAAGGTTCGAGCGAAATGGCTTTGATCGAAGAAGCCTCCGGCCAGCGCGATTTCCCTGAGGGGCATTCTTGATTGGACAAGCTTCTTGCAAGAGTACACGAGACGGAGGTGCCGCACGAATCCGCCTACGGTGTAGCCGTAGAAACGGCGGAATTCGCGCGCCAGATGGACCGGGTGGACGCCAACCGCCTGCGCGATTTCATGAATCGTGAGCCGTTGGGAAAACTGTTCGCGCAGCAGATCGCGCGCATCGGAAAGCCAGGGGGGCGGCGTTTTCTCGTGCAGGACCGCCGGCTTCCGGCCGATCTCGCCGAGCATTTCCAAGGCGAGCCCCTCGATGATAAGTGGCGACATTTCGTCCCGTCTGCGAAACTCCTCATAAAGGCGCAAGGCAAGGCCGGTCGCTATTCCGCCGCGTAAGAATCTCTGCTCCTTCAGGCCAACGGGAAGCTCACGGAGGCGATCCAGCCAGGAACCGTCCACTTGAATGTTGAAACACCGCGCATCCGTCAGAAAGTGGTCCGAGTGGGACTCCTCGGCCGGATGAAAGATCAGCGCCGAAGCCGTGCACGAGCGTGAGCGGCCTCCGGAGCTCTCCGTATAACCTCCTTGGAGGACCAGGCAGAAATAGGCACATTCGTGGGCGTGCGACGGTAACCGCAGCTTCGCGTTGTAGTGGGTTTCTGAGAGGACTAAGCCCGCAACCCTTTGCTGCCGAACGGCGCTCCCGTACCATCGGCCCGATAATAATCTCATGATGGACTCGTAGACCTTCTTTCGCCTTGGATGTGCAAATATCGTCGCCAGCAAAATTGACTTCAAGAGTTATTTGACGCGACGTGGCAGCCGGTCTCCCTGCCCCGCCAGGAACGTGTCCACGTCCGTTTCGATGTCCATGCCGTCCTCCTCGGACGACATCATGACGGCAACGAGACGCAGGGAAGACACGGTCGCGAATGGCAGCGTGTCCCGATCCACCTCTGCCCCTGAGCCCACATAGAACCCCCCTGCTCTGCCGTGAATCGCCGGACCCATTTGTTCAGGATCGCGGTTGAAGTGAAGGTCGGTCACCGCCCCGCGTCTTCTCTCTCTGGCTGGAGCCGGAGCCTCCCGAAAGCACGCCGATGAGTTCCACAGCGTCGATCTCATTCCATCCGCTCACGCTTCGCCCATTCAAGGTGATCCGAATGGTGCGCGTGCTGAACGCGGGCGGATCGAAGGGTACTTCGAACCATGCGATCCGTTGCCCCTTGGTAGGATCGGTTCCTTGCCAAAGAACTTCCCATGCTCCGCCGGCATTGATCGCCTCGACTCGGACGACCGCTCCCGGCCGGTTCGACTCGTGAATGCGCACGCCGACCGGACGGACGGGGAGACTGTACGTCAATTCCAGCCACTCCTCGCCGGCGTTCGGTCGCTGAGGAGCCCACGCCGTCGGCTGGCGGCGCGCTTGCATGCTATTCGGCGCGCCACATGCCTGCTGGGCTTTGTAGTTCGCATTCTGAGCCGGCCCAGCCTCCGATGAAGCTTTGGCCGCGATCGCCCATTGCCGGTGCGGCAACTCCCGCACATCGGTCGTGATCTCCCGGCCGTCCGCCCTCCTGCCGGCCCCGGACCACGGCGAACTTCCGATTTTCAAGACCGCTTCCGCCGCTCCGTTTCGGAAGACGGCCCCCCCGGAGATCAGCCGCGCGAGCTTCCATCCGGCCAGCTCCGATATTTCCTCGCCCGTCGCGCCGTCCAAGATGGGCTCTCCGCAATAGGCGTTGGCTTGCATCTTGCGCGAGGGAAGGTACAGGTAAGCGGTCGCCGATTTCGGATCTCCGGCCAATTGATCGATCCCGTGGAGCAGGGCGATTTGAGCCAGATCCGAACGCCCGGACGCGTTCTTCGATCCGTTCGAGCCTCCTCCTTCTGGCAGGCGCAGGGGATTCGGCAAGTCCCGCAGCATTTCCGTGCCCAGGGCTTCCCGCTTCGTGAACGGATAGGGGGGGAGAGGTTGCGGGGGAATCGGCCCGTTGTACAGCCCGGCTCTTTCCGAGGTCGAAGCGACACGGACTCCGACGGCGGCGATGGCCGCCAGGAGCATCGCGTTGACCGCCCACCAAACCGCAAAGGTCGCCTTCTTCACTTTGACGCGGGAATGTCCGCGAATTCGCCGAGGAATTGAACGGCATCGATCTCGTTCCAGCCCGCCACGAGGGACGTATCCAGCGTAATGCGAATCACGCGCGTGCCGAACTTCGGCGGATCGAATCGCACGTCCAGCCAGCCCGGACAGTCGCGCGTCTCATCCTTCCCCTTCCAGAGCACGTGCCACCGCTTCTCAGCGTCCTGCGCCTCGATCTTGACGACCGCGCCGGGATTGAACGTCTCGTGGATGCGGACCCGGGCGGGCCGGACCGAAAATTCATAGCTCAATTGGAGCCACTCGGCTCCGGCATCCTGTTGCTTGGTGGCCCACGCCGTCTGTTGGTCGCCCGCCTGCATCGTATTCGGTTTACCACACGCTTGCTGGGCGCTCCAATTGGGCCGTCCGTATTCGGACGACGCCTCAGCGTCGACAGCCCACTGTCCCCACAGGCCACTCTCGTCGATCTCGACATTGCCGATCTGGTTGATGATCTTTCGCACCCGAGCTTGCACGTCCGAATCCAAGTCGCTTGATTTCAGGAGCTCCGCCACTTGCACGACCGCCTCGGGCCCTAGCTCCACCAATCGGGTCGTTGCACGGGTTCGAACCTCCTTGTTGCCCTCCTTCAGATCCCTGAAAATTTCATGAATGACTCCCGAAGTCAGCCGTTCTATGGCCGCTTCCGACGCCTCGACTTCGGCCCGCAGCGCCATGGCCTTCTTATGAGTCTCTATGGCCTCTTCGCACTCGAAGCGATCCAACGCTTCATGGGCGGCCTCTACCAAATCCGCGGCCTCGGCCGCCTTCTTGTTCCGCTCCTGCCGCATCTTGTGCAAGGTGTCGAAATTGCCTTCCTGCTCTACCACTCCTTCCGGCAAACAGGAATTCCCGGCGATGGCTGCTGGAAGGGTTGCCGCACGCGCGACTCCGCCGCAAACGAAACCTGCCGCGATCAGAATCATCAAGCAGCTCGTCATAAAGACCTCCCTCATAGGCACCGGGTTGTCTTCTTTGTGACGGTGGAACAGGGTCACCGGGGAATCCGGGGCGGCAGCCTGTGATTAGGCAAACAGGAATCCGACACCCTGTGCGGGAAAACCCACCCTGTCGGCAACGACTTCCTCTTCCGAACAGCTTCGCATCTTCTGAAGATGGTACGCGAATGAACCTTTCCTCATTTGCTGAACAGCATTTCTCTTCAAGATTTTGAATCCCAAGCTGCTTCGCCGCGAGCAGCGCGGCCACCTGAATCCACGCCCGCCTGCACCTCCTCGCAACAGTGGGCCTGGGGCCGATAGCGGAGGCACGCCGGGGACCGCCCGCATCTTTCAAATTTGCACCCCATCTGCAAATCGGGACGGAATCTCGCCGATGGTTACCGTGGAGGGTACGTATCTACTTCTGAGACTGCCGCAGGATCACTCGGTACTCGCCTTGAGCGCGGCTGCTGCCGAAATTTTCACGGATCGAACGAGGAGGTCTGAATGACGGTGCCCCGGATGGACGTAGTCATGGCCATGGTTTTGTTCTCCCTCTCCATTCCTTGGGTGGGCGGGTCAAAAGAATACCTGCTTGTCAAGGCTGAAGGGACTTACCGACGGCTACCGAGACTCAACAATCGAAGGGACGATAAGCTTGATAAGCTGCGCAAGCTCCGGCGTCAGCGGAGCCAGAAATCGGCCGAGGCGGCGGCCGTGCAGACGTCCGCCCACGAAGCCCTCGATCGCGGCGAGTACGACGGGGTTCGAGAAGCTCATCAAAAAGCCAAGGCCCTACGCGCGGAAGTCGATGCGTTGGGAAAATCCATTAATCGTCTAGTTCCAGCCGTGCTTGAGGAACTTCTCCGGGATCTGAAGAGCGATGCCCTCGAGGCCCGCAATCAGGCGATCCTCGGTTTGGCGGAGGTGGGATCTCCGGCGATGACGGCATTGGAGGTGTTGGTCAAGTCCGGGACTCCGGAAGAGCGGGAACGCGCGAAAAAAGCGATCCAACTGGTTCGTAAAGCGGAAGCCATGCAAACCGGCGTGCAGGAATTGCTCAAGTTGCAGGAGGACACCGGTCGGTGGTCATACGAAGCCTACCATCAGGACCCGGGAGAACCCGGCGGGCTCCCCTACGGCTTCCAGGTAGGCGGGACCTCGATCGTCGGCACCGCCCTGCTGCTCGTCGCGCCCGACGACAAGGACGTCCAGGCCGCCGTGCGGCGCGGCCTGGGGTTCGTATTCGAGGCCCTCGGCCATGAAAAGATGACGCCTCGCACCCAGAACGCGTATGACGTCCGTATCTGGGGCCACTGCTTTGCCCTGGAATTCCTATGTCACGTGCGCGCCCACAAGATGGCCCGTGAGCACGCGAACAAAGTGGACGAATGGATTACCCTGCTGATAAAGACGATCGCCGAGGAAGAAAGCCCGGGGGGAGGCTGGAACTACGCGAGCCGTGGGACCCCGGCCTCGTTCGTGACCGCTCCGATGATCCAGTCTCTCTTGCTCGCGCGTTCGCAGGGCGAAGAGGTGCCCGAGGAACTTTTCGACCGCGGGCGCAAGGTGCTGGAAAATGCCCGCATGAAGGACGGCGCTTTCGTTTACGCTGGCAAGGGAAACCGGAATGCGGTGGCGAAGAGAGGACCCGGTTCCTTGCCTGGCAGCGCATCCCGGTCTTTGGTGTGCGAGACGACACTCGCGCTTCTGGGCGGCAGCTCACCAGAAGCCATTCAGTTCGCCCTGGATAACTTCTACAAGTACTGGGATGACCTGGACGTCCGCCGCGGAAAGGCAGGCACCCATGTAGGACCGTACGCCATCGCGTCCTATTACTTTTACTATGCTCATCGCTACTGCGCCCAGGTGATTGAGATGCTGCCGGAAGAGAAACGCGCCTTGGAGCGCGACCGCTTGGCGGAAACGATCCTCAAGACACGTAGCGAAGACGGCACATGGAACGACCGTTACGCCAAGCTGCACAAGCGTTCGCGCAACGTCGGAACGGCGTTTGTCCTGCTAGCCTTGCTTGCAGAGAAGACGCCCTTGCCGCCGAAATTGAGCGATATCAAGGGCAAAGGCAGGGAGAGGCGTGAATTCTGAATAGGCACGGACGCTCCAGCGTCCGAATCATCGGGAGCCGGAACAGACCGCGGCTCCCCCTCCTCGAATCCCCGTCTGGATGGCCGCAGGAGAACTACTGTGCTTGTTGTTGCTTCTTCTCCGCCCTGAACTTCGCCCACCGCACTTGCTGGGCCGCTGCCATCTTCCGTCGCGTCTCGACGCTGAACGGGCGACGCTTTGATGGTTGCGCGGTGGATTACCTGGGCATCGGCTCCGCGCTTGAGAAGGCAGTGGAGGGTGGCGGGAATACCTTCGTCGGGATGTGACTGGGCGTACAATCTTTATTGGAGAAGGGAGTCCGTAGGCAGCGCACCATTACTTTGAAGGCGGTGAAGACTATGTTCGACAACCCTGACTATCCCGCCGACGACGCTGTTGAGTTTCACAAAGCCGAGCTGGCCGTCCGGGCCAGCGTTAGTCCATGCGCTCCGCCGCGTAGCGCCGGCGACAATCATGAAAAACCACTCCATCTTGGCGGCTCATCCCCGCAGCTCGCAATTTATCGTAAACGTAC
>JACQVR010000031.1 GCA_016209705.1 Planctomycetota bacterium
TCCCCCTCCACCCCCTCCGCCGCAGGATCGCAAGAGCGCGGTCGACGCGGCGAGGACGATGACGCCCATCCCCAGCAGCAACGAATCTTTCCGACGGATGCCGGCCATGGTTACCACCTCCTGTTGGTTCCAAATAGAATACAAATCCGGCCGATTCGAAATCTAAAAATTCGACACGATAAATCCTACCGCCGCGCGCCGGCCGCTGCCGGCTCGGGAGTGGACCCCTCGTCAAACAGGAACTGATAGTGGTGGGCCGCCAACCAGTCGTAGACGATGTCGAGTGGAACCAGGATCCCCAGGTGTGGAACGGGAACCGTTATCGGATTTTCGAACGTGCAGATCATGGCGGAGACGCCGATCATCTCCAGCGTCTCGCGATGAAAGACCCCGCCGCCCGAGTTGCCGAAGATCGTGGGCGCGCTCATCATCCAGAAGCGTTCCCCGTTGACCTCCTTGTGATGCGTCGTGATCTCTCCGAAGGAAGGGAGGGGATCGTGGCCCAGCGGGCATCCGACCGTGTAGATGGGCGTGAACACGCGCGCGGCCCGGATGTGATCGCGGGAGGCCAGCCGGGCCGACAGCGGATACGGCTTTCGCGACCGCAGCTTCAGGAGCGCCAGGTCCTTGCGTTCGTCGTACAAGAGCAGATCGCTGTCGACCGTTTCGTCGGGTGAATCCTCGGCGCCGTAGACGCGCACGAGCACCGGATGGGGCATTTCCTCTCCGGCTCCATCCGGGTCCAGCGCCTTCTGAACCACGTGAAAGGCGGTGATCACGTACGTGCCGTACGCGCCGCTCTTCTCCGGGTGCGAATGGATGATCGTCCCACCGCCGACGCTGCCTTGGATGCTGACCTGGACCGAAGGCTGAAGGATGGCGCGATCCAGGAGAGCGGCGTCTCGATGCCGGTCCCGCCGGAAATCCGCGAACGCCTCGTGCAATCGCCGCAGGGATTCGTCGGCGGCGCGACATTCCGCCAGGATCCGATCCATGCGCCGGTCGGACTCGATTTTCCGGTCGAGCGCCTCGATCTTTTCCAGGATCGCTTCGGGCGGGGGGACCGCTTTGGCGTCCGCGACGGCGGGGGAAGGGCGGGCGACCCACGCCACGAGCAGCGCAAAGGCGGCGACGGCGAACGCCGTCGCGAGCTTCGCCCACATAAATGAGGCCCTTCTTCTCTTGCCCCCTCCTCCAGGACATTTTCGGCCGGTTTCAGCGCCGGCTTGAATCTTTGCGAACCCTCTCTTTGCGCACCGCACGCCCGCCGCTATAATGCGCCTCCTCCATGGCGGACAAATTCGAAAGAAAACCTCTGCCTCCCGCGTCCGAGCACCGGCCGCCCGTCCCGACGCTCGTCGAGGCGGAGATGAAAGACTCCTACCTTAATTACGCGATGAGCGTCATCGTCTCGCGCGCCCTGCCCGACGCGCGCGACGGACTGAAACCGTCCCAGCGCCGCATCCTCGTCGCCATGAACGACTTGAATCTGGGACCGCGGGCGAAACCCAGGAAATGCGCCAAGATCTGCGGCGACACGTCGGGCAATTACCATCCTCACGGCGAGTCGGTGGTATATCCGACGCTCGTGCGCATGGCCCAGGATTTCGCCACGCGCTATCCGATGGTCGAAGGGCAGGGCAATTTCGGCTCCATCGACGGCGATCCGCCGGCCGCCATGCGGTACACCGAGGCGCGCCTGTCGGCCTGGGCGGCACCGATGCTCGAGGATCTGGACAAGAGCACGGTCGATTTCCAAGCCAACTACGACGCCAGGTTGGAAGAGCCGGTCGTCCTGCCCGGCAGATTTCCGAATCTGCTCTGCAACGGCGCCATGGGCATCGCCGTGGGCATGGCGACCTCCATCCCTCCGCACAACCTCGCCGAAGTGTGCGACGCACTCATCCACTTGATCGCGCATCCCGACGCCCCGCTCGAGGAGCTGATGAAGCGGGTGCCGGGGCCCGACTTTCCGACCGGCGCCATCATTTGCGGGACGGCCGGCATCCGCGAGGCCTATCAGAACGGGCGGGGGCTCATCACGGTCCGCGGTCGGGTGCACTTCGAGGAGGCAAGGGCCGGGCGGAAGAACATCATCATCGACGAGATTCCCTACAATGTGAACAAGTCCGCCCTCATCGAGCGCATCGCGGAGCTGGTCAAGGAAGAGCAGATCTCAGGCATCGACGACATCCGCGACGAGAGCGACCGGACCGGGATGCGCGTCGTCGTCGAGGTCGGCAAAGGTGAGGACGAGAACGTCATCCTGAACCAGCTCTACGCGATGTCTTCGCTTCAGGAGACCTTCTCCATCATCAACATCGCCCTGGTCCACGGCCGGCCGGCGACCCTGGGGTTGCGGGATCTGCTTCAAGCATACCTCGACCATCGCAAGGAAGTGATCCGGCGGCGGACTCGATTCCTGCTGGAGCAGGCCGAACGCGAAGCGCACATCCTGGAAGGGCTGGTCAAGGCGCTCGACCTCATCGACGAGATCATCGCCCTCATCCGCCACTCCGCGTCGCCGGCCACGGCGAAGGCGGGCTTGATGGAGCGTTGGGCGTTCACGGAGATCCAGGCGGAAGCGATCCTGAGGATGACGCTGTCGCGGTTGACCGGCCTGGAGCGCGAGAAGCTGAAAAGCGATCTCGACGAGGTGCGCGCGAAGATCGCCGAATATCGAGCCATCCTGGCGGACGTGGCGTTGGTGCTGGATATCATTCGCGAAGACCTCTACGAACTGAGGAAGGCCTCCGATCCGCGCCGCACTGAAATCCAGGCCGAAGAGGTCCAGGCGTTCCTGAAGGAAGAACTGATCCCCGAGGAGGACATGGTCGTCGTGCTGTCGCACCTCGGGTACATCAAGCGCGTTCCGCTGGCCAGCTACCGGAAGCAGCGACGCGGCGGGAAGGGGATCATCGGCGCCGGAACCCGGGAGACGGATTTCATCGAGCGGCTCTTCATCGCCTCCACGCACGATTACATCCTGTTCTTCACCAACAGCGGAAAGGTGCATTGGCAGAAGGTGTTCGAGCTTCCCCAGTTGGAGCGGACCGCCCGCGGCAAGCCGGTGGCGACGATCCTGGGACTCAAGCCGGACGAACGCATCACGTCCACCGTCGCGGTCAAGAATTTCGAGACCGGCTTCCTGGTCATGGCCACGGAGCGCGGGTTGGTCAAGAAGACCGCGCTGGAAGCGTACGGCCATCCGCGGCGCGGCGGGTTGATCGCCATCAACCTCGAGGAGGGCGACCGGCTCATCGGCGTGGCGACCACGGCGGGGAACGATGAAATCGTATTGGGCACGCGCGAAGGCATGTCCATCCGGTTTCATGAAGCGGATCTGCGCCCGATGGGCCGAGCGACGTACGGAGTCGTGGGGATCAAATTGGATGAGGGAGATCGGGTCGTCGACATGATCATCCTCGAACCGGGCGTGGCGATCCTGACCGCGTGCGAGAAGGGATACGGGAAGCGTTCCGCCGTGGACGCCTATCGGCTCCAGTCCCGCGCGGGCAAAGGGATCATCAACATCAAGACGACGGACCGCAACGGAAGGGTCATCGGGATGAAAGCGGTCCGCGAAGAAGACGACCTGATCATGATCACGTCGGGCGGCCAAGTCGTCCGCATCGCGCTGAAAGAGGTGCGGATCATGGGTCGCAACACGCAAGGGGTGCGGTTGATCCGCCTCGATGAAAGCGACGCGCTCGTCTCGATCGCGCGCGTCGAGAAAGATCAGGACGACGAGACCGTGAAGCGCGTGGAGGTCCCGAAAGATGAACCCGTGGAGCCGGAGGGGCCGGAGGACCCGGCGTAGGAAGTATGTAGTCCGAAGTTTGAAGTTCGAAGTCGGAGGTTGTCTTACGAGGAACTTCAAACTTCGAACTTCCCCATCCCCCTCCCTTGACCTTCCCCAACCCCGCCGCTAGGATTCCCGCGCGGAATCGGTGCCGGCATGAGCGAACCCACAGACCCAGAGTTCGAGCTTCGAAAGAAGATCGCGGAAACCGCGACGAGCGAGGACGCTCGGCCTTCCATTTTCATTCAAGCCACTCAGTTTTTCGTCGTGCCTTTGGGGATCGTGCTGGTCTGCGTCGGCGTCTACCTTTTCTTCAGCTATCTGGTCTCCGAAGAGCGGCAGCCCCAGGATCTGGTGGAACGTCTGCGAACGGGCGGCGCGGTCGCGCGCCGGCATGCGGCGCATCAATTGGTGGCGGAAGTGCGGCGCCAGTCCGCCGCCCGTCGACCGGATCCCGCCCTGGTCGAGCCGATTCTCTCGGTGTTGAAAGCGCTCCCGAAGGAAGATCTGGACGTGCGCCAGCTTCTGACGCTCTGCTTGGGCGCGCTCGGAGACCGGCGCGCGGTCGAACCGATTCTGGAGGAGTTGCGCGGCACGGCGGATCCGGCCACCCGGGCGGCGTGCATTGAAGCCTTGGGGGCGTTGCGCGCTCCGGAGACGGCCGATCCGCTGATCCAGTTGCTCGACGATCCCTCGACCGTGGTACGAAAATACGCGGCATTCAATCTCGCGGCGGTCGCCGCGCCGGACCGGAAGGGTGAAGCGCCGGCGGTATCCGAGGCGATCCCGCATCTGCGCCGTAAGCTGGAAGATCCGCGCCCGGAAGTGCGGTGGAACGCCGCCACGGGTTTGGCCTTCTTCCTCGGCGATTCCGCGGGCGCGCCCGTTTTGCTCCAGATGCTCGATCGGACCTATGTCGAGGGCATCGTGCAGGACGATCCCGAGCATGACGCGCTGGCGTCCGACGTGGTGGCGAAGGCGTGTCAGGCCATCGGCGCGTTGGGCGATCGCGACTTGAAGGACGCCTTGCGCGCGCCGTCGGAACGCGATCCGGATCCTCAGGTCCGGCACGCGGCGCGCCGCGCGATGGACGCGCTCAAATAGAAGGAAGAGGAGAAGACGTCGCATGGCCGAGGAGAAGTCCGTCAGCACGCCGCCGGCTCCCAAGGGCGCCGCGGCGCCCAAGCATGTCGTCGTCGGCCAGTATCCGCCTCCGCCGGACATCTCGAGGCGGAATTTCCTGATGTCGTGGGCCGGGCTGGCATGGGGAACCTTCACGCTGGCAAACGGCGTCGGCGCGGCGGCCACGCTCCGATTCATGATGCCGAACGTCCTGTTCGAGCCTCCCCAGAAATTCAAGGCGGGAAAGCTCGACGATTACGAGTGGGACAAGCCGGACGAGCGGTTCAAGACCGCGCAAAAGGCGTGGTTGATGAAAACCCACGCCGACTGGAACAAGAAACCGGCGTTCATCGCGCTCGACACGACGTGCACGCACCTGGGCTGTACCCCCAACGTGCTGTTCAGCGAGAGCAAGATCAAGTGTCCGTGCCACGGCAGCGGGTTCCGGTTCAACGGGGTCAACTTCGAGGGGCCCGCCCCCCGGCCGCTGGAACGGTACAAGGTCTACCTGGACCCCATCGACGGCCAGATCATCGTGGACAAGACCAAGAAATTTCTCTACGAAAAGGGCGAGTGGGAAGACAAAGAGTCGTATATCGATTTGTCGAGTGCCTGAGAAGAGGCTCGTAGCTAGGAGCTTGTAGCTCGTGGCTTTCCAGCTACGAGCTACCAGCTACAAGCTACCAGCTTATCACTGTGGCCAAGAAAGGCGAACTCGGTCGGGTTTGGGATTACGTCGTCAACACGCAGGTCTGGCGGTCCGTCATGCGGCACGGGTATCCCGATACCCCCCGCAACCGGTCGCTGGCCGTGCTGGCGAATCTCATCCTGCACTTGCACCCCATCCGGCTGCGCAAGAGCGGCTTGCGCGTCCGGTACACGTGGTGCATGGGCGGCCTTACGTTCTTCCTCTTCCTGGAGCTGACCATCACGGGCTTGCTCCTGATGTTCTACTATCGTCCGACGGCGGAATACGCCTACAACGACATCGAGTATCTCCGCGCGGACGTCGCCCTGGGCATCATGCGCGAGCTGCATCGCTGGGGCGCGCACGCCATGGTCATCAGCGTATGGCTGCACATGATGCGCGTTTTCATGACGGGCGCCTACAAACCACCCCGGGAATTCAACTGGAGCATCGGCGTGATTCTGCTCGTGCTGACGCTCCTGCTTTCGTTCACCGGATATCTGCTGCCGTGGGACCAGCTCGCGATGTGGGCGGTCACCGTCGGCACGAACATGGCGCGGGCGACGCCGGTCCTGGGCCACGAGGGTCCCGGCGCGTCCCTGGTGGTGGTGCCGTACGCGGAGGGCGCCGGAACGATCAGCGTGGTCCATCAGGCCAGCGACGTGCGGTTCGGCCTGCTGGGCGGCCGATTCGTCGGCGCGGCGACGATCCTCAGATTTTATGTGCTGCACTGCGTGGGATTCCCACTGATCGCTGCGTTCCTGATCGCGCTCCACTTCTGGAGGGTGAGAAAAGACGGCGGGATTTCGGGGCCATTGTGAGATGTAGGGACGTGTCTGGAGTTCGCGGAGGTCACGGAGAAAAAAATAACCACCGAGGCATGGAGACACAGAGGAGATGAGGAGATATCTGGAGATGGGACGATAGGACTCGTATCCGAATCTCTCGATCTGCTCCCATCTCCACCTCTCCCAAAAATTCTTCTCCGTGACTCCGTGTCTCCGTGGTTGAGTTGATCGGATCTCCGCGGGCTCCGTCTTCTCAGCGTTCTCGACTGCGGGCTTTCGGCTATGCCACTGTTCATCAAGGAGTTCCTGAACAACTTCTTCAATCCCACGGTCTACGTGGTGATCAGCATCATCGGTTTCGTGGTGATGATGGCGACGTATCGCGTCTGGACCAAACCCAGAATCGCCATGGGCCTCCTGGCGTTGATGGTGCTCTTCTTCATCGCGTCCTGGAGCGACCCCAACTTCAACAAGATCGTCACGAAGCCCGACAACGTTCCGATCGTTTCCCTGGTGTTCATCCTGGGCTTTTTCCTGTGGCTCTCCCTGCGCCAAGCGGCGATCAATGACGAGCGCATCGAGCGGGGCGAGCCGCCGCGCGAGGCGACGGAAGCGAACGACCGCGTCCTCGTGTGGCCCGACCTGGTGTACAGCGAACTCATCTGCATGGTGATCTTCACGGCGGTGCTCGTCCTGTGGTCGGTCTTCATCCCCGCGCCGCTGGAGGAGCCCGCCAACCCCGGCAAGACGCCCAATCCCTCGAAGGCACCATGGTATTTCCTGGGGCTTCAGGAAATGCTCGTCTATTTCGACCCGTGGATCGCGGGCGTCGTCCTGCCCACGATGATCATCACGGGGCTCATCTGCATTCCCTATTGCGACAAGAATCCCAAGGGGGTGGGGTACTACACGCTCAAGGAACGTCCGTTCGCCATCACCACCTTCCTGTTCGGGTTCATCGTGCTGTGGGTGACGCTGATCATCATGGGCACGGCGCTGCGCGGCCCGAATTGGAACTTCTTCGGGCCGTACGAGAAGTGGGACGTTCACAAGCTCGAGACGCTCTCGAACGTGAACCTCTCCGAGTATTTCTGGATCCATCTGCTCCACAAGGGGCTGCCCGAGCATTGGTTCGCGCGGGAGCTGCCGGGCATCCTGCTGATCCTCGGATACATGTTCGTCATGCCTCCCCTGCTGGCGGCCACAGTCTGCCGGAAGATGTTCCAGCAGATCGGATTCCTGCGATACAACATCGTGATCCTCCACTTGATCGTCATGGCCGGCATGATGATCAAGATGGTGCTGAGGTGGACGATCAACCTGAAGTACATCGTGTTTATACCGGAGTATTTCTTCAACATTTGAGGTAGGTGGAATCCGTTGACCGTTGACCGAAGATCCGGGCCGACGAGGGCTCGGAATCTGCGCCGGGTGAACTGGCGCGACGCCGAAGGCGCAGGCGCCATGTTCACGTGCTCACTCAGTTTCGCCTTCGCGGTAAACGGTCGACGGTAGACGGTCAACGGACCCTGAGGCACATATGGCCGAGGCCCCGAAGGTCGAGCACAAGCCGCCCGCGGAATTGCCCGCGCAGGCGCAGACGCAGAAGAATCTCGGCCGCCCCAAGCGCACGCCCGACGAGCAGGCCGAGTACTTCTACAACCTGAACCGCAGCCACATGGTCTTCTTCGGGGCGTCGGTGCTCCTGCTGTTCTCGTTCGCCCTCATGATCTGGGACGACTACCGCGGCGTGCTGCCGGTCAAGAACCGCGACTGGAAGGAGTACCAGAAGACGTTCCAGAAGATGGAACTGGCCCGCCTCCAGCACGAAATTCACGCGATCGAGGAGGAGCTGAAGGTCGACGAAGCCAAGCGAGCCAAGGTCGATCTCAGGATCGCGGCAACGGAAGAGGAACTCCAGTTGCCGGACCGGACGTGGGAGGTCACCGTGAAGGTGACCGATCCCAAGACCCTCCAGAAGATCCCCCTGACCGAAAACGTCAACCTCCTGGAGCTGAAGCGGCGCCGCGCGGAGATCAAGGGCGACTATGAACTCAAGCAGCAGGACATGAACTTCAAGAAGTCGGAGCTCATGACCCGCCGCTACTATTACGAAGAAGCCGAACATCACTACCACGAAGCGCGCAAGAATCAGGATCCGCGGCTGCCGCACTTCGAGCACGAGTTCCGGAAAGAATCGGAGAAGTGGGAGGCCATTCAGAAGGCGACGGCCGAGGCGACCGCGGCCTACGACGCGGTCAACGCCGAGGTCAGCAAGATCGAAGACCAGATCCTGGCGGTCGAGAAACCCCTGGCCGATCTCAAGCAGCAGCGGGCCAAGATGGTCAAAGAACGAGAGGACCGGCTGCTGCGCCTGAACCGGGAAAAGCCGCAGCTCGCCAACGCCGTCCGCAACGCGCCCATGCTGGATTTCTTCGATCCTTCGATCCGGGTACAGCAGCAGCTCCTGCCGGACATTCTCGAAGATTTCAATTTCGTCAAGATCGAGAAAAACGACCGCTGCCACACGTGCCACCGCGGAATCGACAATCCGCTGTATGCCGTGGACATTTTCCCGGACAAGGTGAACGAAGAGGAAGAGTTCCGGTACCAATTCCGGTCTCCCTTCCTGCGGACGTTCGTGAACCACGCGCGGGGGCGCGTTCCGCCGGACGCGTGCGACATCTGCCGCGGCGTCGGCGAGGGATGGATGATGGGCCTCGTCGGCCACAACACGTGGTCTTCCGACGACCTGGTCAAGTACACGAAAACCATGATGGCGCATCCCCGACTGGATTTGTACGTCGGAGGCACCTCCAAACATCCGCTCGACAAGGTGGGATGCACGACCTGTCACGAAGGCGACGGGCGCGAGACGGAGTTCTCGCGCGCCGTCCACATGCCGGACACCGACGCGCAGTGGAAGGCGTGGGAACGCCGGCATCATTACCATTATCGCGAGCTTTGGGATCACCCGATGTATCCGCGGCGACACGTTTACGCCTCGTGCCGCCGCTGCCACAACCAGCAGGTGGAACTGGACAGCGGAGACGACTACGTCAAGGGCATGGTTCTGTACGAGCGCGCCGGATGCTTCGCCTGCCATCGGACGGACAGCTATCAAATCCTGCCCAAGGATCTGGCCGATCCGAGCCTGGATCCCAATCGCCGGTTCCGCCGGCCCGGCCCTCCGCTGACCCACGTCGCGGACAAGGTGGGTCCCGACTGGGCGTTCAAGTGGGTCATGGCTCCGAAAGAGTTCCGGCGAACGACGCGCATGCCGCACTTTTTCGGCCAGTCCAACGCGCGGACGCTGCACATCGACGGCGTGACGTACGCGCCGGAGCGGGTCGAGCCCGTCATCGCCGCGGCGATCGTGAAGTACCTTTTTGAAGTATCGGAATCCCGGAATTACTCCGATCCTCCCTCGCCGCCGCAGCCCGCGGACGCGAAGCGCGGGGAGGCGGTGTTCCGGCAGGTCGGATGCATCGCGTGTCATACAACCGATCCCGACCCCTCGTACGCCGCGCGCCAGGACCTGCGCAACGACGACGACATCCATCGCGCCCCGGAGGGACAGAGCTGGCTGCTCAAGGAATTCGGCCCGAACCTGTCGGCCGTCGGCAGCAAGTTCGCGGACAATCCGGAGCGCGGCCGGCGATGGCTCTACTACTGGATCAAACATCCCCAGCATTACTTTCCCGACACGCGGATGGGCGACTTCCGAGCCACCGAACAGGAGCTCCATGATCTGGCCGCCTACCTCCTGACGCTCAGGAAGGAGGGGGATTTCGATCTCCGGCCGGGATTTCCTTCCTTCGGCGACGCGGAGCTTAACATTCTGGATCGATTGGTCTTCGAACAGCTTCGCGCCAAGCTTCCGGAAGTCGACGCGAAGACCGCCGTCGACGCCATGCGCGCGAACCCGGAGAGCAAGATCCTGTGGTACGGCCGCAAGATGGTCCAGTACTACGGCTGCTATTCGTGCCACGAGTTGCGACCCGAGCGGGGGAAGGATGATCCCTTCCTGGCCAAAATGCCCGTCACGGAGCTGCCCATCGACTGGACGAACATCGAAGGCATCGGCGTGGAGCTGACGGGCAGCCAACCGGAAGGCAACAAGGGTGTGGATCGCCTGGCGTTCGGCCACACGGCGTTCGACGGCGTCGGCTTCGAGGACGAAGGGGACAATCACCGCGGCGTCTCGTTCGAACACGCGTATTTCAGGAAGCCGTACCGGCACGTCGATCCCGAGAATCCCAAACCCGATACCGTGAAAGTGAGGGAGTTCCGGCACCTGTGGATCCGCAACAAGCTTTTCGATCCGCGCGTCTTCGACGGCGGGAAGCTCTCCTCGCTGCCGCCGGATGAACTGTTGAAGATGCCCAACTTCTACCTGAACGCGGAAGAGGTGCGGCTCCTGACGACGTTCGTCCTGTCGTTTACCTACCACGACACGCCGGCGCAGCTTCTGAACAACGCCAAGCAGAAACTCGATCCGTACGAACGGATGATCACGCGCGGCGACCGGCTGATCCGAGAGAACAACTGCAAGGCCTGCCATCGCTTCTCGCTGGAGCGATTCGAGATCGAGTGGACGCGCCGCGAGATGTCGGGCGGGACGGCCAAGGAGGTCACGACCTGGGAGTGGGTGGAAGGGTTGCGCAAGGCGAAGGTCGAAACCCCCGAGCCGCTGTTGAAGGCGTGGGGGCTTCTGCCCGAGGAAGGGACGGCCGGAGCGCCTCCCCTGGAGCTCTATACGTTCCAGTGGGCGTCGGATCCGTGCACGCTTCAGATGTCCGGCGCGGTGAATCCCGATTCGCAGTTCGTGCTCGTAGAAGGGAGCCGCGCGTGGTATCTGGATCTTCGCGAGGGGAAGCTTCAGGCCAAACGACCCATACGCCAGTGGCGGCCCATGGAGGGCGGCGAGATCCTGGATCACATCGTCAAGGTGAAGAAGGAATTGTTCGACGACGAGGATTTCGTGGACGCGAACGGAAATCCTCTCATCGATCTGGACAACAACTACGAAGGATCCATGAACTCGCGCTTCCCGCCCCTCCTGCGCTCGCAAGGCCGGAAGATCCAGCCTCGGTGGCTTTTCGATTTCTTGAAGCGCCCCTATCCGATCCGGCCGGCGCTCGCCCCCATCCAGCCGGGCGGCAAGGGGCCGCCGGATCTGAACGTCCGCATGCCCACCTTCCATTTCACGGACGAGGAGGCCGAATCGCTCGTGAAGTATTTCTGGGCGCGCGATCGGCGCCCGGAAGACAAGAACCTGTTTCACGATTTCCCGGAACAGAGTCCGGGATATCTGGAAGCGCGAAAGCCCGTGCTGGACAAGGTGGCGCCATTCCTGGAGAAGAACTGCAAGGAATGCCACTTCATGTCCGGCCAGCCGCCCGAAGGCGGGCCGCAGGCATCGTTCAAATTCGGACCCGAATTGGCGGAGGTGGAACGCCGGCTGAATCCGCGCTGGCTGGCGCCGTGGCTGAACAAGCCGAGCGAGATCTATCCCGGGACGACGATGACGGCCATCCAATTCCCGCCCGACGTGGCGGAACAGGAAGACGGCCTCAAGGCGGCCGTGGAGTACATGATGAACTACGGGAAACTGAGTACGCCTCCTGCAGGTGCCAAGGAAGCCCCCCAACCCGGTGACGATCGATAACGGTTGACCGCAAGAATCATGTCGGGGCGGCTTATCCGAACCACAGCACCGCAACATCTTCGTTTTTCGAGAAGACCTTTGTGATCTATCCAGCCGGTCCGCGGCCGACGGTTTACGGTCAACGCTCAACCTGCCGCCGGACCTCATGGATTCTTGGGGCCTTCCTGCTCGTGTCGTGTGATCGCTCGGAGCCTCCCGCCTCATCGACGCCTGAAGTCCAGCCTCGGGCGACGCGGGAGGAAGCGCCCGTAGCGGGGTACGGCGGAGTCACGGGAGTGGTCCGCGTCGCAACGGACGACATCGCGCCTTTGAGGGTGCGGCCTCGAGGATTCGAGAAATACTGCGGCGATGCGCCGCTGGACATCGGTCTGTACCGCGTTGATTCGGAATCCAAGGGGCTGGCCGATGCCTTTGTCATCGTCGACGGCCCGTCGGAAGAGTTCAAGGCGGATGTGCCTCAGGTTCTGGACCAGGCTTCCTGCGTGTTCAAGCCGCCCGTGCTGGTCATCGCGCCTGGAGAACTCCTCTTGCGAAACAGCGATACGATCGTGCACACATCGAAGATCGAAGCCAAGATCAATCCGTCCCAGGACGTTCTGCTGGCGGCCGGCCATTCCGTCGCGGCGCGCTTGAACTTCGAAGAGATGATTCGGGTGAAATGCGCGCTTCATCCCTGGATGCATTCGGTCGTGATCGTGACGCGCCGCCGGACGCATGCGCTCACGGACGGAGCGGGCCGGTTCCTCATTCAACGGGTGCCGGCGGGTCGGCGCCGGCTTCGAATCTGGCACGTGCTGGGCGAAGAGGAGGTGGCGATGCAGATCGATGTTCCCGCGGACGGCACGGCGGACGCGGGCGTCATCACATGGAAGCCGCGGGCAGGCTTCCGTGCCGAGTTCGGCAGATGACGTCTGCCAGTTTGGCCCCTCCCGCGCGCGCTTCGAATCAGTGATTATAATCTATTGTCTTTTAAGAGATTACATGCTAAGACTGGCCCGCTTCGTGGCACTGGTTTTGCTAAATCAGCCTATCTAAAAGTTCGGGTCTTTAATTGCAACAGGGAGGTCAGCGATGGCTACGTTGAAACCGCTTCGGGATAAGGTGGTCGTGGAACGCAGCGAGGCCGAAGAGAAGACGCCCGGCGGCATCGTGCTTCCCGACTCGGCCAAGGACAAGCCCAAGCAAGGGACGGTGGTCGCCGTAGGGTCGGGGCGCGTGATGGACAGCGGGGAGACGAAGCCTTTGGAAGTGAAGAAGGGCGATCGTGTCCTTTTCGGGGGCTACGCCGGCAGCGAAGTCAAGATGGACGGGCGCGCGTATCTCATCATGAGCGAAAGTGAGATTTTCGCCATCATCGAGAGCGGAAAGAAATAGTTTTTTTCATAACCACCAAGACTCCAAGACACCAAGAAGAAGACGGGGAAATAGGTTGCGGGAAAGCGCCAGCGCTCCGCAACTCGCCCCCCAAGATAGGTCCTCTTGGTGACTTGGTGTCTTGGTGGTGAAGAAAGGAAAGAAGGAGCATAGACCATGGCAGCGAAAAAAATCGCGTTCGATCAGGAAGCGCGCGAGGCGATCCGCCGCGGCGTGAAGCAGTTGGCCCGCGCGGTGAAAGTCACGCTGGGGCCCCGGGGCCGCAACGTGCTGCTTGAGAAGAAATGGGGCGCTCCCACGGTTTCATCGGACGGCGTCACGGTCGCCAAGGAAATCGAGCTGAAGGACCCCTACGAGAACATGGGGGCCCAGATGGTCAAGGAAGTCGCTTCCAAGACCAATGACGTCGCGGGCGACGGCACCACGACCGCCACGGTGCTGGCGGAGGCCATCTTCGACGAGGGCCTCAAGAACGTGGCCGCGGGCGCCAACCCGATCGCGCTCAAGCGCGGCATCGAGA
>JACQVR010000035.1 GCA_016209705.1 Planctomycetota bacterium
GAAGCGTAAGCTGAATCGTCCCCTCTCTCTGCACCACGGCTACCCTCTCCAATCTGGTCTACAGGGTTTATCGGCCAATTCGGGAGGGGGGTGCAGGAAATTACGTCGGCCCGCTTAGTTCTACGAGTGGCAGATCATTGCTGCTGGAGAGGAGGTCCAAGGCTGGGTGAACGTCGGCACTGCCATGAGCGCCAGAAATTCTTCGTTTTCTCTCAAAGAGGGTTTCACTTACTATTGTCAAGTCCGTGCGACCACTGCCTTCGGGCTCGTCTCGTCAATAGGGAGAAGCGATGGTGTTCGTTTGATCAAAGAAACTGGGTTGCCTAACGGAGGAACAGACGCCGGTCCGTCTGAAGGAAACGCCGCCGGCTGCGGCGCGATCGGACTCGACCTGCTGCTTGCGGTCCGCGGATAGATAATCATTCCCTCCAATCTCGCTCAAACGCACATGTCACTAGAGTTGCCGGTGCTGGAAGGCATTCGCGCGGCGCAGGAAGAGCTGAAGCCTTTTCTTGAGCCGACGCCGTTGGTGCGCTCGGAGCCGCTTTCCCGGCTTCTGCACGCGGAAGCAGGGCTCAAGATCGAAACGGTTTCGCCCATCGGGTCGTTCAAGATCCGCGGAGCGATGACGGCGGTGCTTCGCGCTCAAAAGAGGGCAAGCTGGGAGGGGTCGTCACGTCGTCTACCGGAAATCATGGGCAGGGAGTGGCGTACGCGGCCCGCGCGGTCGGCCTGCCCGATCATATTTTCCTGCCGCAGGCGCATCAGCCTGCCAAGCGGGCGATGATCGAGATGCTGGGCGCGACCATCCACGTCGGGGGTGAGGACATCGATGCGGCCAAGGACCTCGCCCGCGAATTTTCGCGCCAGCGAGGCCACCTCTTCGTGGACGACGGAGAAAGCTTGGACGTCATGGAGGGGGCAGGGACGGTCGGTTTAGAAACGGCGCAGCGGTTGCCCCATATCGATTTCCTTTTCCTGCCGATGGGCCGCGGCAGTCTGGCCGCCGGATGCGCGGCGGCGGTGAAGGGGCTTCAGCCTCGCGCGCGCGTCATCGCCGTGCAAGCGGAGGGAGCGCCCGCGATGGTGGAAAGCTTCAGAGCGCGACGCCCCGTCGAGCGGCCCGTGCGGACGATCGCGGAGGGGCTCGCTTGCCGCGTTCCCGCCGAACGGGCGCTCGAAGCGATCTGGAAGTCGGTGGACGATGTTGTCGTGACGCCGGAGGAATTGCTCCTCTCGGGCGTGCGAACGTTGGCGGAATCGGCCCACGTACTCGCGGAACCTTCCGGCGCGGCCGCGCTTGCGGCGGCATGGATGCGGCGCGCAGAATTAAAAGATCGTCGCGCCGTCAGGGTCGTGACTGGAGCGAACATCGCGCCGGAGATGCTGCGCCAAGCATTGGTGACTCCACTATTGAGGTAATCTCCATGGATTTGGGACTGAAGGACAGAGTCGCGGTCGTGATGGCGGCCTCCAAGGGGATGGGATTCGCGAGCGCCCGAGCGCTCGCGCGGGAAGGCGCCCGCGTGGCGATCTGCGCGCGCACTAAGACCGAACTTGAAAGGGCCGCGAAGACGATCGAAGAGGAAACCGCAAGGCCGGTCTTTCGACAAGCTCTGGACATCACCGTCCGTTCCCGGATGTCGCGATTCCTGAGCGCGGTGCGGAAAGATCTTGGCGCCGTTGACGTGCTGGTCGTGAACTGCGGAGGGCCGCCGCCGGGAACGGCCCTCGACCTGCCGGATGGCGAGTTTGAAAAGGCCGTTCGCTCCACCCTGATGGTGGCGGTCGACTGGATGCGCGCGGCCGCTCCGGATATGATCCGCCGGAAATGGGGACGCATCGTGGCAATCGAATCCATCTCCATCAAGTCGCCCATCGACGGCCTGGCTCTGTCCAACACGATGCGGGCGGGCGTGGCGGGATTCTCGAAATCGTTGGCGCGCGAAGTCGCTCCGCACGGCGTGACCGTGAACGTGATTTGTCCCGGCATGGTGTTGACCGATCGGTTGAAAGAACTGGCCGAGGTTCGATCCAAGAAAGCGAAAGTTTCGACGGCGGAAATCTATCGCCGCATGACGGCGGAGATTCCCGTGGGCCGGATCGGCGCGCCGGACGACATCGCGGCGGCCGTCGCGTTCCTGGCGTCCGAGTCCGCGCGGTACCTCACCGGAGCGGTCCTGCAAGTGGACGGCGGGGCGTATCGTGGATTGCTGTAGCGGTTTGGGAATCCTGCCGCTCGGCCATCCGGGACTTTATCCTCCTTTCCAGGAAAACGGTTCCGGGTTTGCAAAATAATTAGCCGGGAGGGGGACTCCATGGCGACGACTCCTGCAACGTCGGGAGTGGCGGTCAAGAGAGTGGATGGCCCGGCGGCCGAGATCCTGACGCGGGAGGCGCTCGCGTTCGCGGCGGATCTGGCGCGGGCGTTCGAGCCCCGCCGGCGAGAGCTGCTCGCCCGGCGCGCCGCCCGGCGCGGGACGGCGCCGCGCTTCCTCGAAGAGACCCGCTCCATTCGCGAAGGCGACTGGAACGTCGCCCCGTACCCGCAGGACCTGGCCGACCGCCGCGTCGAAATCACCGGCCCCTGCGACCGCAAGATGATCATCAACGCGCTCAACTCGGGCGCCCGCGTCTTCATGGCCGACTTCGAGGACTCCAATTCCCCGACGTGGGAGAACAACGTCGAAGGCCAGCTCAACCTTCGAGACGCCGTGCGGGGCGTCATTCGATTCGACAGCCCGGAAGGGAAGCATTACGAGCTCGCGAAAACCACGGCGACGCTGATGGTCCGCCCGCGCGGATGGCACCTGGACGAGAAGCACCTGCTCGTGGACGGCCAGCCGATATCCGCGTCGCTCTTCGATTTCGGCCTCTGCTTTTTTCACAACGCGAAGGCCCAGATCGCGAAGGGAACGGGGCCGTATTTCTATCTCCCCAAGATGGAAAGCCATCTCGAGGCACGGCTCTGGAACGATGTATTCGTCTTCGCGCAGGAGCGGCTCGGCGTTGCGCGCGGGACGATCCGCGCGACGGTGCTCATCGAAACGATCTGGGCCGCGTTCGAGATGGACGAGATCCTGTGGGAGCTGCGGGACCATTCGGCGGGCCTCAACTGCGGCCGGTGGGATTACATCTTCAGCTTCATCAAGACGTTCGCCGAGCGGCCGGAGTACGTGCTGCCGGACCGCGCGCAGGTCACGATGGACAAGTCGTTTCTCAAGGCGTACGTGGACCTGCTCATCCGCACCTGCCATCGGCGCGGCATCCACGCGCTGGGCGGCATGGCCGCGCAGATCCCGATCAAGGAAGATCCTCATGCGAACGAGGCCGCGCTCGAGAAAGTGCGGCAGGACAAACTACGCGAAGTACGGGCTGGGCACGACGGCACGTGGATCGCGCACCCCGGGCTGGTTCGCATTGCGAAGGCTGTCTTTGACGAGCACTTGAAAACGCCGAACCAGATCGCCGTCCTTCGCGAGGACGTGAAGGTCGGCGAGGCGGACCTCCTCGCCGTCCCGAAAGGGACGATCACCGAGAATGGGCTACGAACCAACCTGAGCGTGGGCGTGCAGTATCTGGAAGCATGGCTCCGCGGCGCCGGATGCGTGCCGCTTTATCACCTCATGGAGGATGCGGCGACGGCGGAGATCTCCCGCACCCAGGTGTGGCAGTGGATTCGTCACGGTGCGCGACTCGAAAACGGCGATGTCGTCACTCGAGATCTCGCGAAGGGCGCATTGGGGGAGGAGTTGGCCAAGATTCGCAAGGTCGTAGGCGACGCTCGATACGCCGCCGGAACGTACGACGCGGCGGCGAAACTTTTCGAAGAGATGATGACCGCCCCACACTGTCCGGAGTTCATGACGTTGCGGGCCTACGAGATGTTGGCGTAAGGCGTGAGGAGAATCTCGAAGTGGATAGATTTCTGAATCTGCCATAACGGCGCATCGCCGCGCGGCATCATAAATAGAGGAAGGCCATGAATCCGGCCTTTGAACCTATGCCGGCCGGTGCGTTATGGCGCATGTCCTCAATTTCAGCGGCGCGGGCGCCGTCCGGCGCGCGGCGACCTTCACTCTGCTGCTCGGCCTGGTGGCGTTGCTCTATTTCGGCCGGCGACTGAGCATTCCCTTCGTTCTCGCGACGCTGATCACGCTGCTCCTCGCGCCCGCTGTCGATCGCTTGCAGCATTGGGGGCTCCGCAGATTCATCGCGGTGGGCATCGTCGTAGGGCTCGCGTTGACCCTCCTGATCGGGGCGATGGGGATCCTCACGGGACAGCTTGCCCGTTTGGCCGGCCACTTCCAGCAGTACCAGGAGACGGTCCGCATCAAAGTTCGGGCGATCGCCGAGCCGGTGCTCAGCACGTTGGGCAAAGGTCAGGCCGCCACCGACCGGATCCACGAGGGGATCGCATCCGCCATCCGGCGGGAGACGGAAGGCGGCGCCCCGGCGACGTTGACCGCGGGCGAGAAGGCCGGGATCGCGGAGCGCTTGCAAGCCGACGCCGTCTGCATCTTGGCGCTTCCGCCGTCGGCCTATCGCCGGGTCGGATACCTTCACAAGATGCGGCGCCGCTGGCGTCCGGATGTGCCGATCCTATTCTGGAATTGGAGCTTGAAGGAGGAGGCCGAACGAATCGACGGCCGAGGGGCCCGGGATGACCTGACCTTTTCCGTCCGCACGATCGCCGAATCCCGGCGGAAGATCGCGGAGCTTTCGGAAAGTTTGAAGCTGAGCGCTCGAGTGCATAAGTCCGTGTAGGTGAACCATGATGTAGAAGGAGGTGGGTGATGAATTGGAATCGCATCGAAGGCAAATGGAAGCAGCTTCGCGGCGCGGTGAAGGAACGATGGGGCCGCTTGCGGGACGACGACCTGAACGTGATTCGAGGCAAGCGCGACCAGCTCGTGGGGCGCATCCAGGAGATCTACGGCATCGTTCGGGAGCAGGCCGAACGCGAGGTCGGCGAGTTCGAGAACTACGTGAAGAAATTGATGGGAAAGAAGAAGCGGCCCCAGGAACCTGCGCGTCTTCTGGAAGGGGCGATTCAGGGAGTGAAGGAAGTCGCCGGGGAAGTGGCGGCTCAGTTCGGCACGGCGGCGGGCGAGAAAGCGACGGATGCGCTTACGGGGGCGATCGACGAAGTTCGGGGCGTCATCCGGAAGACCACGCGGCGCAGGACCGTTCGGAAAATCGGAATCCGGCGAGGGGGGAAGAAGCTGAGGGCGACGGCGCGGAGGCGAACGCGGCGTCAGAGATGACGGCGGAAGATGCGATCATCCAGTATGCTGCAGCCTGATTCTTGCAGTGCATTGCACTATATTGCATTGCTTGAAGCACCAACTGACGCTACGCCTTCCGGCTCCCTCGCGAAGCGCCTTGGGCGGGAGGCCCGCCGGCGACGTCAAAAGCGGTCCCACGTCGTCCGAATCGCGCTGGAGCAATTCTTGAGCGCGCCGGGGGGCGCCCGTCCGATCGATCTGGTGCGCGACCTCGTCGGGTCGATCCGCGGCGGGGTGGAGGACCTGGGGAGATCAGGCGATTCAGGAACTCGTCCGGCGTCAAGCCCTCCTTTGCGGCCAGAGTGGTGAGCTTGCGGTGGCCGGCGGTCGAGAGCTTCGCGCGGGGGCGGCCATCCATATCAGAGGCCCGGCGCGGGACCTTGCCATCGAGCCAGAACCTGTCGGGAAACTCTTGCGCGGCTTGGCGCTTGGCGCGGTTCCACGCGGCGTTGATGTCGCGGGTTTTGGTCATCTGTCCGAGGAGGCCGAGGCGGGCCACGACGGCTTCCTTCGAGGGCGTCGCCTGAGGCGGCAGCCTGAATAGTACCTCGACCATCGCCTTCGTGAGCTTGCCGATGGAAATGCCCGCATCGAAGCCGGCGCGACGCATCGGCGCGAAGAAGCCGTGCATGTTTCTCCCTCCACATTCCTCAGATGACGAAAGACGGTGAGCTTGTTGAATGATATCATGCGTTGGGGGAAGAGGTAAGGACTGCCATGGCCAAACGCGATGCGGGAGTCTCTCTCCTTGCGGGGTTGAGGAGGGACCGGATGCATTCGGATGACCTTGCGGAGACGCTGCGCAAGCTCAAGAATCGACTCGATGGGGAGGGGATCTCGTTCGCACTGATTGGCGCGCTCGCCCTGCGGCACTTCGGTTACAAGCGCTACACGGAGGACATCGATCTGCTGACGACGCCGCAAGGCCTGGATCGGATACACGATCGACTCGTAGGACGGGGGCTGGTACCTCGCGCCCACGGACTTCGGAAGCGGCTTCGCGATACCGAGTACCGGGTCGATATCGATATCGTGACCTCCGGCGAACGCGCGGGATCGGAAGGCAGTCCTGTTGTTTACCCTGATCCCGGTTCGAAAAACTTTCACACCGTCGATGGCATCCGCATTCCAGATTTGCCCGCGCTGATCGGCTTCAAGCTGGCGTCGGGAATCTGGGGGCACCGCGAAAGGGATCTGGGCGACGTGCAGGAGTTGATCCGCATCAACGGGCTCAAAGCGGACTTCGCGAAAAAGCTGCCCATGCCCCTCAGGGCCAAATTTCGGAGCCTGCTGAAACAGGCGCGGCGGCAGAGAGAGATTGAGTAGCGCCTGTTCCCGGCGTTCCTCCCCACGAAAATTTCAAAAAATCCGACCTGTAAAAGCAGGATAGGCGACCATGTATAAAGGATGGAGCTTCCCAACGAACGGCCCGGCGAAGCGGCGGGGCCCGCGCCCGGCGATCAAGCCGGTCGGGTGGCCGCACTGCTGGTCCGGCATCGGGCGGAGCTGTACGCCTACACCTTGGCCGGGGTTCGAAATCCGCATGACGCGGAAGACCTCCACCAGGAGCTGTGCTTGGAGGCGATCCGCTGCGCCTCGCGGTTCAAGCCGGAAGCCGATTTCCCCGCCTGGGGGCGGGGCATCGCGCGCAATCTGATCCTCGCGTTCACCCGAAAATCCCGCCAGCGATCCATTCTTATTCAACCCGATCTCCTGGACCGTCTCGAGGGCGTGGCTCGGGACATGGGAGAGGAAGGCGCGGCGGAGCGGCGCCGAAAGGCGCTGAGCGACTGTCTCGATGGACTCAGCCGATTAGCCCGCACGGCGGTTCGCCTGCGGTACGGAAGCAGGAGCAAGGTACCCGAGATCGCCGCTTCGCTCGGAAAGACGGTGCGGGCGACCTACACGATATTGGATGCCGCGCGTCAGGCGCTGCGCACGTGCGTCCGGCGCAAATGGTCGGAGGCGTGAGATGAGCGCGAGTTCGACGGAAGGAGACAATTCGAATCGACACCACGGAGACGTTCGGACGGGGAAATAACGAGGGGCTTATCTCGATGACGGACGAGCAGCTTACTCGTGGCCAACTCTTAGGCCACGTAAGCACTTGGAATCTCTTATCAAACACACTTGCGGTTCCCCGCGTTTACCTCGCCTCGGCGGCTCATCACGGATATCTCTGCAATCGGGGGGGAGGAGGGTGGCTCTGTAGAATTGGCGCGGATCAATGCGGACGGAACAGTGGGACCTTGGACTGTTGCTACGAGGGTGCTTTCCACTCCTCGCAAAAGGCACGTCTCAATAGTCTATAAAGAGAGCGTCATCGAGCCCGTCAAGCTGGGGATTCCCGCCCGGGTGATGTCTTTGGCTCGCTATGTGTGGATTCGGCTGACCTTGGACGATACCGCGACGACCGACGCGAGCGATGCGACAACCATCGACGAGATCACGATCGGCCATCCGATTGTGGAAGACCCCGGCGGCTGTTTCTATTCGCGCCTTCTCTGTTCGTCCGGCCTTTCCCCCTGAGGTTCCCGCCCGTCTCGGCGGCCTCTCCGGTCTCGGTCGCCGTCCGATTCCGGAGGTTCGGGGACGAGGCGGGTGCGCACCTTCTCGGCGCATGCCGAATGATTCTTCTCACTCGCGTGCTTGCACACCGCTTTTTTGCCGGTCGGTGTTTCAAACCGCTCCCACGTCACCTTGCAGCGATACGTGTCCGTCGCCTTCGCCAGAAGCGTGGACTTGTTGAGCTTCCACCATACTTCCCAATCATGAGCGCTCTGCTCGTCGCCCCCGGTGATGGATCGCAGCGCATTCACGGCGGCTCCTCGATTCCCCCATCCTTCCATCCCTCCCCCGCCGCCGCCTCTCCGGCCGCCGCGGCCGCCGTAGCCTTGGCCTCCTCCGCCCTGGGCGCCAAGGTAATCGATAAGCGGCTCCACGGATGAAACGCTGCCGATGCGCGAAATCGCTTTAAGCAAATCGGACATCAACTTGCGGGTGTCCGCATCACTGGATCGTTCGAGCAGTTTGTTCAAGGTTGCGGTGGCGGACTCATAACCGAGCTTGCCCAGCGACTCCAGGATGCAGGCCGCCACGACGGGGCGTTTGGTCGCTCCGGCGGCGAGCGCTCGATTGAGCACATCCACGGATGCGGGGTGGTCGATCTGACCCAACGCCAGGGCGGCATTGCCCGCTACTTCCTCATTCGGCCAGGGAACATAGCGCGTGAGCGCCTTGATCACCTTCTCATGCCGGGTCTTGGCGAGATCCTTGACGGCCTGGACCTGAGTGGAAATCAGGTTGGAAGCCATGGCTTTCTTGAACGCGTCGATGGCGGCTTCCGCTTCCTCGTCCGTCGACGGGCCTACGGAGGAGTTAGGTACGTCGGGAGGAGGAGGTGGCGGATCCTGGGCGGACGCCACAGAGAAAAGGCTCAGGACGAGGGCGAAGACGAATGGACGCATAGATCCTCCCACAAAGCGGCTTGACGGTTTAACCCGCTCGCGTCATCCAAAGTTGCTCATCCAGGCCGGAAATTTGAGCGCGTCCCGAAAAATCTTCCGTGAAAACTCCGAAGAAGCCCACTTCATAGGATAGAACTAGGATGGGCATGTTCCAACCTTTCCGCAAGGAAGCGCAGGACAACGGCGGGGCGGCTCATGTCGCCGCCTTGCTCGTCCATTACCGTGCGGATCTATACGCCTATCTGCTGGAGGAGGGTTCAACCCTACGGCGGCCCGCTCCTCGCCGGGCCCAGGACGATGCCGCGGCGCTCCAGGACGCTGCCCTCCGCCAGATGCAGGCGCACCCGCGCGAGGCGGTACCGGACCACGGCCTCCACCTCGGCGATCTGCGCCTCCAGCAAATCGCGCTGGGCCTGGCTGACCAGAAGCGACGTGCTCGCGCCCACGTCGAAACGCTGCTTCTCGGCCTGGTAGGTCTTCTCCTGGAGCTCACGCGTCGTGCGGGTGGCCGCGATCTGGCGGCGCGCGCGCTCGGTTTCGTTGATCGCGAGCCGCACGTCGAGACGGACGAGCTGGTGAAGATTGTCCACGGCGGCCTCGACTCGCCGGCGCGAGGCGGCAGCCGCATGATCGCGCGCCTCGGCGGCGCGGTTGCCCAGGAAATGGCTGAACTGGAAACCGGCGGTCAAGTCATACGTGTCGCCGTCGAGCTCGCGGACCGACTCCCGAAACGACTCGGCGAAGCCGGTCTTGCCGACCGCGATGAACAGGTCCAGCCGCGGCAGCAGTCCGTTGCGCGTGACCACCGTCTCCAGGCGCTGTTGATCGCGGCGCACGCGCGCTTCGTTGAGGTCCGCGCGCAGGTTCTCGGCGAGCCGGACCCGATCGGGGACGTCCTCGATCGGCGCCGGCTCGATTTGCGTGGAACTCGTCGTCTCGAGGCGCCGATCGAGCGCGCCGCCGGGTTCGGAGTTGATCATCCGCAACAGCCGCAGCCGCCAGGCTTCCGATGCGCTGCGCGCGTCGATCAGGGCCTGTTCGCGGCGGGCCGCCTCCGCCCGCGCGGCGAAGGCTTCGATTTCGGGCAGCACGCCGACCTTGATCCGCTCCTCGATTTCGGCGGTCTGTTGCCTGGCGACTTCAAGCGCCCTCTCGAAGATGGCGATCGACTCCTTGGCCAGCGCGAAATTCCAATAGGCGATCTCCACGTCGGCGACCAGCGCTTCCGTGAAGCCGCGCAGTTCGTAGATGGAAGCCACCGTGTCGAGTTCCGCTTGGCGGATGCGCGCCAGGTTCGCCGCGGCGCCGAACCCCCGCAGCAGCGATTGCGTGACGGTGAGTCCCAGGCGCGCCTCCTGCTGTTCGGGCGCGCGGTTCGACGCGCTGCGTTCGTGCGCGACGGACCCTTCGACCGTCGTGCCGGTCGGAAGCCGCTGCCGCACGCCGGCGGCCACGGCGGTGTCGCGTGCGCTCACGCTGAACCGTTCGCCGGTGGAGCGGGCGGTCTCGCTGCCGACCACGCGACGGATTTGACCTTCGGCGAAGAGCTCGGGATCGAACGCGCCGCGCTCGACGCCTTCGAGCGCGCCCACGATCATCGGATTCAATTGCTCGACGGCCAGGTCGCGATTGCGGAGCAGCGCCAGCAGCACGGCCTGCTCGATCGAGAGTTGAAGCGCCGCGACGCCGTCCGGCGCGGGGTGCGCCGGCGGATCTTGTTGGCGCGGGACAAATCGCAACGGCACGTCGGCCGCTTCCATGTCTTCGAGGCGCTGCGGCCAATCGAGGTCGAACATGCCCCAGCGGTCGACGGGCGCGCAGCCCGCGGCCAGCAAGACCAGAAGGATGGAAGTTCTTGTCACGCGTGGCTCCCTTTCGCTTCGGGGTGGAACAGCGAGTACACGGCGGGGATCAAGAAGAGCGTGATCAACGTCGAGCCGGCCAGGCCGCCGATGACGGCCCGCGCCAGCGGCGCCTGCGCGTCCGCGCCTTCGCCGATCCCCAGCGCCAGCGGCAGCAGCCCGAGGATCGTCGTCAGCGTCGTCATCAGGATCGGGCGCAGCCGCCGCCGCCCCGCCTCGGCTACCGCCTTGGACGTGGGCATCTTCTCGTGCGCACGCAGGCGGCCGGCTTGGTCCACGAGCAGAATCGCATTGTTGACGACGATGCCGCCGAGCATGATGCAGCCGATGCCGGACTGCACGTTCATGGTGGTTCCCGTCAAGAAGAGGATGAGCAGCACGCCGATCGCCGCGACCGGAACCGACAACATGACGACCAGCGGATCGCGCAGCGACTCGTACTGGCAGGCGAGCACCATGTATACCAGCAACAGCGCCAGCACGAGGCTTACGACGAGTTCGTTGAACGCCTTCGTCTGCTCCTCGAAATTGCCGGCGATGCGCAATTCGTAGCCCACCGGCCGGGGGATCGCCGAGAGCTCGCGCTCGACGTCGGCCGCGACCGAACCGAGATCCCGGCCCGCGACGTTGGCGGAAACGGTCACCTGTCGCTGCTGATTCTTCCGATCGATGAGGATCGGACCGCGGCCCGGCTCCGCCGTCACGACGTTCCTCAGCGCCACCTCCTCCCCCGAAGGCGTGATCAGCGTCAGGTCCAGGATCTCCTCCAGCTCCAGTTTCTCCGCGTCCTCGAACTGGACGAGGATGCGGTACGAGTTCCCGCCCACGCGAAATTCGCCGGCCCGCCGCCCGGCGACCGCCGTTTCCAACGCTTCCGCCACCTGGCGAATCGTCAAGCCGAGGTCCGCGGCTTTGTCGCGATCGATGTGAAGCTTTTCCTGCGGCACGCCCGCTTCGCGGCTGGTCCGGATGTCGGTGATGCCGGGCACGTCCTTGATCGCGCCGGCGACGTGGTGCGCCAGGGCATCGAGCGTGGGCAAATCGAAGCCGCGGATTTCGACCGTCAGGCCTTCATCTCCTCCGAGGAGCCGGTCCAGGAGGAACTGGCCCTGCGGCGCGCGCACGCGGATCTCCATCCCGGGGACCCGACCCTCCAGCCGGCGGCGCAGGTCGTCCGCGATCTCGGCGTTCGAACGATCGCGCTGCTTGGCGGGCGTCAGGGACAGGTTGATCTCTCCCCGCGAGGCCTCGTCGGGACGATAACCGGAAGCGCCGACGCTCACCACGGACGAGTCGAGCTCAGGCACGGCCGGATACACCAGGCGTTCCATCACGCGGGTCTGCTCATCGACTAGCTCCAACCGGGTGCCGATCTCCATCTCGCCGGAGACGCGGACCTGGCCTTCGTCGCTGGGCGGCATGAATTCGGTGCCGATCATCGGCCGCAGGAGCAGGCTGGAACCAAGCAGGACGGCCGCGGACGCGATCGTCAGCAGCCGGTGCCGGAGCACCCAGCCCAGGAGATCGCGATATCCGTTGTCGAGCCCCCGAAAGGCGGCGTCGGCGGACGCGGCGAGGCGATCGATCCACGGCGGGCGCGCGCCGCCGCGTTCCTGCCGCGACGTCAGCAGCTTCGACGCCAGCATCGGAAGCAGGCTCAGCGCCACCAGGAGCGAACAGATCAGGGAGAAGACGATCACGTACGCCAGCTCTTTGAAGAGGATGCCCGAGACCCCGCGGATGAATATCAGAGGCAGAAAGATCACCAGCGTCGTGAGCGTGCTGGCGATGATGGCCGCGGCAACCTCGCCGGAGCCGCGGACGGCCGCCTCCTCGCGTCCTTCCCGTGCTTCCTGGCGCCGCCGGAAGATGTTTTCCAGGACGACGATCGAGCTGTCGACCATCATGCCCACGCCCAGCGCCAGCCCGCCCAGCGTCATGAGGTTCAGCGTGAATCCGCCGAAATAGATGAGCGCGAACGTGGCGACGACCGAAATCGGAATCGCCAGCGAGATGATGACGGTGCTGCGGATATTGCGCAGGAAGAACAAAAGGACGATGACGGCCAGCCCGCCCCCGTAGAGCACGGACCGCGCCACGTTGGCGATCGAGCGCTCGATGAAGTTGCCCTGATTGATCACCGGGACAATCTTGATCTGCGGAAAATCGGCGTTGGTCCGTTCGATTTCCTCGAGTACGCGCTTGGACACTTCGACCGTGTTGGCGTCGGCCTGCTTGCGAATCCCGATGCGGAGGCCGAGTTCGCCGTCGACCCGAACAATGCGCGACAACTTCCGGTAAGTGTCCTTTACTTCGGCGATCTGTCCGAGCGTCACGGGAGCGCCGCGGCGCACCGCGACGACCGTATTTCGAATCTGATCCAGGTCGGTGAATTCGGCGGGCGCGCGCAGCGTGACCTCGTAGCGTCCCTGATCGATCTGCCCGGCCGGCAGGTCCAGGTTCGCGTCGCGGATCGCGGCCAGCACCTGGTTCAGCGGCAGGCTCAGCGCCTTGACGCGCGCGGGATCCAGCTCGACCCGCACCTCCCGATCGTATCCGCCGAACAGGTCCACTTGCGCCACGCCCGGCAGCCGCGAAAAACGTTGCCGCACCTGCTTGTCGATCAGCTCCGTCAGCTCGACCGGATCCAGCGTGCTGCCGACGCCGAGAATCACGACCGGGAAGCGGGCGATATCGAACTTGCGGATCTGCGGGCGGGTCACTTCTTCCGGCAGTTCGTCGGCTTCGGTCTCCAGGCGCGAGCGGACGTCGTCGGCCGCGGCATCCAGGTTGGTGCCCCACGCGAAGCTGATGCGCACGTTGCTGACGCCTTCCGCCGAGACCGAGGTGATCTCCTCCACGCCCGGCACGGTGGAGACGATCTCCTCGATGGTCTGCGTCACCATCCGCTCGATCACCTCCGGACTCGCGCCTTCATACTGGGTCCGCACGGTGAGCGTCGGCAGTTCGATCTCCGGGAGCAGGTCGATGCGCAGGCGTGAAAGCGACACGGCGCCGAGAAGGACCACGATGAGCGTGACCATCGTGGTGAAGATCGGCCGATGGACGCTGGCGCGCGGGAGGTTCATGGCTTCATCAGGGTCTCAAGCTTCTCAGGAGCCGTTAGGTCTTAATCGATCTATTTCCTGGGCGAACCGCCAAAACGCTGAAACGCCAGCGGAAGTCTTGGTGGGATTCGTTTGGCGATTCCGGGCTTCTGCGGTTCGACTTTTCACATGAAATTTCCGTTCTTAAATCACGGTCCCGCGGGTCGCGGTTCGCCGTGGTGAGATTCCGGAATAGTGATGCGCGAACCGTCCTCGATGAGCTGCTGGCCCAGCGTCACCACCCGTCCCTGGATTCCTTCTCCGTGCACCTGGACGTGCCGGCCCTCTTGGATGCCGACCGCGACCGGCCGCCAGGCGACCGTCTCGCCGTTCGCGGCCACGACGAACACGCCCGATTTTCCATCGCGCCGGGCGAGCGCCTCGACGGGCACGAGCGTCGCCTCCTCCACCCGATCCAGCACGACGTCGGCGCGCACGAACATCCCCGGCTTCAGAAGTTGCTCCGGGTTGTTCACCGTCACCTCGACTCGAGCCTGCCTCGAAGCCTGGCGGAAGACGGGCGAAATCCGCGCGATCCGGCCTTGGAAGCTCCGGTCGGGATACGCGTCCGTGCTCAAGGCCACCGCCTGGCCCACGTTCAAGCGCCCGTAGTCTTTCTCCGTCACGAACACCACGCCGTTGATCGGATGCAAGCTGACGATGGACATCAGCGGCGCATTCGCCGAAACCGTGTCGCCCTCGTTGACGAACCGCTCGGCGACGACGCGCTGGCCTTCGTCTCCGCCCCAGCTTGCGATGACTTTGGTATAGCCCAGCCGGATCTTCGCGGTTTGAAGCGCCGCTTCGGAGCGGACGACCTGGGCATGCGCGACCTCCAGCGCTGCCCGCTTGGCGAGCTGAGCGGCGATCGTGGAGTCGAGCTGCGATTCGGAGACGATGCCCTGCGTACGGAGCGTTTGCACGCGTTCGAGCTCGCGTTCGGCGATCTTCAGAGCGCTTTCCGCCTCCGCGACATTTGCTTTCGCGACGGCGAGGTCCGCTTCCGCCTGCATCACGGCCTGGACGAACTCGTCGTCATCGAGATGCGCGACGATTTGGTACTGTGAGACGGTGTCCGACAGGTCGACGGCCAGCCACTCCACGCGTCCGGCGATTTTGGGCGCCACGACGAACTCCGCCCGGGCTTCGAGCGTGCCGCTGAAGGTTTTGCGCCGCTCGATGGGGCCATGGAGCACGGGAGCCGCTTCGACGGGCGCCGGACCGGCCTTTCGCCCGTCTCGACGCGGGCCAACCTCGGGCTTGATCCAGTTCTTGACCGCCCAGCCGATTCCGGCCAGCGCCAGGAGGATCTGTAGAAGAACGATGAGTTTTCCGAATCGGGCCATGGGCAAAGTGGAAGACAGGATATCGAGGCCGGCATCCTGGTTGAACGAAAAACGCGTGACGAAACGGCTCCCGCGGCGCCTGGCCGAAGTGGGGGGAACGCAGCCGTGCTGGTCGCCGGATGGAAGGAGGATCGCTTTCGCTTCCGCCAAAGATGGGTCCACGAACATCTATGTCATGGACGCCGACGGGACGAACGTGACGCGGCTGACGGAAGAAGGAGGATGGAGTCCGAGTTGGTCTTCCGATTGAAAGCCACAATGGTCATCGGCTATTAAAAAACCCCTCCCGGCAAGGAATGCTTGCGGGGAGGGGTGCGGTCTAATTTGCGGAACTACTTATCCTCGTCTTTTTCCTCTTTCGTTTCCTTCGCTTCCGGCTTCTTCGCGATCTTCTTCAACGTCTCTTCCGAAACCTTTTCGAGCTCCTTGGTGATCATCTCTTCGCACTTCTGGACCTTGTTGGCGGGAAAGCCGTTCCAGATGACCTTGCCGTCCACGCCGACCAGGGCCGCCGCCGCGTAGGCCTTGATGCCGAAAGCCTTGCTGGCCTTATGTCCGCTGTCATGCGCGATGAAGTAGGGAAGGTTGCCCTTCTTCGCCGCCTTCTTCAGCCGGTCCAGCGGATCCAACTCGAAGTCCATGATGACCAAGCCCTTGTCCGAGTACTCCTTGTGCCACCTGACCAGGTGGCTTTTCATGCTTCGGCAACTCGGTCAGCCCAGGAATCCGAACTCCAGCCAGACGACCTGTCCCTTGTACTTCTCTGGAGACGGCGCTTCCGTGGCGTTGATCCAGTTCTCCTGGTCGATCTCGACCTTCGGCGGTTCCTTGCCGGCAAACGATTCCGGCATGACCTGGGTGTCGATCTTGTCCCTCTCGTCCTGAGCATACCCGAATAAGGATAGGCTCACGACGGCGAGAACGGCGGCCAGACGATTCATAGAGCCTCCAAATGAGATTCCTAGAGAGTATATACGTAAGACGCGCCTCTTTGAATTGGAAACGGGAGCCAGCCCGAGCCCGCGCCCCGCCGGGCAAGGGTCTTAATGCCCGCCTTTCGGCATGGACGACGGCCAGCGCTCGAGGCGGCGGCCCGGGCCGAACCAGAGCACCCATTCCGATTCGCGCGCGCCCACGCCGTGCGCCCACATGAACTCGGTGGGATGCTGGATCATCGGCACGTGCAGCTCCTGTTGGAGCATTGGCGCCACCTTGGCGTAGAGCTCTTTCTGCTGTTCCTGCGTCGTGGCCAACCGTTCGCCTTGAGCGTTGGAACGGATGATGGCCATGAGGTCGAAATCGGAGAAGATCGCCGATCCGCGGAACCGGACCAGGCCCTTCTCGGGTCCGCTCGCGGAGGAGGTGAATCCCGCGGGGAGTTTGCCGGCGACAAGGAATTTGGTTTTCCAAGTTTCGATGGCGGCGCTCAGGCTTTCTTTCGTGAACGCGCCAGGCTCCGCGGTCGGATCGACGACGAGGCCGGCGAACTTATGGTGGGGGTTGTCCGACGTCTTCGCCTTGCAGCTTTCGGGCTTGGGAACGGTGCCGGGCTTTCCGATCCACCGGTCGGCGAGCGGATTGGGCTCGCGCAGGCCGATCCAGCAGGCGCATTCCTGGGCCGCCTTGAAAAAGGCGTCCTTGTGATGGGAAAGCATCGGCCGCCTCCTGGGAGATCGTCGAGATATTGGCGGTATGGAGATGTGGCCTACCACCCATCGGGGTCTTATCTCCAATATCTCCTATATCTCAGCATCCCCTTGAATATACATGCTCTTGGCGTCCCACTTATTCCGACGACGTGGGGGTCGATGACGCGGCGCGCTCGCGAGATCCGGTTCGCGGGGAAGCCGCCTTCCTTGGCGTGCTACCCCTTTTCACCGGCCGCGCCTTCGACCGATCCACCAGTCGCGAAAGGCCCTCAACCGGGGCAGCGATTCACGGTCCTTCACTCGACCTGCCGCCTCCTTGCTGCGGATGATGTCGTCGAGATGGCACACCCGCATTCCCGCGACTTCGATGGATCGCTTCTCGGCCTCCGCGAACGTTTCGATGCCGTCGGGCGCGAAAACGAGATCGAGGTCGAAGGGGCCGTATCGGATCTGGACGAAATCTTTGCCGCGCTCGATCTCGGCCCGGTGCTCGGGCTGAAGCGGGAACCCCAATTCTTCTAGGGCCGACACGGTCCGCTGTTCATTCTCGGGAGATTTCTCCACGAAAAGGTCGGCATCTTGCGTCGTGTCAGGATATCCGAGAAGGATCGCCCCGGATTTGCCGATGAAAAGGTAGCGGACCCCATGCTTCGCGAAGATGTCCGCGATCTCGCGCGCCTGCCGGTACTCAAAGCGAGCGGCCATAGCCGAGCCACGCAGGAAGGTTTTTCTCGCACCATTGCCGATAGTCGGCCATCGACTCGAAGGAACGAAACGGTTCGTCGTCGAGCACGGGTTTGTAGGTATAAAGGAAGGCGTATCGCAAGCGCTCTTCCAAACTCCTATGGAACGCAGCCTCGAAGTCACGGATCCACTCGTCTTGAACCCGTTCGTTCATACTGGTTGAATCTATCATGCGGGAGATTCCATTGAAAATTTATTGCGACCGCGTCAGTCCGTCTCTTCGATGCACGTCGCCAAGACCTCATGGAGGTCGGTGACGCCCTGGAGCACCTTGCGGATCCCGTCCTGCTTCAACAGCGTCAAGCCCCGGGCGCGGGCCGCCTGACGGATGGCGCTCGCCTCCGAGCGCTTCTGGATGAGGCCGCGGATTTCCGGCGTCACGACGAGCAGCTCGTGGATCCCGGCCCGTCCCTTGTAGCCCGTCTTGTAGCAGGCGTCGCAGCCGGCGGCGCGGGCCAGCGTCCTTTCCGCGCGGCCGGCGCTCCAGGCGTCGAAGGCGGCCGGATCGCCATAGTGCCGGCGCAGCACGTCGCGTTCCTCGTCGCCGGCGGCCACGGTTTCCCGACATGAGGCGCACAGCCGCCGCACCAACCGCTGCGCCAGCACGGCGCGCAGCGAGTCGCCGAACGCGAAGGGATCGAGGCCCATTTCCAGCAAGCGCGTGATCGTCTCCGGCGCGCTGTTCGTGTGCAACGTCGAGAGCACGAGATGACCGGTCAGCGAGGCCTCGATGGCCGCGTCCGCCGTCTCCCGATCGCGGATCTCGCCGATCATGATGATGTCGGGGTCCAGACGCAGAAACGCGCGTAGCGCCCGCTCGAACGTGAACCCGATCTTGGGGTGGATCTGCACCTGCCGGACCCGCTCCTGGGTGATTTCGATGGGATCTTCCGCGGCCCAGATCTTGACTTCCGGATTCTTGAGGTGGCCCAACGCCGCGTGCAAGGTGGTCGTCTTTCCGGAACCGGTCGGACCGACGCACAGCACGATTCCATGGGGCTGTTCGATCGCCTTACGGAAGCGTTCCAAGTTCTCCGGTTCCATGCCAAGGTCGGCCAGCGGCAAGGCCTCCGTCTGAGGCAGGATGCGCATCACCACGTCTTCGAAGCCGTAGGTGGTCGGCATGACGGCCACGCGAAGATCGATCTTGCGGCCGACCGGATCGCGCATCCGGATCTTGCCGTCCTGCGGGAGGCGGTGCTCCGCGATGTCCAGTTGGCTCATGATCTTCAGTCGCGATACGACCGAGCGCGCGATGGGATTCTGGATGATGAGGTGATCGTGGCAGATGCCGTCGATGCGGAAGCGGATGATGAGGCCGCCGTTTTCCAGCGTTTCGAAGTGGATGTCCGAGGCGGCGGCGTCGATCGCCGTCTGGATGACGCCGTTCACCAGCCGGACCGTTTCGGAGTCGATCTGGACGGCTTCACCGATTTCGTCCGCGCGCTCCGCCAGCTCCCACGTTCCCTCGGGGAGAGGCGCCGGGGCCGTGGCGGGTTCCGGAACCGGCGCCTGCGCCGGGGCCGATTCCACGGCGGGCGGGCCGAGCACCTGGTCCAGCGCGGCGAGGATGTCTTCGCGCACGGCGACGCTGAGCGAGAGATGCGCGTCGCCGAATCGGCGGCGGAGATCGTCGAGCAGCGTGAGATTGCGCGGATTCGACACGACGACGTCGAGCGTCTTGCCTTTCAGCGCGACCGGCAGGACGGCGTTCGATCGCAGAAAGTCGGCCGAAAAGCCGCGCAGAGGGTCGGCGGAAAGGGGAGGAGCGGGGTTCGGCACGAACGGGCGCTCGAAGTGCTCGGCCAGGCTGCGGCCGAGGTCGGTTTTGTCGATCCCGGACGCCAAGAGCATCGCCTCGACCGACTTTCCCTCCAAGGCGGCGCGCTCGCGCGCGTCGCGCAGCGCCTCGGGCGTGAGCAGATTCGTTTCGAGAAGATAGTCGTAGGGCGACGAGCGGATCGTGATGCGCAGAAGCGTCTGGAGGCGGCGCGTGATCGCGCGCGCCAGGCTTTCGAGCGTCCGCAGGCGCGCCTCGTCGACGACGGCGTTGGGAACGGCGTTGATCATTTCGACGACGCCGAGCAGGTCGCCGGGACTGAGCAGGGGGAGGGCGACGACGTAGTTCCGTTGGGGCGGGTCCCCCATCCAGGCGAACGCCTGATGGCGCGTCATGGCGGCATACCCGGCGACGCTGGAGGGGTCGATGGGGACGCGCAGCTCGCGGGTGTCCTTGTCTTCCGGTAGCGGGCAATACAGTTCGTCGCTCAACGTGTCGCGGAGGTACACGCGCACGGCCGAAGCATCCATCAGCGCGGCGAGGTTCCGGCAGATGGGGCCGGAGAGATCGTCGAAGTCCGCCTTGGCGATGGCCGCCGCGAGCTTGGCGGCGGCCTCGTCCGGCGCGACCTTTTTGCCGATCGACTTGGTGCGGGTCGTGGGCATTGAGGGCTCCTACCTGAACCGGAATCATTCTACCCGGCCGGCGGGTTCTTTTCCCCCGTCGACCCGAAATTCGGGTTGACATGTGAATAACATGTGAATATGCTAAATGCATGTCCGCCATGATCCAGATCCGCAACGTACCCGACGACCTGCACCGCCGCCTGAAGGCGCGGGCGGCGATGGCCGGAATGTCCCTTTCGGATTACCTGCTTTCCGAGATTCGCCACGTCGCGGAACGGCCGACGATCCAGGAAGTGCGGGAGCGGTTGGCGACCCGCGAGAGCTCCACTCCCAAACCGACCCCGGCGTACGCCGTGCGCGCGGAGCGGGACCGGCGATGATCGTCGTCGACGCCTCGGCCCTCCTCGATGTTCTGCTCCGCACCCCCGACGCGGCGAAGGTTGAGGCGAAGATCTTCCGTTCCGCGGAAACCCTGCACGCGCCGCACTTGATCGATGTGGAGATCGCGCAGGTTCTGCGACGATACGTCGCCCGGAGGGAAGTAGCCGAGCGCCGGGGACGGGAAGCGATCCAGGACCTCGCGGACTTTCCCCTGACGCGCTACCCGCACACGGTATTTCTTCCCGGAATCTGGCGGATGTGCGGCCACCTGACGGCGTACGACGCCGCTTATGTATGTCTGGCGGAGGCTTTGGGAGCGCCTTTGATCACTCGGGACGCCCGGCTCTCCGGCGCCCGCGGCCACAAGGCTCGGATCGTCGTGGTCTAACCGCGAGACACGGCGCCATCCCGCCATCCGAGCCGTTTCTGGGTTACGACTCCTTTGATCTTTCCGATCTCGTGGATCTCCCTGGAGAAGACTTTGATGAGCAGACCTCTTGAACGACCATTCAAGCCAACTGGTATGGATTCGGCGACGAGCGGCCCCCCCGCGTCTCGTATGAATGGGCGATCGGCACCACGCCGGGTGGGGCGGACGTTCAGGATTGGAGGGATGTTCGTTGGGCTACCTCCGCGTCGAACGGCGCGTTGAACCTGCACGTCGGAAACTATTATTACGTCAGCGTCCGGGCCACCAGCGAGTCCGGTTTCACCTCGGCGGTGGCCGTCAGAGACGGCGTGGTGCCGGTATTTTCCGGGACGGAAGGGGGAGGGGGAGGCGGCGGCAATGACTGTGGAGGCCCTGACCACTACGCGGTCAGCGCGGGAAGCGGCGGCGGTTGCGGCTCGGTGGGTCTGGATTGGCTGCTCCTCATGGCGCTTTCAGGGCTGGCCCGCCGCCTAACCTTGCTATTTTAGAAATCGCGACATCCCATAGGCTGAGCGATTTCTATCCGCAGCATTTCTTGAATTTCTTGCCGCTTCCGCAGGGGCAGGGATCGTTGCGGCCGATCGACGGCGCCGCGCGGCGGACCGGCGGAACGCGCAATCCCCCTTGAGGACTGCATCGTTCCCGGTAAGAGGGCCCCAGCGCGCGGACGAACGCGGCCAGCGATCGCCCGCCGCCGAGCCGTCCCTGGTCCTGCAGCGTTTCGAGGAACGCCGCCACGATGTCGGGGACGCGCGCGCGAGGATCGGCCGGCAGATCCAAGAGCGGCATCTTTTCCAGCATCGCGGCCCGTGCGCCCGCCTCGCCGACGGAATCCGGGGTCACATCCTCCGCCGCGCACGCCGATTTGAGGAACTCGGTCGCGACCGACACCGCGGCCTCCTTTTCGTCCGGCGCCAATAGTTCGTACGCCGCCGTCTCGGCGAAGTCCGCGGCCCACGTCTCGATGCGCTCGGCCTCGAAGGGGGAGAGCATTCTTTCCATTCTACCGAGGCGGTGTTACAAAAACATTTGAAAACTTATCGTAACACCCCTCCCTCTCGGCGCCGGGGGGGCCGGAATTTTTCCCACGGGCGACCTTAATTCAGCTCCCGTCACGCATAATTAGGGAAGCGGGAAGTCGCGGCGCGATGTCCGGTTTCAGGAGACCCGGAGACGGCGCGCCGTCACTGTAAGCTGATCCAGTCCGTCATAAGAGAGCCGGCCGTCAGTGGGAATCCAGTCGATACCGCACCAACCCCGAACCCATCGAAATCCGTTCGATGCGGAACGGGCGGCCGAGAACCTCGGAGCGCCGCCATCCTTCGGCGTCCGGCCGCGCCTCTTCGAACACCTGCGCGCCGCGGCGATGGATTTCAAACGCGAGCGGAACGACGCCAGGTCGCGCAGGGCGCCCGGAATGCGCACGCCCTCCGGATGGATGAGAATCGACGGCCCTTCCCTACGCTTCATGATAGAACCGAATCGGGCGGACGATCGAGTCGGGCTTCCCGGGCCGGTTGAGGCTTCTTGGCCAGGAGTGGCCACGCTTCCACAGGGATGGGTGTTACAAAAAGTTTTCAAAATATATTGTAACACTACCGCTTCTGCAACCCCTGCTTGAAGAGCTTGAGGAAGTCGGAATCGGTGGACAGGATGAAGTGCGCGCCGGCGCCGAGGGACTTGTCGTACGCCTCCAGCGTCCGCACGAATTCGTAGAAATCAGGGTCCTGGCCCAGCGTCTCCGCGTAGATCCCGTACGCCTCCGCCTCCGCCTTTCCTTTGATCTCCTGCACCTTGCGGTACGCGTCGGACTCGATCTGCTGCTGGTCGCGGCTGACCTTCCCCTGGATCTTGGCCTGCTCGCCCTTTCCTACGGACCGGATTTTCTGGGCGATCCGCTGGCGCTCGGAAATCATCCGTTGGAAAACGACCTGCTCCACGTTCTTCTCGTACGAGATCCGCCGGAGCTGCACGTCCACCGTGGTGATCCCGAACTCGGCCAGCTCGTTGCGCGCCCGCACGGCGATCATGTCGCTCAGCTGCTCCCGGCCGACCTGGACCCGCTCGATCTCTCCGATCACCTCTTCCTCCACGACGATGCCGTCTTGGGCGGGGCGGCGCTTGCGCTCCTCGATCGTGTCGAGAATGGTGTTGGTGTTCCGCACCGCCTCCACGAGATTGTGATTGGAGATGATGTCGCGGCAGATCCCGTCGAGGACGGCGTCGAGCCGCGACTTGGCCCCGTTCTCGTTTTGGACCGTCTGGATGAACTTCAGCGGATCCGTGATCTTCCATCGGGCGGTCGTATCGACGATGATGTATTTCTTGTCCTTGGTCGGGATCTGGTTGGGAAATCCGTCCCACCTCAAAATCCGCCGGTCGAGCTCGCGCACGTCCTGAAGGAACGGCAATTTGAAGTGAAGCCCGGCCTCGGTGATCGGCTGCCCGACAGGCCTCCCGAATTGCGTGATGATGACTTGGCGGCCTTCCTCCACGATGAACGCGGAAGAGACGAGGAAGGAGAGCGACACCACGGCGCCAACCAGAATCGCCACCAAAGCGCGCGGCCTCATCTTCCCTCCTTGAGCTTCGGCCGCTCGGGCGCGTCAAAGATGGGGAGGAGTCCCTTCAAATCGCCGTCGACGATCGTGATCCGCTGGAACCGTTCGTACAATTTTTCCATCGTTTCGAGGTAGAGCCGCCGGCGGGTGACCTCCGGCGCCTTGCGGTATTCGGAGAGCAGCATGCGGAATTTCTCGGAGTCGCCCCGGGCGCGGTTCAGCGCGGCGGCGGCATATCCTTCCGCCATCGAGATCTGTTCTTCGGCCTGGCCGCGCGCCTTCGGGATGATCTCGTTATAGACGCGCTCGGCCTGATTGATCATCTGCTCCTGCTCCTGCTTGGCGGCGTTGACGTCGTTGAACGACGGCTTGACCAGCTCGGGAGGATTGACGTCCTGGAGCTTGACCGACACGATGCGCACCCCCATGTCGTAGCGGTCCAGCGCCTCCTGGGTCAGGCGCTGGGCTTCCGACGCGACCTCGACGCGCCCGATGGTGAGCACGTCGTTGACCAGGCGGTCTCCCACGACGCGGCGCATGACGGCCTGGGAGATGTCGCGGACGTTGCGGACCGGGTTGTTGGCATGAAAGAGATAGCTCTTGGGGTCCGAAATCTGGAACTGGACGATCCATTCGACGTCCGCGACGTTGAGATCGCCCGTCAGCATCAACGATTCATCATCGAATCGATCGTGCGCATAGGCGGTGCGTTCCCCGCGCGTGCTCTCGGTGCGGAAGCCGAATTCCTCCTGGAGCACGCGCTCGGTCGGCAGCTTGATCGCCCGATCGATCCAGAACGGAAGTTTGAAATGGAGGCCCGGGCCCGTCGTTTCCGAATATCTCCCCAGCCGAAGGAGGACGGCTTCTTCATCAGGCTCCACGGTATAAAAGGAAGTAAGGGCTCCCACGAGGACGGCGATTGCGGGTAAGACCCAACTGTATTTCGCGAACCGGAATGAACGAAAAGCCCGGCGGATGCGTTCGCGCGCCTGTTCCCATTCCAGATTGTAGTCGTCCCGGGTCATCGCATGCTCGGTCGCGTCCCACGCCCGATGCGATCCGTATTCTACCGGCGCCGGGTCCGCGCGCAAGCCGCAAAGGACGCCGCCGTGACGAATTTCAAGCGCCGCATCATGACGACGCCTTGCTCTTGAAGATAAAGGCATCCAAGGACGCTCGGCCCGGTCCGGCCAGCATCAAAAGCAGGGCGAGGGAGAAATAGACGAGGGCGGGCTCAAAGGTGGCTCCGCTCCCGACAAACGGATCCCCCCGGGAGATGTGCGTGAAGGCGGCCACGGCCATCGTGCACGACAGCCCGAACGACGCCAGCGGGACGAGCAGCCCGGCGATCAGCGCGATGCCGCCGCCGAACTCCGACAAAGCGGCGAGCGCCTGAAGGCTTCCCGGGATCGACGCGCCCTCGCCCATCCATCCGAAAGGGTTCTGGATCTTGCCCCATCCGTGAAGCACGAACGCCGTTCCCATGACCACGCGGACCATCAGCAGACCCGCGGACGCCCGCAGGCCGACTCGCGGGGGCACGAAGAGTCGCTGAATCATGCTTCCCTTTCCTCCTGTGCGTGGCTCGTCACATAGTACCTCTTTTGACGCCACAGTCTCCGCACTTTCGCGGTCAACTTCCGATCCATAGCGTATCATGACCCTCCTGCTGGAGCAGCGTCGATCTGTCATTTTCGCGACTTCGGACATGGGACTTTGGACATCGGACTTCGGTCTTCCTACATCGCCTGCCGGGGGTCCATCGCGTCCCGCAGGGCGTCGCCCACCAGATTGAAGCATACGACGGTCGCCACGATGGCCAGGCCCGGCAGCGTCGCGATCCACCAGGCCGTCGCCAGCACGTCGCTTCCGTCGTTGACGATGTTCCCCCACGTGGGGACCGGCGGTTTCACGCCCATGCCCAGAAACGAGAGCGCCGCTTCGACGAGGATGGTATCGCCCACGCGCAAGGTGGCCGCCACGATCACCGGCGCCAGCGCGTTGGGCATCAGATGGCGGAACATGATCCGATGCCAGCGCGCCCCGACGGCCCGCGCCGCCGAGGCGAAGTCGAGTTCCTTCAGCTTCAGGAATTCCGCCCGCACCAGCCGCGAGACGCCCATCCAGCCCGTGGCGCCCAGGATCAGCACCACCGTGAAAATCCCCGCGCCCTGATAGACGCTGATGATCAGGAGCAGCAGCAGCAGCCGCGGAAAGGCGAGCAGGATGTCCACGAAGCGCATGATCGCGCCGTCCACGACGCCGCCGAAATATCCCGCCGCCGCTCCAAACAAAATGCCGAGCGAGACCGCGACCGCCATGGCGGCGAACCCGATGGTCAGCGAGATGCGGCTCCCGTAGATGATCCGGCTCAGCAGATCCCTTCCGTTGCGGTCCGTGCCGATCAGATGAAATTCGGCGCGATAAGGGATTTGCCGATCGCCGACGCGCAACGTCCGGATCCGCCCGGCGTCGCGCGACCATCCTCCTGCGGGTTCGCCCAAATCCTCGAGGGCGATCTCCTTCGGCCGGAATTCCGGGCCGCGCTCCAGAATCAGGCGGTCTCCTTCGATCCGGTAAGCCAGCGCGTAGCGTTCTCCGGCGCGGATATCCCCGAACACATAGACCGTGTCGCCGGGCGCCCGGTATTTGTTGACGGCCGTATCGCGGGGAATGGCGTTGGGATCGTACGGCGCCAGCACGGGACAGAGAAACGCGACCATGTAGATGAATCCGAGCAGGATGATGCCCCAGACGCCGCGCGGCCGCTCCCGAAACGTGTGGAAGGCCAGTCCCCAAACGCTCATTCCTTCGCGCGCCGGAGGTGCAACGCGCCAGCGCAGTTCCCGATGCGCCAGCCCCACGAGCAACGGGCAGAAGAGGACGAGAAAGCCGAGCGCCACGGCATGCTCCACCGTCGGGTCCACGGCCGCCCGGCAGACGGCGTCGAACCGCCCGATCACGACCGCCAGCCACGTCGCGAAGAAAAGAAGGTAGACGGCGCCCGCCGCGACGTAGCCGCGGCGAAGATGCCCCAGGCCCGGAGGCAGGCTATCCGTCCAGCGCATTGGAATAAAACACCCCGCGGCTTGCCGCGGGGTGTTTTATTCCAGCCTCAGTCGCGGGTCGGCGACCGCGTAGAGGATATCCGCCACCATGTTTCCGACCACGACCATCGACGTGGCGATGAACGTGATGCCCGACAGCACGAACACGTCCCGCCCGCGGATCGCCTGGATCGCTTCCCGACCCATGCCCGGCCACGAAAAGATCGTCTCGATGATGACGGAGCCCGACACGAGGAACGGCAGGCTGAGGCCGAACAGCGTGATGACGGGCAGGAGGGCGTTGCGCATCGCGTGCTTCCAGATCACGGTGCGCCACGGCAGTCCCTTCGCTTGCGCCGTGCGGACGTAGTCCTGATGGATCACCTCGAGCAGCGCCGAGCGCTGGAAGCGCGCCGTGGCCGCCGCGGGCCCGATGCCCAGCACCAGGGCCGGCAGCACCATGTGCTCGAGAAGATCCAGGAGCCCCCGTTCTCCCACGCCGTGCATGCCTTCCGCCGGCAGCCACTTCAAATGCACGGCGAACAGCAGCATCAACATCAATCCCAGCCAGAAGCCGGGCATCGAGTAGACGAACAACGCTCCGACCGTGACGGCATGGTCGAGCTTCGTGTTCTGTCGGACGGCGGAGAGGACTCCGATGAGGATCCCGATGAGGAAGTCGAGAAAGAGGGCCGCGACGGCCAGCAGGGCGGTATTGAACAGGGGGCGCGCGAGATACGACACGACCGGCTGCTTGTTGAGGATCGACGTGCCGAGATCGAACGTCGGCCCACCCCCCTCGAGGGGTTCCGCAGGGATCAGAATCTCCGCGTCGCCCACCCGATAGCGGCCCGGCTCGAGGGCCCCGGATTCATACCGTCCGCCTACGCCGCGTTTCACAACGAGCGGAGCGCCATCTTCCCCGCGCAGCACGAGCTCGTCGGGCGCCGTCTCCAGCGTCGGCTCCGCTCGTACCTGACCCCCCTCGGCCTCCAGCGTCACGCCTTCGGTGACCAGCCTGGTTTTACCTTCGCCGACGAGCAGGACCTTATGGCCGATGAGATATTTCCCGCGCGCGATGGGCGCGGCGGAGTACGTGCCGTCCGGCCGCCGGATCAGGCGCACATCTCCCGACCCGAAATCGCGGCGGCTGCGTTCGTCCGGCGCCAGGACGATTTCCGGCGGCGGTTCCTGCGCTCGCGCGCGGATGCGGTTCTTTCCGCCGCGGCTGAAGACTTCGATCTCGAAGCCCGCGGCCTCGGTGTCCAGGACATCGGCATCCGCCCAGAGCAGCTTGCGCAGGTGGATGAAATAGCGGACGGCGACCGGCTTGTCGTAGCCCCACTTCGCTCGGAGGCGCTCGATGTCCTCCTTTTGCATCTTGGGGTTTTCGAGATTCTGGAAGGGATCGCCGGGCGCGAGGTTGGCGGCGAAGAACGTGAGCGTGTAAACGCCCCACACGATCAGGAGACCCATCGCCAGGCGGCGGACGATATAGGCGTGCACGGTCGGGTATCCTCTTTGGGGCTTCCTGATTCGAGTTCCCGGAGGAGTCGCCCCTCGACTGCGCTCGGGGCAGGGAGTTCACGGAGAGAAGAAGTACCACGGAGACACGTAGGCACGGAGAAAAATCTGGGGGATGTGGAGATTGCTGGAGATTTGGAGATCGAAAGGAGTCCGATGAAACTACCTCTCCAAAAATATCTCCCTATCTCCCCCCTATCTGCCTATCTCCTTAAAATGATCTTCTACGTGCCTCCAGTGTCTCCGTGGTTGGTTTTCTCCGCGCGCTCCGATTCCTCGGCGGCCTCGCCTATTTGTAGCGCTGCTTCTCCTTCGGCACCCACCATTCGTGCAGATTGTCGGTATAGCGCAGCGACGTGACGTTGACATTGACGAAACGGGCGTCGACGGCCACGAGCCCGCGCGGCTCGTACAGCATCGTATAAGGCTGGTCGCGATCCAGGATCTCCTGGAACTCGTCCCACAACGGCTTCGCCTTCTGGAAATCGCTCATCACCCGGGCCGTGTCGATGATCTCGTCCACCCGTGGATCCGCGTAATTCACATAGTTGAACCGGCCTTCGGCGGCCGTCGAGTGCCAGATCGGCTTGTTGTCCACCTTGGTGGCCACGAACCAGCCTCCCACGTAGGCTTGGAACTGGTGCTTCTTGAGCTGCGTGGACATCTGATTGAAATCGATGAGGCGGATGTCCATCGCGACGCCGATTTTCTTCAGGTCCGACTGGATGTATTCGCACATTTGCCGCCGGACGTCGTTGCCGGCGTTGGTGATCATCGTGAACCGGAGCGGCTTTCCGTCCTTCTCATAAATGTCGTCGGCGCCTTTCGTCCAACCCGCCTCCTCCAGGAGCTTGCGGGCCTGTTCGGGATCGTACGGCAAGGGCCGGATCTTCTTGTGGCTGGCCCACATGGATGAAATGATCGCCGGTCCGGCGACCTGGGCATAGCCGTAGAAAATGGACTCGACGATGTTCTCGCGGTCGATGGCGAGCGTCATGGCGCGGCGCACGCGGGCGTCGTCGAACGGCCATTCCTTGCAATTCCATCCGGCGTATCCGTAGGCGCGCGAGACGTAGGTGAACAAGTTCAGGTGGCCCGCATTCAGGACGCGGCGCGCTTCCTGGGGCGTGACGCCGCGCATGGCGTCGAGGTCCTTCGCCAGCAGCGTGTTGATCTGGGTGCGCATGTCGCCCAGGACGCGGAAGATCGCCTTCTCGAGATACGGCTTGCCGTCTTCCCAGTACTTCGGATTGCGGACCAGCGTCACTTCCTGGTTGGGGGTATAGCTTTGAAGCTGCCACGGCCCGCCGCAGACTTTCGCCTGCTCCTCCCACCGCCCGTGCGTCTGCCATTTCTCGAACGGCACCTGGCCGAACGCGTGCTTGGGAAGCACCTGCACGTCGTTGATGTCCATGAGCTGGTAGGGGTAACTCTCGGCGTAGCGCACGGTGAATTCGCGCGGATCGTGGATCTCGATGTCCGTGATGAAATCCACGATGCTCGCCGAGACCCAGGCGACGTCGGGGTGCTTGGCCGCCTGCCATGAGAATCGGACGTCCTCCGAGGTGATGGCCCGGCCGTCGCTCCAGGAGCACTCCCGCAGCTTGAAGCGGATCGACCGGCCGTCGTCGCCGAACGTCCAGGACTCCGCGATCTGGGGCTCGAACGAGGGAGGATGGAGATAGTAGTTCGGTTGTTCGGTCATGAGGCGCGGAAAGATCAGATCGTGGATTTCGGCGGCGTCGGCGGAAGAAGAGACGAACGGGTTGAACGAATCGATGTCGCCCAGAAGGGCCAAGACGGCCGTGTCGCCGCGTTCCGGCTTGGCGCCGGGCGGAGCGGGCTTGAACGCGAAGGTCGTCTCGCCGCGGATTTCGGCGCCGGGGGGCTCCGGCTTCTTCGGCTGGCCGGGCGCGTCCGGAGCGGCCTGGGGTTTCGTGGCGGGAGCGGCCGGCGGCTCGCTTTTCCCGCACGAGGCGAGGGCCAGAAGCACGGAGAGGGCGGTTGCGAGTTTGAAGGTCTTCATGGCCCCATGTGTATTCCTCGGCCGCAACGGAGTCAAGCAGAAGCGATTCGCCTTTACCTTCGCGCCCCCCCAGAGGTGCCGAGAAGATTCAGGCCATCGGCGCCTCCGCCGTGATGACGCCCCAGATCCAGTTACGCCAGACGCAATCGACGTTCGCGAAGCCGGCCTGCTCGAGAAGACGGAAGTGCTCGGCGAGCGGCGTGTAATGGTCGTGTGCGGCCGCGTGATCCAGAAGGCTGCGCACTTCCGCTCTGGTGCAATTTCCGGGGAGGCGGCAGAATTCGAGCCAGCGCTCCCAGTTCAGCGCGTGGTTCGCCTCCGTCCCGCCTCGAAGCTGATCCGCGAAGCGCAGCGTGCCGTTTGTTCGCAGCAGGCGGCGAAGGACGCGATAGAGCGACGCCTTGTCGCGGACGTGGTGGAGACTGATGCTCGATATGATGAGGTCGAACGATTCCGGCTCGAAGTCGACGTCCTCGAAGCGCGCGGCCACGAACGTCGCCCGGCGCGGGGCCAATCGAGCTTCCGTGAGCGCCAGCATTTCGGGGGCGGCGTCCACGAGGACCAGCCGTGCCTCGGGGTATTTCTTCGCGATCCGCAGCGTGAGGTTTCCCGTGCCGCAGCCGAGTTCGAGGATGGACGCCGCCCGGGGCGGGAGGTAGTCCATGAGGCGCTCCATCATCTCGTCGTAGCGGGGCACCGCCCGCCGGATCAGCGAATCATATTCTTCGGCCATGGCTCCGAAGTATTCCGGCGCGCTCCGCTTTGCACTGTCAACGTGCAAAACTTTCGCGTGACGCGAATATTTTTTCATAAGGACGCTCAAAGAAGATGCCATGAAGTCCACGGTCCATAGTCCAGGGTCCAGAGTCCCTCGAATCGAGGGCCAGACTTCGGACTCTGGACTATGGACTCCGGACTCCCGGCGCGGCGAACACCAGCGTGGAATAAATTTGGGTTGTGGCTTCGCCGCGCTGGGTCCTTCATGAGAGAAACTCCCGCAGCTTGGCCAGCAAGGAGGTCGGCGTGATGGGCTTCTCGATGAACATCCTTCCGGGCTCCAACGGCTCGCGGGGAAAGATCGCTTCATCCGCGTATCCCGACATGTACGCGACCTTCAAGGACGGGCGAAGCGACAGAATCCGTTCCGCCAGCTTGCGGCCGTCCATCTTGGGCAGGACCATGTCCGTCAGAAGCAAATGTATATCGCCCCGGTATTGTTCGCAACGCGCTACCGCCTCGTCGACGTCGCCCGCTTCCAACACCGTGTAGCCTTCCTTCTCCAGCACCCGCTGGATCAGTTTTCGAACGGCGGCCTCATCCTCCACCACGAGGATCGTTTCCGTTCCCCGGCGCGGGGCCGCCACGGCGGCGCCGGCCGCAGCCGGGACGGCGGCCTGCGGAGAACGCGGCAGGTACACCTTGAAGGTGGTGCCGCGACCCGGTTCGCTGTAGACCCAGATGTTGCCCCCGCTTTGCTTGACGATGCCGTAGACCGTGGACAGGCCCAGGCCGGTGCCTTTTCCCAAGGCCTTTGTGGTGAAAAACGGCTCGAAGATCTTGGCCCTTGTCTCGGCGTCCATGCCCGTCCCGGTATCGGTCATCGCGATCATCACGTGCGGGCCGGGACGCGCGTCGGGATGGGCGCGCGCGTACTCCTCGTCGAGTTCGACGTGGGCGGTCTCGAGAATCAGCTTTCCGCCGTGGGGCATGGCGTCGCGGGCGTTCACGGCCAGGTTCAAGATGATCTGGTCGAGTTGCCCGGGGTCGAACGTCACCGGTTCCAGATGGGGCCTCAACTTCGTGATGAGTTCGATGTCTTCCCCGATGATCCTCCGGAGGATCTTGTCCATGTGGTCCACGACCGTGTTCACGTCGAGAATCTTGGGCTGGAGGATCTGTTTGCGGCTGAACGCCAGAAGCTGGCGGGTGAGGGAGGAGGCTTTCTCGCCGGCGTGGCGGATTTGCTGGAGGATTTCTCGCGCGCTCGGCTCGTCCAGCGTCCCCGAGAGGAGCATTTCGCTGTACCCGTTGATGACCGTCAGAAGATTGTTGAAGTCGTGGGCCACGCCTCCCGCCAGCCTGCCGATCGCTTCCATCTTTTGCGACTGCTCGATCGCCTTTTGGGCCGAGATGTCCACCGAGAGGACCAGGATGCCCATCGGAACGGCATTGATGCGCAGATCGAACCACGCCTTGCGCCCGTCCGGATAGGTGAATTGATTGACCATCTGCTGCGGCGCGCGCTCCGCCATGCAGCGTTCCATCAGCCGGAAGACGTCCGTCCGCTCGATGCCCGGGTACATGTCGACCATCTTTTGGCCGGTCAGTTCCTCCCGTGGCCGCCGGCCATGGGCGGCCGCCGCCCTGTTGAGGTAGAGATAGCGCCAATCGAAATCGATGATTTGGATTCCCTCGAACATGTTCTCGAAGAGGGCTCGGAGCCAGGCGTCGAGGTCGTGCAGTCCCACCAACGCTTCCAGTTCGGATACGCGCCGGCGCAACTGTTGGGAATCCAGCGCGGCATCGTCTTCGGCGTTCATGGCGGCGATTATAGCTCCGCCGGCGCTCCGTCCCAAGGCGGCAAACCCATGATTTAGATATAGTGCTTTGCAACGGGTCCGGCAGGCGGCCCGTCTGGTCTACTCGCTATTTTTGATCTGGACCATCATCGGGGTGCCGGCCATGGGTAGCATAGTGAGGCACCATAGAGCGGGGACGGTGTCTCCCTGACTACGCGCGAAGACGGCTTCGAATGATGGATTGGAGCCGTTCGCGCGCATCACAAAACAGGGAGGTTTCACAATGCGTCGTCTGGTGCCCAACTTGATTAAATATCAACCCTGCGTGTGCTGTTGTTTAGGAAGAGAATCCATGGGAGGCTGGGTATGGAGCACCTTAGAAGGGGCAAGGGCCCGGGGCTGCCCAGTATCTTGTTCATTGCCGCTTCGATCGGCGCGGCGGCGTTGACGTCGCCAGGACCGAGTCTCGGCGCCGCGGCGCCCGAACGACCGATGCGCCGCGTCACCACGGGCGGACCGGACACCTACGGATACCGATTCATCGACAACATTAATGAAGCGGCGGGGCCATCCTTCGACGACCTGTCACAGGATATCTCGACCACCGGCACTCTCTTGGGGATAAGCGGCGACGAATCGTCCACTTCATTCACCCTTCCCATGTTGATTCGATTCTACGGGCAGAATTGGGGAACAGCCCCCAGCGGATCCGGAGTCACGGTGGTTTCCGCCAATATCGGAGTCAGCAGCAATTGCTTTCTTCAACTGCTGGGGACGGGTCAGGCGGCCAGCGCGGGACCGTGGAGCAACACCACGCTGCCCGCGTCATCGGGAAACTTCACGCCCGGCGGATTCATCGCCGTGCTCTGGGATGACGGGAGCGGGGACGGAAACGCCAGCGCTCGGTGGGAAATTGTCGGGACGGCGCCGAATCGCCGCCTGATCGTGCAGTGGACCAACTGGGCTTTTTTCGGGTCCGGCGGAGATATGACCCTACAGGCCCAGATCACCGAGAGCGACGGCGTGCGGGAAAGCGATATTTATCTCGTCTACCAGAACATTGATAACTCTAGAGAGGGAGGGGACAGTGCCACCATCGGGATTCAAGCGCCGAACGCCACATCCTATCTCCAGTACTCGTACAATACCGCCAACTCCACGACGCCGGATACAAGCACGACACCGCCCACTCCGCGGGTCATGCGGTTCTATGCCGGTCAGCCTCCGAATCCTCCCACGGGCCTGCTTCAGGCGGCCGAGGCCGGCGGCCCGGCCTGGCCGGTCAACTTCATCAGCGACGCCACGGTGTACTTGCGAGGCACGGTGACCGATCCGGATACCGGCGACCGCGTGGGCCTGGAGGTGGAGGTCCTGCCTTCCGGCACCCCGTTCCAGACTGACGTGACGGGTGACACCGCTAGAACGGCGCCGGCGGACCTTGTGCTGAACGGAGGCGAACCCGAGGCGCTTTACACCTTCACGGGCTCGCCGTTCGGGAGCGGCGAATATCACTGGCGTGCGAGAAGCTTTGACGCGAACGGCAATACGTCGGCCTGGGCGACCTACGATCCGGCGGCGACCCACATCCGGGTGGATCTGGATCCTCCCACGATCCCGGAAGCGGTCTATCCGCTCCAGGACAGAAAGGTTTCGGCCGGCGGTGATCGGTTCGTATGGCTCCTGTCCGAAGATGTCGGGCCGCCGGGGCCGATCAAATACGAGTTTGAAGCGGATAACAGCGAATCATTTACAAACCTGCCGGTGGCCGATTTCGCTATTGATGAGACGCGGGGCATCCTGGTATTGCCCCTCTCTCGCGACCCTTTCTTCTGGCATGTTCGCGCCATCGATCGGGCCGGCAACGCCAGCCCGTGGAGTCCGACGATCCGCTTCTTTACCAAGGGCGATGACGGGATCGACCACGCGGCCGGCGACGCCCCCGACAACTCGGCCGGATGCTCGGCGGGCCAGGGGCAAGCTTCGAACGGGGCGCTCCTCCTGCTGGGACTCCTCGCGGTCGCCGGCGTGAGAATCTCGCTGGCGCGTCGCGTGCCGCAGGAGTAGACGAGCGCCAGGAGGAGCCTGAGTTCACGGAGACACGGAGAAGATTTTTTAGGGGAGATATCGAGATCGGGGAGATAGGGAGATATTTTGTAGAGGTAGTTTCGTCGGACTCCTTCCGATCTCCATATCTCCGGCAATCTCCACATCCCCCGAATTTTTCTCCGTAGGAGATCCGGAGATAGGGGGGAGATGGGGAAAGATCGCGTCATCCGCGTATCCCGACATGTACGCGACCTTCAAGGACGGGCGAAGCGACAGAATCCGTTCCGCCAGCTTGCGGCCGTCCATCTTGGGCAGGACCATGTCCGTCAGAAGCAAGTGTATATCTCCCCGATAGCGCTCGCAATGCGCGACCGCCTCGTCGACGTCACCCGCTTCCAACACCGTGTAGCCTTCCTTCTCCAGCACCCGCTGGATCAGTTTTCGAACGGCGGCCTCGTCTTCCACCACGAGGATCGTTTCCGTTCCCCGCCGCGGCGCCGCGGCGACCGCGCCGGCCGCAGCCGGAACGGCGGCCTGCGGGGAACGCGGCAGGTACACTTTGAAGGTGGTGCCGCGACCCGGTTCGCTGTAGACCCAGATGTTGCCCCCGCTTTGCTTGACGATGCCGTAGACCGTGGACAAGCCCAGGCCGGTGCCTTTTCCGAGGCCCTTCGTGGTGAAGAACGGCTCGAAGATTCTGGCCTTCGTCTCGGCGTCCATGGGTGCGATTATAGCTCCGCCGGCGCTCCGTCCACATCTGGTCTACCCATTATTTAGATACTGGACCGTTGCGCAGGTGCCGGTGAGCGGACCGTCTGGTCTATTCATGATTTTCGATCTGGACCTTTATTGGGGTGCCGGGCATGGGTATCTTGAAGGGGCACCAGGAGCGGGACGGTGTGCCCCTGGCGACGCGCGAGCGCTTCGATCGAAGCGACGGGGCATTCGCATGCATCGTGGAATCGGGAGATGTTATTCTTCATCTCGTGCCATGGGAGGCTGGGTATGGGGCACTTCGGAAGGGGTAGGGACAGGGGTCTGCGAGGCATCCTGATCCTCGCCGCGTCGATCGGCGCGGCGGTCTTGACTTCGGCGGGACCGAGTCTCGGCGCCGCGGCGCCTGAAGGGCCGTTGCGTTGCGCCGTCGGCGGCCCGGACGCCTACGGATATCAATTCATCGACAGCCAAGAACCGGACGGCCCCGTCTTCGCCGATGAATGGGAGAACATCTCATCGACCGGTACAGCGGTCAACTTCGCACAACTGCAAAACCAACCCTATGGGGCGGGCGATGAAGGGGAGGCACTGGTACCCCTCGGATTCCCGTTCCGTTTTTACGGGAACGAATATACCCAATGCTATGTGATCACGAACGGGCTTGTGAAGTTCGGAAGTCCGGGTGCGGCCTATGCCTGGACACCCGGGACCATTCCGAGCGCCGGAGGGGATGACAACAAGATCTGCGTCAAATGGCAGGATTGGATCGGGACGACCGCCCGGTACGCGACGCTCGGGACGTCACCCAACCAGCGCTTCGTCGTGAACTGGGTATTGGGCGGAAACAACGTCGAACTGAAGCTCCACGAAAACGGCGACATCATCATGTTGTATCAATCGGTCTCAGGAGGCGGCACAGCGGGAATCGAGGATTCGACGGGTGCAGTCGGGCTTTCCTACGCCCCTCCCAACTCCCTCGTGGCGAACCGGGCGGTCCGATTCTACGCCGGCTATCCTCCGAATCCTCCCACGGGCCTGCTTCAGGCGGCCGAGGCCGGCGGCCCGGCCTGGCCGGTCAACTTCATCAGCGACGCCACGGTGTACTTGCGAGGCACGGTGACCGATCCGGATAC
>JACQVR010000033.1 GCA_016209705.1 Planctomycetota bacterium
AACCAGGAGGACGGACCAAAAACTCAACGGAGAAGTGGCTCAGCTTGACCCGCACATGAATGGCTCAGTTGACCCGACTCTTGACAGTCGTCCGCCGAGGCGTGAAGGGCCTTTGCTTCCACGCCTCCCCCGCCCGTGTCGCCCGCGAGCCCGCGCAACGCAAACGCGATCACCCGCAGCCGATCCGCCTCTCCCGCCAGAAACGTGTCCACATCCGTTTCGATGTCCATGCGCCCTCCCTTGCCTGGACATGACGGCAACGAGGAGCGGGGAGAGCAAGGACTAAGTGAGCATTCAATTCCTGAACGCAGCAGAATAGAAGTGCTGTGATCATCCAGACGGCCCGGCGTTCACAGGCGTCCCCGATCTGGGAGCCCATTAACGAGGCACGCGCTTTCAGACGCGCTCTTCGTCTTACTTATTGAGAGTCTGTAATTCGGCTTCCAAGAAGTCCTTGAGCGTCTGTACCTTTATCTTCGCGTCAGGTTTGGTGCTCCGAATGTGCTGGATGTAGGCTCGCCGGGTCGAGAAATCGGTTCGAGGATAAACCGCCACGACGAGCCTTGAGCCATGGCCGATATTATGCAATCCGAGAAGCTCGTTGTTCATGGGGTCAAAGCCGTAGCCCATGACGAGAACTGTGTGTGAATGCTGGACAATCTCCCTCAGGCCACTCCTGTTGCGATTTCTTATTGAGTAAATCAACGCGATTTGATCCTTTATCCCTTCAATTTTCTCTAGGTCCCCGTTGTTGTGCCCAAAGTCGATTTTCTTCTCGTCATTCTGTGGATCGATTCCATCAAAATAGCCGACCCTTCCGTACGCATGTGTGTGGTCTGTCTTGTACTCATCCGGACGTGAGTCTCCCTGACGGCTTACAGCATCTCCACCACGTACTTCGCCATCTTGTCTTCCGATTCCTTCCGAACGCGCACCCGAAGCCCGCTGAACTTCCTGTCGCGCTTCTTCACTTCTCCCTCAATGTCTTCCGAGGGATCAATCAACGTTTCTTGTCCTTCTGCCCTTTTCCTCGATTCGCTGGCTTCTCGTCCTTCTCGGGACCATGGTCAGCGATCCACTTTCCATTATGGATCCGGTGACCGCAGCCATGACCGTGTCGGTGGCCGGTTTCGACATACCAAACCCCGTCGATGAAAAAGTGCTCACACGCATCAACACAAACGTGGGCCGCCTCCCCAACGACCACCTTCTTTGCCTGGCCCGGAGGCATCCCGTGCGGGTGCCGGGGATGATGATGGTGGATACAGCCTCCCAAGAGCAGTGGAACTGCCACCGCCGCAGCAGCCAGTATTACCTTCACATTTCCTCCTTCCGGGGAATCCGTTTCATCCGCCAGGTTCCTAGACGTCGCGTACTAGACCGACGCGTTTCCCGTGGTAAGCGGATCAAAAGGTGGGTCATGATTGGCCTTGCCTTTCCTTCTCCGCCCTAAACTTCGCCCACCTACGCCTTGCCGCATCCGCTATTTTTTTGAGTCGCTCGGCGCTGAATTGGCGGCGCTTTGACAGTTTCACAGCAGCCCGCGCCTCGCCCTTGACCTTCGCCCACCTCCGCTTCGCCGCCTCGGACAATTTTCGTCGCGCTTCTGCCGACAGTCGGCGGCGACGCTTCTGTGGACGACCTGGCGCGCCGTCCCCGCCCGTCAGCCGTTCGATCTTCCGCTGGAGCTTGGCCGCCTCGCGCTGGTGGCGCTCAAGCAGGCGATCGAGCGTGGATACTTTGTCCAACCGCTTCTTCTGGCGGATGGCTTCCTGAAGCTGCCGGACGGACAGGCGGCGGAGAAGGCGGTTAGGAATCATGGGGCGTATCTTGAAGCCGGCGTGTGCGGGCGTCAAGGAGTCGCTGGTGTCGATTCGGTACGAGCATCCAGTCGGCCGTGTCCGGAGAGGAGATCCTCAATTCTTTTACTTGGCTCGGCGCCGAAAGGTCTAAAAGAAGTATCGGACGAGCGGAGTGGATCCAAGGAGGAGAACGATGAGACGAATCTGCTGTGCGGCGGTAATGTTCCTGCTTTTCGGAGCCGCCCTATCACTTGGAGCCCAGCAAGAAGAATCCGCTCAAGGCGTGGAGCTGGGCGCGGTACTGGACGGCCAAGACCTGCCCTTCGGGTTTGAAGGGGGGTTGGATTTGAAACTGGGGGAAGGAGGAGCCGTCGTCGCGATCGAGAGGAGATCCGTGTCCTTGGATGGGTTGGCCTTTGATGAGCTGGCGCCAAGATAAATTCAAGCTGGCGACATAACGTCGCGTTCACGCCACCTCCTCGGCCACCTCGACCGCAGCAGGCCGCTCCACGCGCTTCAGCTTGGCCGTCGTGCCCGCCGTCTCCGCCGCCAACGATTTCAGCCCCAGCGCGTGGAACGCGACCGCCATTTCGCCCTTCAGGCCGTCGAAGGTCACGCGCTCCAGGACCAGCCGCACCAACCGCTCACGCTCACGCGGCTCCAGAACGTCCCACACCGGATCGAACAGCGCCAGCGCCCGCTTCGCCTCGACGGGGTCGATCGTGACCGCCGCGAGCCGCTGGGACTCCGCTTCAATCTCGACGAGCCGTGCCGCAATTTGCCCTTGCCGCTCCTCGAGCTCCGCAAGATGTCCGCTCACCAGCGTCCCCGTGGCCTCCGACGCGAAGACACGCGCGACCTGCACCTTGACGCGCCGTTCCTCAGCCTGAAGCCGCCTCGCCTCCTCCTTCAGCCGCGCAAGCGAAGCGGCCACGCTCCGCTCCGCTTCTTGCAATGTCTCGTCCAGAAGCGCGGGCTCCTTGCCCAGTTTGCGGAGTTCGTCCACGACGCAGCGCTCAAGTTCAGCGGCGGGGACGTAGCGAACGGGGCACGCGTCCCGGCCACCGCGATCCACCGCGGTGCAGCGGTAGTACCGATAATTCGTCCCGCAGCGCTTCTTCGTCGTCGCCGGGCTCATCGTGAAGCCGCAGGCGGCGCAGTGCACCAGGCCGCGAAGGAGTTTCTCCCCGACGCTGAATGGGAGCAGCAGCGCCAGCTCATTTTGGATCGATGGGACCGGGACCATGGTACAATCCTGGAGAAGCCGTACTGGGAATCGATGCGCCTGGCGGCCCTCGCGGTCCTCCGCGCGCACCGTTTGGTCGTTTTCAAGATGGGACGGGAGGCCCCGAAGGTGTGACCTATTTTCGGCCTCATTTTCTATCACTATCTCGGCGGGCGACACAGAAGCTGAAACGGCCCACTTGGAATGCCAAAACTTTGATATAAGGCTTCAAACCATGCCCGATACCACTTGCGGGAGCATGCTACAAAAGCATGTGGATAGTCAAATTGCAAAATTGCGAGCCATAATCTCCAACGTGAAAGAATGCATCAAAAGTGGATTCGCTAACCGATCTATAGGTCGGAAGAATAATGAAGAGGAGCGTCACGCACATGACCAAATGATGAAAGCCCTCATTAATAAGGCCAAACTGGAGATTAAATGCCGCCAGGCTATTCGCAACAAAATTGAACCAACAAAGCACTATAAGCCATGGGAAATCTTGGACTTGGGAATTGAGAAGGTGTAATAGCGAACGTCACCTACCGGTCGGCCACCGTAGCGACACTATCAACTGAATCAATCACGCCACCTCCTCGGCCATCTCAACCGCCGCAGGCCGCTCCACCCGCTTCAGCTTGGCCGTCGTGCCCGTCGCTTCGGACGCCAGCGCCTTCAACCCCAGCGGGTGGAACGCCATCGCGACCTCACCCTTCAGGCCGTCGTAGGTCACGCGCTCCACGACGAGCCGCACAAGCCGCTCTCGCTCCTTCGGCTCCAGCACGTCCCAGACAGGATTGAATAGCGCCAGCGCCCGCTTGGCCGCGTCGGAGTCAATTTCCACCGCCGCGAGCCGCTGGGACTCCCCATCGATTTCGGCGAGCCGCGCCGCAATCTGCCCCTGCCGCTCTTCCAGCTCCGCGAGGTGCCCGTTCGCCAGCGTTCCGGTTGCCTTCGACGCGAAAACACGCCCGACTTGGGCCTTGTCCGCATCGGCCCTTGGGAGTCCGAGAATTCGTCTGCGCGGCCCGCATTGCTTCTCGGACGCAGAGCCTGTCTAGCTCTGGACCTCCTTGATCAGCGCCTTCACCTTCGCGGCCAATTCAGGTGTGATTTGGAGGTTGTGATCCTTCGCCGCATGCTCTCC
>JACQVR010000034.1 GCA_016209705.1 Planctomycetota bacterium
CCGGATCGACGTGAATCGTGTTGAAAAGTTCCGGCGGAATGGCGGGAACGCGCAGCCCCATGAAATCCCCCTCTCTTGCTCTCCAGAGGGGTTATCGGCGCGTCTGACGAAAAACTTAACTGAAAAAGCGGGACAGTAGAATTAGGCTTTGAGGGCGCTCAATATCCCTTCGAGAAGCTTCGTGTGGCGGGCGTCCATGTCCTTGAGGAGCGCGACGATGCCGCGCAGCGACGCGTCCAAGGAGTCAAGCCTTTTGATGATTTCCTGTCCGGTCCGATTAATTTGAAGGATCGCCTGTAGTCTTCGTTCCAGGCGACCGCCGTGCGGGAGGATGCTGCGGAACTGGACACCTGATGCCGGATGCTTGATGCCGATGCCGGCTACTCGTACCGCAGCGCCTCGATCGGATCGAGCCTCGCCGCCTTGCGCGCGGGATAAACGCCGAAGAAAATTCCCACGCCCGTCGCGAATCCCAGCGCCACGCCCAAAGTCCACGCGCGGATCTGCACGGGAAAGGAAGGGAACACCCATCCCAGCAGCAGCGCCAATCCCACCCCCACGCCCGCACCGATCGCGCCGCCGACGGCGCTCACCGTCACGCTCTCCACCAGGAACTGCCACAAGATGCTCCCCCGCGTCGCCCCCACCGCCTTGCGCACGCCGATTTCGCGCGTCTTCTCCCCCACCGTCACCAGCATGATGTTCATGATCCCGATCCCGCCCACCAGCAGCGAGATCGCCGCGATGCCCCCCAACGCGTACGTCAGGATGTTGAGCACGTTCTCGAACGCCTCGAGCATCTGTCCCTGGTCGGTGACCGTGAAGTCCTCCTGGTCGTCGTGGCGCTTCCGCAGCAGCGCCTTCACCTCCCGCGTGGCGGATTCGAGGCGTTGCGCGCTGACCGACTGCACGAGGATCTCGAACAGCTCGTCCGTATCGAACAGCTCCTGCGCCGCGTGGATGGGGATGAAGACGAGGTCGTTCGCATTGAACCCCAGCCCGAACCCGCTGCGCTCCATGATGCCGATGATGCGGTATGGCCGTTCGTTGATGCGCAGGAACTCGCCCAGCGGCCGCCGGCCCTCGGGGTACAGATCCTCCATGGTGTCCTGGCCGATGACGCAGACGTTCTTTCCCGACTGGGCCTCGCTCTCCGGCAGGAACTGCCCGTGCTGGACATACATCGAGCGGATCTGCTGGGCCTCCGCGGTGGTGCCGATGATCGTCGTCCGCTCGCGCAATCGGTGGCCCACCTTGATCGAGGCCGGTCCGATGATGATGGGAGCGGCCTGGGCGATGGAGGGAAGCCGCCGCACCGCACGCGCATCCTGATACGTCAGCTTGTGCGTGGCGTCCGTGATCATCGGCGGCCCGCCGCTCGTGCGCGCGCCGCCCGGCGTGACGATCAGGATGTTCGTCCCCAGCATGGAGAACTGGTCGTTGATGTATTTCTTCGCCCCCTCGCCGATCGAGACGAGCGTCACGACCGAAAAGACGCCGATGATCACGCCGAGCATCGTCAAGAACGACCGCAGCGGGTTGCGGAAGATGTTCTCGATGGCGTCCAGGATGCCGTCGATCATGCGGCGCTCCGATCTTCGACGATGAGCCCATCCACGATGCGGACGACGCGCCGGCAACGCGCGGCGATGTCCGGCTCGTGCGTCACGATCACGAGCGTGACCCGCATTTCGCGGTTGAGTTCCTCGAAGAGCCGCATGATCTCCCCGCCCGTCTTTTGGTCGAGGTTGCCCGTCGGCTCGTCGGCCAGGACCATCGAGGGATTGTTCACGAGCGCGCGCGCGATCGCGACGCGCTGCCGCTCGCCGCCGGACAGCTCGTTGGGCCGGTGATCGCGCCGGGGCGAAAGGCCCACGCGGTCGAGCGCCGCCTCCGCCCGCTTGCGGCGGCCAGCCCGCCGTTCCCCGCCGTACGCGAGCGGCAGCGCCGCGTTCTGCCACGCGTTCATCCGCGGCAGCAGGTTGAAGCTCTGAAAGACGAAGCCGATCTTCTGGTTGCGCACGAACGCCAGGTCTCGATCTCCGAGCCGGTGCGTGGCGATGCCGTCCAGGAAGTATTCCCCCGCCGTGGGCGTGTCGAGGCATCCCACCAGATTGAGCAGCGTGGATTTTCCGGAGCCCGACGGACCCACGACGGCCACGAACTCGCCGTGCTCGACGCGCAGGTCCACGCCCTGAAGCGCGTGGACTTCCTCGGCCCCTCGCGCATACGTCTTGCGCAGCGCGCGGATGTTGATGACCGCGGGATCAATTTCCATCGACGACTCGAACCGCCATGCCGTCTTCGAGCTTGGTCTCTCGATCCGGATCGATGACATCGGTGATGATCGGATCGGCGACGCTCAGTCCATCGAGGATCTCGGTATGCTCCCAATTCCAGAGCCCGGTCTTGATCGTCCTCTTGCGCGCCACGCCGTTCTCCAGGACGAAGACGTAGCGCGAATGGGTGGTGTAGTCCTCCCGGATGTGCGGGGTGGCCAGGCGGAGCACGTCTGCTGTGCTGCGCCGCACGACGATCTCGAGGTTCGCCGACATGCCGGCGACGATTCCCTCGGGCCATTCCGACATCCGCACCTTCACGTCCACGGTACGGTTGTTGCGCTGGTCGGTCGAAGCCGCGGGCATGATTTCCGACAGCTCGCCGGAAAACGTCCGGTCGCGCAGCGCATCGAATGTCACGTGCGCAGCCATCCCGACTCGGATGCGGCCGACGTCCGTCTCGTCCATGGGCGCGCGCACGAGGAACGGAGGGTTGCTCTGGAAGGTGAAGAGCTGTCGGCCGGGCGTGATGCTTTCGCCAACTTCCACATGCAGCTTGGTCAGCGTCCCGTCGAACGGCGCCGCGACCGCCGTTTTCGCCAGCCGCAGCTCCAGCAGATGCATCGCCGCTTCCGAGATACGTACCGTGGCGGCGGAAATTTCGATGTCCTTGCGCGCGATGGACAGGTCTTTTTCGAGCGCTTCGATCCGTTGGAGCGGCTCGTCGGTACCTCGCACGCGATGCAACTCCGCCTCGATTTTCTCGGCGCGCAGCCGCGATTGCTCGACGCGCAGACGGGATGCGTCGAGATCGCGCCGCATCTGCTCCCGCTCCGCCTCGAGGTCGTTGCGGTCCAGCAGCACGATCGGCGTCCCCTGCGCGGCTCGGCCGTGCCGGAGCTTGATCTCGACGACGTGTCCGGAGACCTCCGCCGAGACGACGGCCGTTTGCTCGGGCTCCACCGTGCCGACGGACGAGGCAACGACGGTCTCCTCTACGGGACCCATCGTGCAACGGGTCGTTTTGACCGGCATGGACTTGCGAAAGACGAAGCTCGGCACCGCGATGGCGGTCACTCCGGCAAGAGAGGCCAGGCCGATCGCCCAAGGCCAGCGTCGTCTGGGACGTTGAAGCGGCATCTGCATGAAGAAAGGGCGATGGTAGCACGATGAGTTCAGGGAGACCAGTGTTGCACCTTGGATCGATGGTGTTTCATCTGGCCACTCTTCTGGCCGAGCAGGAAGATTGCATTTTAACTTCTTGTAGATCAATGAGATGCATCATGACCGGCGGCACGCCATGTGCGAAGACTTGGAGCATGAAGTGGCGCGTGTGGTTTGCAGTGATGCGGGCGCAGCCGTCTTTGGCTTTTCTAGGACTGACGTTCCTTCCTTGCCTGTCCATCGGGCCTTGGCTCATGGCGGCCAACCCCGCCCCGGATTACATCGATCCTCCCGCTCCCTTTCAGGGAGCTCTTCATTTCCGACACACCCAGGATGGGCGGAGAGTTCCCGCATCCGCGCCGTTGCCGCGGGAATGCACCGGCGCTCCTGGGTCTTCCCCCCCAGGGGCTGCGCTGGACGATCCGTTCCGCAGCCCCTCACCTCCTCTCACGATCGCGGAGGCCAGAAGGCGGGCCCGGGACTGGCCCCTTTCGCGTCTGGATTCCTGCGGCTGGAAGCTTCTGATGAGCGACCGATTCGCGCTTCGCGGAGACGTGCGCGCGATCGATTTACGAATCCTCGCCGCCTGGGCGGAGCGGTTCCTTGACGCGATTCACAACCGGCTGCAAGGGGACATCGAAGATGTACGCTTCTCCATCCGCTTCTTCGCGAAGGAGGAAGAGTTCCGCTGCTACGCCGCCTCGCGTGGGGCTCCCACGGCCGAATCCTTTTATGACTTCAAGCACGCCGAAATCGTCCTCTTTCAAGAACTTGGCGCCGATTCGGGGAAACTGGCGGCCGCGCTCATGCACGCTCTGGCTTTGGAGTATCTGGATCGAGCCCTAGGAATAAGGAGTCCGGCATGGTTGCTCGAAGGCTTGGCCGGATACTTTTCCCATTACGAGGTGGTGGATGGCGGCGTCATACCCGGCGCCGCCCTCATGAAGGAAATGAAGCAGGCGCTCCAGTCAGGCTCCTTCGTTCCCTTGCATCGCTTGATCGGATTGGACCTGAGTGCCTTCCAATCGGAGGCAGGGCGGCTTCTTTGTTTGGAGGCTGCGGCGCTCGTTCACTTCCTGACCGGTCGTGACCGCGAGTTGATTCAAGATTTGGCTCACGGCACTCCACTCGAATGGTTCGAGGACCTCAAGTCCTTGGAATCGGAATGGAAAGTTTGGATGGGGTCCTCCTGCAAATGAATGAATTCACATATTGCGACATCCCATAGTCTGAGCGATTTTTGGTGAACGGCGCCCCGCGGCGCGCGCCGCGGGGCGGAAAATTAAAAGTCCGCGTCCGGCAGCGGGCCGTCATCCCGGCGGTCCGCGGGAGGAGGGTGTGGCCGCATGGTTGCGGACGCGGACTCACAAGCCATCGGCTCCGCCAAGGCGGAGTGGGGTTCAACTCCCCCGCCCTCCTTCGTTTTTGTCTTGAAGCCTCAAGAATCTCATTCTATCCTTGCAGTGTGAGTCCGCGTCCATAACCGGACGGCATGCGGGCCGCGCGAGAGCGCGGCCCGCGGCGTTTTAAAGCGGATCATTTGCCTAGGCGTTTCCGAACTTCGGCTTCGAGCTCCGCGGGAATGCCCTTCGTTTGCTCGATCTCTTTCAGCGTCTCCTCCGACATGGGGATCCCGAAGTCCATGGCGAATTCCTTGTCGAACGCCTTGACGGTCACGTTGGCCCGGTAATCCACCTTCTTGCCTTTCAAAGCCGGATCGGTTGGCGCCAGACGGGCGTCGAATTCGACATAATAAAGATGTTGATCCGACCCGATGCATAGCTTGGCCGAGCATTCTGATTCCGTCCACTCGAAAGATCCGGGCGCGGCCAGCCCCTTCATGACCGATTCCATCTCTTTCCCGCCCAGCTTGAGCCCGATCACGTCGCAGACGCGCCCGTCGATCGTTTCCTTGCCCGCGCGCGTTGCCTTGTCGATCACTTTGAGTAGCGCGGACAGCACTTCATCGGGGTTCTGGACGCCGCGGCCGGCGCCCGGACGGCCCGCTTCGTCGGCGGAAACCCAATCCTCCACCACCGGATGATAGAGCCGCACGGTGTCGCCCACTCGGACGAGCTTCACATCATCGCCGCCGGAAGCGGTGTAGTGGAGAAAGAGGATATGGGGCGTCACCCACACGCTCTTGCCTTCAAGCTTCATGGGTGAGCTGTCCGGGACCCGGATCTCCACGTCGAATTTCACCGACGTGCTCTTTCGCGCGCGCGTCTGCTCGATCGCGCGCTTGGCGGCGTCGGCGGCATCCTGCATCAACAGGATCGGCAACAGCATCCAGAACGCCCTCATAGGCACCTCCCTATCCCGGCCTTCCGCATCTCTTCGTATCTCCCCATCTCCTCCGCTAAGAGATTGTCGGGATATTGGAGATATGGAGATGTGCCGTACCACACATCGGGGGTCTTATCACCTGCATCCCCTATATCTCGACATCCCCTTGAATATCTCAACACGCTCCTAG
>JACQVR010000036.1 GCA_016209705.1 Planctomycetota bacterium
GAAGCGTAAGCTGAATCGTCCCCTCTCTCTGCACCACGGCTACCCTCTCCAATCTGGTCTACAGGGTTTATCGGCCAATTCGGGAGGGGGGTGCAGGAAATTACGTCGGCCCGCTTAGACGTGCGTGACAGATCTGGGCAGATTCCGAGCGGGCACCTGTCTCCGAACCTGTCTCCACATCTGCAATTTCGTGTGCTTCCTGAACGTGCTGAACGTATTATTGCTTCAGGATTACGGTTTTGCGTCCCTCCCGTAAGTCCAAGAGGTCGTGGGTTCAAATCCCGCCGCCCCGATTCTTCTTCGCGCCTTCTGGGTTGAGTGTTTCGGCGGCGCTTCGGAGGGTTCCGCCTTGTCGTACGCTCCCTGGGACCGAGGCGCGCAGAGGAGGTGTCCGGAGCCCGAACCATGAAACGAATTTTCACGATCTCCGCGGCCGTCGCGGCGATTGTGACCACCCAGGCGCCGGCCGAGGCACAGAACTGACCCGCCTGAAGCAATCCCTCCCTTCCCCGGGAGGACTCGGCCGGTCCGGTCGACTTTCTGAACGTGCGGTTGAGCGAACATTTCGCTCGCATGGACGGGAGCCATCCGGCGGAGACTCCCGTTCCCAACCGCCATATCGTCTCCCTCTCGTGGTGGCGGACAGCGTTGGACGCCGTGCTCGCTCTGGGCGGCGGCTTCGAGGCGGAAGCGTACATCCCCTACGACATCAAGGATCAGAAGGTGCGCTTCGAGACGCTTGATGGACAGTCATTCGACAATCCCGAGGGCGCCATCCATCATCGAACGGAACGGCTGGAAGGGATCGGAGATGTGGAGCTTCTGGGACACTACCATCGAGCTTCCTGGCGCTTCACCGCCGGCCTGAGCTTCCCGAGCGGAAGGGTCGAGGACAACCCTTACGAGCTCGGCGACCTGGGGATCCAACACCGGCACATCCAATTCGGAACGGGAACGTTCGATCCCATCGCGCGTGTCGCCTGGTCCGCGCTGCCCGAACCCTGGGGCTTCGACGTCTCAGCGGGACTGCGCGCGCCGCTGTATGAGAACCGCAAGGGCTATCGAGGTTCCGTCACGCTCGATTTCTCGGCGGGGCCCCGCTGGGCGATCTCCGAGCGCGTCTCGGCGAGCGCCCGGTACACGGCGCAGTACCAGACGCGCGCCACGTGGGACGGCGAGCCGGACGAGAATTCGGGATACTTTCTCCAGGGGATCGGACTGTCAGCACCGATCGTCTTGGCCGAAGGCGTGGTGCTTCGTCCGAACGCATTGCTCATCCTCGACGTGGACGTGCGGTCGGGGGCGGACAATTTCGAGATGAACTGGATGGCGGGCCTGTGGTTGGACGTGGCCTTCGTGCCAAAGGGCGCGCCCTCTCAGGAATGAGCGGGTTCCCGAACCGGGGGCTCACCGGCTCCTCTCTCCTTCCGCTTCCGCTCCCTCCAGTGCTCGAACTTCTTGTAGAGCGCGTAGTACACCGGGATCAGAATCAGCGTGTGGATCGTCGACGTGACCAGCCCCCCGATCATGGGCGCCGCCATGCGCTTCATCGGCCCTGCTCCGGCTCCCACCGCCCACATGATCGGCATCAGCCCCATGATCGTGGTCATCACCGTCATCATCTTGGGGCGCACTCGCAACACCGCCCCCTCCTCGATCGCCTCGTTGAGCTCCGCTTCCGTCATCTCGCGGTCCTCGCGCCGACGCCGGCGATACGAGAGATCGAGGTACACGTGCATGATGACGGCCGTCTCGGACGCCAGCCCGGCCAGCGCGATGAACCCGATCACGACGGCGATGCTGGAATTGTAGCCCAGCACGTACATGAACCAGACGCCGCCGATGAGCGCGAACGGCAGCGTCACCATCGTGATGACCGTCTCTCCGATGTTGCCCATGTTGAAGTAAAGCAGCAGGAAAATGATCAGAAGCGTGATCGGAATGATGATCGCCAGGCGTTCCTTCACGCGTTCCATGAACTCGAACTGCCCGCTCCAGCGGTAAGAGCTGCCCGGAGGCACCTGAAGCCGCCCCTGGGAGACCGCCCGGTCGATCTGCCGGTTGGCGCGCTCGACGTACGTGCCGATGTCCAGCCCCGGCTCCAGATCGACCGGAATGTTGGAGATTAGCAGGCCGTTCTCGCTCTTGATCATCGGCGGGCCGCGGCGGACCTCGACGCCGGCGATTTGACTGAGCGGAACGTACCCAGAGACCGGACTGAAGACGAGCACGCGCCGGAGCTTCTCCGGATCGTCGCGCAACTCGCGCGGATAGCGAAGATTGATCGGAAACCGGTAGCGCCCCTCCACGGTGTACCCCAGGTTCATCCCCCCGATCGCCGTCTCGACGACCCGCTGGACGTCGCCGACGGTCAGTCCGTGCCGCGCCGCCTCGTCCCGGCGGATGTCGATGTCGACGTAATTGCCGCCCATGGGCCGCTCGGCCGCGACGCTCATCGTTCCGGGAACTTTCTGGAGGACGGCTTCCATCTCGATCGCGAACTTCTGAAGCGCGTTGAGGTTTTGTCCATACACCTTCATGCCCAGGACGCCTCGCATGCCCGTCGTCAGCATTCCGATGCGGGTCTCGATGGGCATCAGCCACCAGTTCGGCATTCCGGGAATCCGGATGTGCGCGTTCATTTCCTCCTTGGTCAGTTCATCGAAATGGGTTTTCCGCAGCGGCAGGTCGTCGGGAATCCGGATCGCCAGCGCCGATGCGGCTTCCTTCGCCTGGTCCGGTCGTAGTGCGTGCTGAGCGACGAGCGTCTCCACGATGTCACGGGCGAGGCGATCCGAAACCCGGCGGCCCAGGCCGGGGCGGAACGGCTTTCCGGTCACGATCGCTTCGCGGATATAGGTGTTGATCGTGGGGCGCGTCGCATCGGCCGCTTGTTGCGCGAGCGATTCCACATCGATGGGCGCCCGCTCCAGCGGCAAGGCATGGCCGACTTCCCGCCGGAAATGCGCTCCGGCGCGCTCATGCTGCGCCGCGCGGTCGGCGGCCTCAATCCAGTTTTTCTCCACCAAGTAGTCGGCGACCTCACGGGCGGCCTGGTCCGCAACCATGACCGCGTGTTCGTGCGACAGTTCCTCGAGGGTCCTGCCGCTCAAGAAAGACTCGGCCATGATCTGGTTGGCGAGCGAGTTCGTCCTCCCTTCCACCGTGGAGGCCGCTTCGTCAAGGCCGGGTCGGCCGGCGAATTCCGCCGCCAGCAGGCCCTCCGCCATCGCGCGAAGCCACCCTTTTTGGACCGCGGGGGGTTGGAGCTCTTCCATGAGTCCGCGCTCGCGGAGATCGCCGATCGCCCGCATGGCGAACGGAAACAGATACGACTTGTCGATGATCCGTTCCGGCCATTCCTCTTCGGGCTTGAGGCTGACATGGGTTTCCACCATCGAAAGCGGCGCGGGGTCGGTCGAGGTGTCGGAACGGCCGATCTTTCCCAGCACGACGTCCACCTCTGGAAACTGTTTCAGGAGCTTGTCCTGGATCTGGAGCGTCCGCCGCGCCTCCTCGTCGCTGATTCCCGGTACGGTGGTGGGCATGTAGAGAATGTCGCCCTCATTGATGGGGGGCATGAACTCGGATCCCAGCCGCATCATCGGGAGGAAGGAAACGCCCAGCAGGGCGACCGCGATGAGGATACTGGCCACTTTGTGCTTGAGCGCCCCGCGGATCACCGGCAGATAGATCCAGATGAGGAACCGATTCAAAGGGTTCTTCGACTCCGGATGGATCGTCCCGCGGATGAAAAGCCCCATGCAGACCGGAATGAGCGTGATGGCGACCAGGGCCGAGGCCGCCATGGCGAACGTTTTGGTATACGCGAGCGGTTTGAAGAGCCGTCCCGCCTGTTCCTCCAGCGCGAAAACGGGCAGGAACGACACGGTGATGATGAGCAAGGAGAAGAAGAGCCCCGGACCGACCTCCCGTGAAGCCGCCGCGACCAGATCCCAATGGTTCCCGGCCTCGCCGCGCTCCTTGTGCTTGTGGAGATTCTCGACGAGCACGACGGCGGCGTCGACCATCGCCCCGATGGCGATGGCGATCCCGCCGAGCGACATGATGTTGGAGTTGATTCCCATCGCCCGCATGACGATGAAGGACATGAGAATGCCCATCGGCAGGACGATCGCCGAGACAAGAGCGCTCCGGGCATGCCAGAGGAAGAGGATGCATACCAGGGCGACGATGGCCATCTCCTCCGCGAGCTGCTTCCACAGCGTCTTGACGGACCGGCGGATCAACCCAGAGCGATCGTACCCCGGCCGGATCACCACCCCGGCCGGCAGGCCCGGCTGGATCTCCTGAATTTTCGCCTTCACGGCGTCGATCACCCGGAGGGCGTTCTCGCCGTACCGCATCACCACGATGCCCGCCACGACCTCCCCTGTGCCGTTCTTCTCCGCGATCCCACGCCGGATGTCCGGTCCCAATTCAACGTGCCCGAGGTCACGGACCAGGATCGGGGTGCCGCTTTTGGACACGCCCACGACGACGTTTTCCAGATCGCGAGTGCTCTTCACGTAGCCGCGCCCCCGGACCATGTGCTCCGTCTCCGAGAGCTCGACGACCCGTCCCCCCACGTCGTTGTTGCTGTCCTGGATGGCCATCATGACCTTCCGGAGCGGGATCCCGTATACCTGAAGCGCCCGCGGATCGACGACCACCTGGTACTGGCGCACCTGCCCGCCGACGGAGGCAATCTCCGAGACGCCCGGCACGGCGGCAAGCTGGTACCTGAGGTACCAGTCCTGAAGCGCCCGAAGCTCCCCGAGGTCGGCATCGGCGCGCACCATCGTCCTTCCGTCCTTGGGGCACTCCATCGGCTCCGGCGTGGCGATCTCGGGATGCTCCGGACAGTAATAGCCGGCTTCCACGGTGTAGAGGAACACCCAGCCGAGACCTGAAGCGTCCGGACCCAGCGTCGGCGTCACGCCTTCGGGAATGCGCACGCCGCTCAAATACTCGAGGACGCGCGATCGGGCCCAGTAGATGTCCGCTGCGTCCTCGAAGATGACGTAGACGAACGAGAAACCGAAGAACGAATAGCCCCGCACGTCCTTGACGTACGGGACGTTGAGCATCGCGCTCGAGATCGGATAGGTGATCTGGTCCTCGATCGTCTGCGGATCCCTTCCCATCCAGTTCGTGAGGATGATCACCTGGACATCCGAGAGGTCCGGGATGGCGTCCAGGGGCACGGTGCCGACGGCCCATCCCCCCACGAGCGCGACGGCCGCGAAGAGAAGCAGGACCAAGGCCCTGTTCTTCACGCACCAGTCGATGATGCGGCGCGTCATGCTTCGATTCCACTTAGCACAGGTGCTTCGACCTCGCTCAGCAGGGCATCGTGAAGAAATAACTGACGCGATGACTTGTGACAAGTTTGAGCCGCCAATGCGGCTAAATCGCCAAAAAGACCGCCAAAAGAGACTCCGATGGCGTTTTGGCGTTTTGGCGGTTCATCCAGAAATAGAGCTTTCATTTTGTCACGAATCCCGACCTGGAATCACCGATTCCAGTCTAGATCCGAGCCTCAACCGAACATCTCCCGGCCCATGTACGGATTGCGGCGTCCCGGCTCTCGCTGGAGCCAATTTTCCGTCGCGATCCCGTGCCGGCTGCCGGCCATTCCGCACCGATAACCGTGGACCTCTCCGTTGGCGATTTTCTCCGGCGTCTCGGACCGGACGTACTCGACCAATTCGATGCTGATCAAACCGTAGGCCCGGCGCTGCTCGACGAGGTCGCCGGTCTCGGCGCCTTTGGCCGCCGCTTGCCTTACGGCTTCCATCCTGCGGGACATCGTTTCCACCGCGTGGCGATCGAAATGTGGCCGCGGTTCGGGCAGGCGCGCCGTTTCCGCGATTTTCGCGAAACCATCCTTCGCCACGTGGTCGTCGGCGAGGGAATCTCCGACGGCGAAGTACGCGAGGAGGACGGCCTCCATGGCGGTCCGGTAGGCTCGCATCCAGTGGTGCCACGATTTTTCCGGAGCGCGGTGATACTCGGATTCCTCTTCGGCGGAACAGAAGTGCAAGGTCTCGCCTCCATCCTCGACGCGGGTCATCTTCTCCGCCGGCATCTCCATCCCGTCCCAGGCGCAGCGGCCCGTTTTGCCGCCGGAGGGGGGCTCATCCTCCGCCTCGTCCTCCATGAGTTTCTTCAGAAGCCCCTGGAACTGGGCTTCCGCGCTCAAGAGAAAGTTTCCGGCGACGACGACCTCATCCCCTTCCGCCAGCCCGCCGAGCACTTCGTGATATCGCTCGTACTGATCCAGGGCGAAGTCGAGGGCGTTCCACCGGGGCGCGTCCGGTTCCGCGGGATGGAGCCACATGCGGCCCAACCGCAGGAGCGTCGGCCGAAATCGGCCTTTCCCATCGTGACACATGGCGATCTTCCGCATGCCGGAATGGAGGACGGCGCTCTCCGGAACGGCCAGCACGCCGGGCAGCGCGCGGCGGATCCGGGCGCGCGCGAACATGCCCGGCTTGAGCTTTCCCTCCTCGTTGGGGATGTCGATGCGGACGCGCACCGTCCGGGTCTTCCTCTGGAGGAAGGGGTCGATGAAGGCGACCGTCCCTTGGAACTCCTCCGCCGGACGCGCCCGGGTCGTGATCACGACGGGATCGTTCACCCGCACGAAGGGAAGCTCGTTTTCGTAAATCTCGGCGTAGAGCCAGACCGTCGTCAGGTCGGCGATGCGGAGGAGCTCCGTTCCCTCCCGGACGTACTCCCCTTCCTCGACTTTCTTCTCGATCACCACGCCGCCGGTCTTGGCGCGGATCGGGAGCGTGGGAATCGTGCTGCCGCCGAGTGGGTCGCGTCCCGCGTCGACGGCCTTCTCGATCTCACGCACCTGCGAGGATTCCAGTCCTTGCCGGACGAGAAGAACTCGAGTGGAGGCCACCAGCTCCTCGGCCTGCCGCAGCGCGCTTTCGTGCGGCCGGCCCTCCTTCAGGCGCGACAAGGCTTTCTTCGCCTCGCCGAGTTGTCCCACGGCGACGATGAGAGGGCCGCTGTAAAGTTCAGCCAGGAGGTCCCCTTTTCGGACGGACTCGCCCGTGAAATTCACGTGAAGTTTCTCGACTCGGCCCGCGACCCAGGACGTGATGCGTCCGAGACGCCTCTCGTCGTAGGCGATCTCGCCGTACGTGTCGATGGTCTTGACGAGGTCTCGCCGGGCCGCTTTTCCGAAACGCACGCCGGCCTGCTGGATCTGGCGATCCGTGACGTCGAGGACCCCGGAATCCGCGGCCTTCGCTTCCCCTTCCAGGGGAACGAGAGCCATGTTTCAGACCGGGCAGGTGCCCGGATTCTTCCGGACGATCTCCGGATGCATCGGGCACCAGTAGGTGACTCCCTCTTTGGGACCTGCCAGACCGAATGTGGAGGCCATCCGGTCGACGGCGCGGCGGATCGACGGGACGCCGATGTACGACCCGACGGCGGCGGCCAACACCCCGATGACGATGCCCCAGATCAGGAGATTCCGTTTCGCTTTCATGGGAGGTCCCCTCCGACGGCCCTGCCCAAGACCGCCCGGGCCTTCAAGAACTCCGCCGACACGCGCGCGTCGTCTTGGCGGATCCCCTCGATATTGCGCTCCGCATCCAACAACGAGAGAAAGTCAAGATCGCCGGCCTCATAGGCGCGGCGCGCCGCCCGCAGGTGCTGCTCCGTCTGTGGGAGGAGGGTCTCTCGAAGGAGCAGACTCTCCTGACGCAGCTCGACCAGTTTCTCATAGGCGGTCGTGACATCGCGCTCGAGATCCCGCAGGCCGGCCAGGTAGTCCGCCCGCGCCTTGCGAAGCGCCGACTCCGCTTCCGCCGCGAACCCCGAGCGCCGCTCCAGTTGTACGGGCAGGTTGATCCCCAAGGTTACCGACAAGGCGTCCTCTCCATCCTTCGGGAATCCTGGATTCGTCCCTCCTTCGATCTGAGTGTAACCCAGCGCCAGGATCGGATCGGGCAGGTAATCCAGCGACGCCAGCGACCGAGCGGCCGCCGCCTTGGCCACGGCGTGCTCGGCGGCCTTCAGCCGGGGCGAATGCCGCCGCGCCCGCGCGAGCAGGTCGGAGAGTTCGATCTCAATTTTCGGATCCGGAAAGTCCGCCGGCCGGCCGAGCGGCGCCCGCGGCGGGCGGTTGAGGACCGCATTGAGCCGCTCCGCCGCGACGCGCCGGTCCCGTTCCAGTACGATTCCGTGGTGTTCGAGATGGATGGACTGGATCTGGGCGCGCAGGACGTCCTGTTGCGTCGCGCGCGCCGCTTCAAGCTTCTTGCGCGCCACCTGTTCAAACTCCCGCAGGAGCCGCTTCAACTCCTCGTTGATTTCGATGAGCCGGTACGTCACCGCGTAATCGGCCCATGCGTGGCGCACTTCTTCCATGACGCGCAGGATCGTCTCTCGATAACTCTGTTGCGCGCGCCGGGCTTCTTCCAGCGCCATTTCTCCGCGAAGGTCGAGCTTTCCCGGCCAGGGGAGTCTTTGAGACAGCATCAGGCTCCGTTCCATGGGACCCGAGCGCGTCTGGACGGATCGAAGGTGTTCCACATACTGGAGGACCGGATCGTCGAAGCTTGACACCTGGGGAACGCGATGGATCAGCGCCTCCCACTGATAGATGGCGGAGGCCAGCTTCGGGTTGCGAGCGAGGGCGTAGCCGACGGCCCGTTCGGGACCCAGCGGGTCCTGGCGCATGCTCTCCTCCATCCGTTCGTCGGCCGGCGGCGGCGCCGCATCGTCGAGGGATGCGGCGTAGGGTCCTGCCGGAGATTCGCGCAGCTCGCGAAGCAGTACCTCCCGCTCCGCCCGGTAGCCTGTCAGACCACAACCCACCAGGAGAAGGGGAAACCAGGCCAGAACGCGCATAGAATCTCCTCGACATTTGAGAAAAAGGGACGGGACGGACCGGGGGCCGGCTAGTCCAGCAGGCAGGCGAACTGGAGATGGAGCGGGATCGCCCATCGCGTCCGCGGCACGGTTTCAGGTCCGCATGGAACGGTGGGCGAGGCTTCCTCCCGCAGGATCGACGGCGTAGCGCGTTCAGCGTGCGCGACCTCCGGCTTGGGCGTGCCGGAAGACGCCGCTTCCGTAATCACCGGATCAGGGAGGCTGTGGAAACACGTTTTTTCGTCGCGCTCCCGCCCCGCCGGGGCGGTGTCGGAGGATGATCCCTCTCAGCCTTCAGCGGCGGAGCCGCAGGTCTCGCCGGCGTTCCCGCCCGGGCACGAAGCGGCATCCGTGCACCCGGTGCAAGCGTTGGGATGCAGGCAGGAGGCTCCGCAGCAGCAGTCGGTCAGAGCAACGCTCTGTGCGGCGGTGACCGCCGCCATAACCAAGACAAGAAGGACGCGCATCGCTTTTATCTGAGACGCAAACCGATCCCAGTTTATTCCTGGCGGCCCACCATTTCCTCTAGAATTATCTCCCGCGCGGCGGGAGCGTCGGAGGCTCGCTCCTTCCCTCTTGAGCCAATCGTCAGGAGGGCCCCCGTCGCGGCGCCCACGGCGTGGGCCAACGGGATCGGAGTCATCGCCCCCGCCTCGCTGTTCACGAACAACGTCGAACCCGTCACGATCTCGAAGTCCACCTTGCCCGCGGAGTTGACAGGGGTGAGCGTGCCGCCCGCGTGTCCGAGCCCCGCCAGCGCCAGAACGAGAACGCTCGCCCCGGCCAACGTTTTCAGCCATCTCATGTTCCACCTCCTTAAATAGGTAGGTGGTTTTGCGCAATGAGCATGCCATCTCCAAGGCATTTCCATGCCTTTCCCCATAAAAGACTTGCGTTACCCGCGCGTCCGACACCTTTAGCTATATGACGTTCTGTTCGGAGCCGGGACCGGTTTCAGGATCTCATGCGGCGCGCGTCCCGACGAGGGGATCGCGTCGATTTCAATGACGAATACCAAGAGCAGGCCTTGCGCTTTCTCGCCATCCCGGGTCTCCGGCGACCGGATCCGGGAGAATGGGCTCACATCTTCGCGTGCTTTTTCCAGATCCGCCGCGCCTTTTTTCACCTCTACTCGAACATCATCGGTTCCACGATGCCGGCGTCGCGCCTGCGGGCGGAGGTGTGGCGCGCCGTGTTCACCCACGACATGCGCCGCTACCGGCGCTCCCTTTACACGCGGATGGGCGAGATCGCCACTCTGATCACCGGGCCGTCGGGATCGGGAAAAGAATTGGTCGCGCGCGCCATTGAAGGACGTTCCGGACGAGCTGTCCACGCTGCTCCTGTTCGTGGCGCGGCGGGTCGCCGGCGAGGAAGCCGAGTCCTTGGCGCGGGAAGTGGAACACTGGATCGACGCGCACCTCGGTCGGGTTGGCCCGGCAATTTTCGCAAACTGGAGCAGTGCGTCCGCAACGTTCTCGTCCGCCGGCAGTATCGGCCGCTTCCGCCGGCGGCCCGAAGCCCGACGGTCGAGTTGGGCGAAGCGGTCGCGGCGGGACGCCTGAGCGTGGAGGAACTCCTGTGGCGGTACACGACGCTCGTGTATGCGCAGACGAGCAACTATCAGGAGACAGCTCGGCGGCTGGGACTGGACCGGCGCACGGTACGGTCCCGGATCGATCCCGACTTTCCGGAGCGCCAGAAGACGGAGGGGCTACTCTAGAGCCTCCGTTGCCCCGCGGCTTCCCAAGAGCACGGAGTTTCAAAGGGCTGGCCGAACGCCAGCGCGCCCGTAGGACAGGCGCCTACGCATTCCGCCGCCGTGGTCGCCATGGCGGCCGACAACGTTCCGTCGAACGGGACGCCAATCTCGACGTCGAAGCCGCGCCCAATGTACGTCAACCCCAACGCTTCCCGCTTTCCTTCGGTGATCGCCACGCACAGGCCGCACTTGATGCATTTCTCGGGCTCGTACACGATTCCATGATGGCGGATCCGGCGGAAGCGACTTCTCTCTTCAGGCGGGTACGCCCGCTGGCGGACGCCGTACCCGTCGGCATGCCGCCGCAACCTGCATGTCTGAGCCTTGCGGCAGTCGCATTGAAGACAGCGGCTCGCTTCCGACCTCGCCTCCAGGTTCGAATAGCCCTCCGCCGGCTCCCTCGCGGGCTCGATGCGCCCCGCGGGTGATGCGTCCTTGAGGAATTCTTCCAGCTCCCCCTTCTTCAGCCCGCCCATTGAGCAACGGAATCGCTTTCCCCTCTCAGAGGACGCTCGCGGAGTCACCGAATCCGCCCATCCGGATTCGACGCCGAACTCCCACACATACCGCATGAGATGCCGGATGGAAAGCGGGGCGTCATGACGGCCCCGCCGGCAGGCTTTTTCGCACTCGGATTCACATGTGGAACAGGGATCGTCCGCGGAACCCGCGCTTTCGATCAGCGCGTGAACCGCCTGCTCCAGATCGCTTTCGACCATGCGGCGGATGACAAGAGGAATGTCGATGCCGGCGCGGCAGGCCAACCGGCATGGAGCTTCGCAATCCCCCACGTGATCGCTGAAGAGCAACTCCAGCGTGAACTTCCGCACACGGCGAATGTCGTCATTCTCGGTGGTCACGCGCATCCCCGCTTCCGCCCGTGCGGCGCAAGCGGGAACAAACGTGTTCGCAGCCTCGTCCTTCACCAGACAGATCCGGCAGGCCGCGGTCGGCTCCAACCCCGCTTGAAAACACATCGTGGGAATGAAGACGCCGATCGTGGAGGCGGCGTCGAGGATCGTGGTCCCCGGCGGGACTCCCACGGGATTCCCGTTGATCGTGCAGGTTATGATTTCCTTCCGGTTCATGGGCATCGTAGATCTTCCAGATGAACCGCCGCCACCGGACATACTTCACGGCACGTTCCGCATCGTACACAGGCGGAACTGTCGATGGCGTGTTGCTCGTAGGGTCGCATCTCGATGGCGCCCGCCGGACATCGTTGCGCGCAGATCGTGCAACCCATGCAGGCGTCGGAGATGGAATAACGGACCAACGCGGCGCACTTCTTGGCCGGACACCGCCCCGCTGCGTGGGCCTCATACTCGTCCCGGAAATACCGCAGCGTGGTCAGCACCGGATTGGGCGCCGTCTTTCCCAACCCGCACAGGCTGGCTTCCTTGACTTGCTGGGACAGATCTTCGAGTCGCACCAGATCCGCCAGTCCGCCCCGCCCGGCGCACAGGCGTTCGAGGATCTCGCGCAGACGTTTCGTCCCGATCCGACACGGCGGACACTTTCCGCACGATTCCTCTTGAGTGAAGCGCAGGAAGTAGAGCGCCATGTCCACCATGCAATCGGAATCGTCCAGCACGACCAGTCCGCCGGAGCCCATCATGGCACCCGCCTCGGCCAGCGATTCATAATCGATCGGCGTGTCGGCCAGCGCCGCCGGAATGCATCCTCCGGAAGGTCCACCGATCTGAACCGCCTTGAAGACCCGTCCCGGGGCGACTCCGCCGCCGATCCGCTCCACGACCTCCCGCAGCGTCGTCCCCATCGGCACCTCGACCAAACCGCCCCGGAGAACCTTCCCCACCAGGGAGAACACCTTCATTCCTTTGCTGCGACGCGTGCCGAGCGCGGCGAACGCCGCGGCACCGTGGCGGAGAATCCACGGAACGCAAGCGTACGTCTCCACGTTGTTGATGAGCGTCGGCCGGCCCCACAGACCGCGCTCCGCCGGAAACGGAGGACGAACGCGGGGCATGCCTCGGACGCCTTCGACGGACGCCAGGAGCGCCGTTTCCTCGCCGCAGACGAATGCGCCCCCTCCCTCCACGATCCGCACGTCCAAACTGAACTCCGTTCCCAGGATGTTTTCCCCCAGCAGATTCTTCGTTTTCATCCGCGCCATCGCCGCCCGCATCCGCTCGATCGCCAGAGGATACTCGGCGCGAATGTACAGGACGCCTGACCGCGCTCCGAGCGCAAAGGCGGCGATGGTCAGACCTTCCAGGACACGATACGGATGGGACTCCAGGATCATCCGATCCATGAACGCGCCGGGATCCCCTTCATCGCCGTTCATCACCACGACCTTGTCGCGTCCCGGCGCCGTCCGTACGGCGGCCCATTTCTTCCCGGTCGGAAAGCCGGCGCCGCCGCGCCCTCGCAATCCCGAATCTCCTCGACGACTCGGCCCGGATCGTTTCGAGCCAGAACCGCCTTCAATGCTTCGAATCCTCCCGCGCGTTCGTATCCCTCCAGGTCGAGCGGCCCCATCATCCCGCCATGCTCCGTGGCGATGCGCTTTTGCCTTCCCAGGAATTCGCACGACCGCGGATCCCGCAGCGTGATCGAATTCCTCGGGAATAGCTCCGGGCCATCGTCGGTCAGGAGACGGCCGAGGATCGAGGAAAACCAGGTCTTCGTCCGACTCAGAACGCCGCGTGGAGCAAAGTGGCGGAGCACGAGTCGTTCCGTCTGCTCGGGCTGGACGCGAGCGTAGGACATCGGTGCCGCCCCGTCCCGGACGATTTCCACCAGAGGAGCCTCATGGCACATCCCGACGCACCCTACCCCCGTAACGCGCACGTCCGCCCCCAGATTTCGAACCGTCTGTTCGAGGGCCAAGCGAACCTGGAGGCTTCCGCCCGCGATGCAGCAGGATCCCTGTCCTATCCGGATTTCAGCCGCGCCGCGGGAAAGCCCGTTTCCTCTCTCCCACTCACCCACGGGGAAGCGGGCCGCACCGCGAGCGACATGGTCGCGAATCAGGGGACCTACGGTGGCGGGGGTCAGGCAGCCTTGAATCGCGTCATCAATCCGCGCGACCGGCGCGAGGGTGCAACACCCGAAACATCCGACCGTGGTGAGCGTGAAGAGCCGCCCCGGATCCGTGTCCGCGCCGGACGGAATCTCGAGAAAACGGCGAGCGGCCTCCTTGACAGGTTCCGCGCCCTTGACGTGGCAAGCCGTGCCCCCGCACATGCTGATGACATGGCGCCCGGCGGGCCGATGCCGGAACCGCGAATAGAAGGTGGAGACGCCGGCGATGTTCGCCGGCGTGATCTCGGCGATTTCGCACACTCTCCGGAGGGCCTCCCGCGGAAGGTATCCGTACGTGTCCTGGATTTTCCGCAGAATCGGAAGCACCGCGTCGGGTGTCCGTCCGCTCTGCGCGACGATCGCGTCGATATCCGCGTCGCGAACTTCCGTTTTCAAGGTTCGTCCTTGCCCATGCAATAGAGACGCCGGTCCGTACGGACGTAGATGCGGCCGTTCGAAAAGGCCGGTGTCGCGTCCGATCGCTCGCCCAGGGCGTTCCTGGCCAGTTCTTCGTACGTTCCCGTCGCGCGAAACACGACGGTGACTCCGGCGCGGGGATGGAGGAGGCGTCGGCGGGATCCAATTCCAAGGGCGGAAGCGACACAAAGGCGAGCGACAACGTCGTCACGACCAGTGCCGCGCCACCGGCGGTTATGGCCCACCGGGCGCCGGCGCGTTCCACGGGCGAATCGCCGGGTTCCATGGGATCCACCGGCAAGGCAAGCCGCTGCCGAAGCTTCGAACGGGTCTTCATGCTGATCAGGAATACGGAGACTCCGACCAGGAGAAGATAACCGCCCGTTCGCACCTGCCATTGATCGGCGAAGAAGGCTCGGCGCGACATGAGATGAAAACGGCGAATCTTCTCGCGGAGCTCTTGATGGTCCGCCTCTTCCGCAAGCCGTTTGCGCATCCTTCCCAGCCATTCGTCGTTGAGCGGATCCGCCGCCAGGACGCGGACGTGGTTGGTGATGATCAGGCTGCAGACCACCAGCGAGAAGAGACCGGACACCCATGCGACGGCCGCGGCGGTGCGGGCCGCGACTCCGGCGGCCCACGAGGTATGCTGGCGTCGCCATAGGACGTTCATTTCGCCGCTCCCTCGCCCTTCAGGGCTTCAGGTTTCCTGGCGACGGAGCAGTACGACACGCACCGCCCGCAACTGAAACAGTCTCCCCGATGCGGTCGGAAGTCCGTTCCTCCTTTGCGGATCGAGACCGCCAGCAGCCGTCCTCCCAGGACCAACCCCAGAAAGGCGCCCAGAACGGCGGAACCGACTCGGAACCTCCGGCCGACATCGCGCGCCTCGTCGAACAGATCGCGGACCGGCCGCTTCGACTCGGTGAAGACCCGGCTTTCCTCAGTCACGTCGCGGACCATTCCCCGGCGCTCCAGCGCGACGCGTTCCGCCAGACTGACCGTCGGATGAATCCTCGATAAGGGAATGTGAACCAGGAGGCCGAGAACGACTCCCGCCGCGATGAGAAAAGGGATGCACGCCAGCAAGAGCCAACCGCCGGATCCGGAGACTTCGTGGCTCGGAATCCCGTTCGGGCGCCGGCTTGAGGAGGCAACCGAAGGGACAGGAGTTCTCGCACAGCCGGCAGCGGACGCACGCGCTGGGCGTGGTCGTCAGGTGATATTTCGACAGCGAGGACATCCATTTCAAGAGCACGCCGTAGGGACAGAGGAACCGGCAGTAGGGACGACCGACGACGGTTCCCAGCGCCAGAATGAAGCCGCCGAAAATCAGCATCTCGAGGGTCGCTCCCATCCGGAAGAACCCGACGAACGGGTCATAGCGACAGATCAGGAAATCGGCTCCGATGGCCGCGGCAAGGACCGCCACTCCGAGATAGACGTAAGGCAGCAGCCCCAGGAAATGAATCACGCCGGCCGGAAGGTTGAAGGGACGGATCATCACCAGCTCTTGGGCCGCTCCGAGCGGACACACGGACGAGCAAAAGACTCTTCCAAACCAGAGAGCGAACAGCAGGGGCAGCATGAAGAACGCGATCACGGTCAAGGGGATCACCGAGCCGCTGTCGAACAGAACCAACGTGATATTCTGGATCGAGCCGACCGGGCAGACGCACCCCTCGCGCCAGAAGCCCAGATAGAGCAATGAAAACAACGTCAACAGGAAAAAGGAGCGGCGGGAGGGCCGCTTCAACGCCAGGAACGCCGCCAAGCTCAGCGCGGCCATCAGCACGACCACGTCCAGATATTCCAGGGCGAGCCCGCGGGGCGCGGGAAGCGCCGCTTCGGGCGGCGCATAGCCGCTTTCGAAATCGGGGCGGGGGAATCGTTCCTGAAGGAAAGCCCACGGAGCCGATGCCGTCACGAGACCTCCGCGCGTGTCCAGTGGTTGATTGTTTTTCTCCGTGATCTCCCGCTCCTCCGTCACCTCCAACCCGAGGCTCTAAGACGAAGCGGATGGGTTTCGCCACCGGCGCCCGTGATCTCCGCCCCCGCCGCCGGTCTTCAGAAGATAGGGCCTCCGCGCCGGGACGCGGCTGAACGCCCGGCCCGGGCAGGACCGGGCGATCGCGCATATATTGCAGTGGACGCACCGATCGTGCCGGATCTGAAGGCATAACGATCCGTTTCCGAACGTGACGCATCCCTTCACGCACTTGCCGCACCCGATGCACAAAGTCTCGTCGATCGTGTATTCGTAGTACGGGCCTTCGATCCAGGTGCGCCGGATGGCCGCCGTCGGACAGACCTGGTTTTCGGCCGCGGTCGTCTGTTCGAGCGCGTTCGGATGAACGTAACCGAAACACAGATTGCAGTAGCCGCACCGGTCATAGGCGTGGACGCAATCCACGGCCGACGGCGTCAGCACGCATTCCGTCTCGCATCGGCCGCACTGAACGCATTTCCAGGGATCGATCTGCCATACCCGATCGTCCGTGCTCAGGCGGAAGGCGGCTCCCGCGCCCGCCGCCGTGACGGCCAGCGCCGCCGCGCCTTTGAGTCCGGTCTGGAGAAAAGATCGCCGGTCGATCGATTCACGCTCAACCACGGAGCCTCCGCCAACGTTCCGCCCCGGGCCGCGAGCATCCGCTCAGGAAGCGGCAACGGCTGCACCGCTTCCCCGAGGCGCACCCCCTCGCCCCCGGAACCACGCGCCGGTTCCGGAACAGCCACCCCGCGCCCGCGGCGGACAGTCCCAGCACCAGCGCGCGGAAGAAATCCCGCCGCGATTCTTTCGGCCCGCCGTTGATCACGAGGATTCTCCCAAGGCCGCCTTCCTGACGTACCTCCGGATCGTGGACGTGGAGGGATCCAGCACGAGGACGCGATCCTCCGTATCGATCGCCACGTCGAGCCCGACGGCGCCGGCGGGGAATTCCCGTGCCGTCGCGACCACGCCGATCAAACGGCCGGTCGGACCGTGGAGCTTGATCCGGACGATTCCCTTCTCGCTGGTCACGAACGAGCCGTCGCGCCCGATGGCAAAGTGGCTCGGGTTGCAGCAGCCGGAGAAATCCTCGATCCCCGCCGAGGCCCGGCCCCACGACGTGATCAAACTTCCATCCGGCCGGTAGCTTTCCAGGGAGTGTCGGCCCGTGTTGGCGACCCACAAGCGACCGGCCGGGTCAATCGCCACGTCGAAGAACGGACTCGGAATGACGAGACCCGGGATGCCCGCGGCGTTCTCTTTCGCCCCAGGCGTCTCCGCAGAGAGCCGACCTTGTCGGATCGATGGACGATTCGCGCTCCGAAATCTGCCACGTAGACGTCGTTCTCGGAAGCAGCGATCGACGTGATCCACGTCGCGGCGCCGATGGGCTTCCACACCGCTTCCCTCCGGCCTTTCGAATCGAAGACCTCGACGTGGTCCCGCATTCCGAGATAGACGTGGATCCCGAGTCGACGCTCACGCACGTCGGGGGATGCTCCAGCTCGACCCGCTCGACGCAGCGGCCGCGGCCGTCCAGAATAAGGAGCTGCCGATCGAGACCGTCGCGGGAGCGGCCGGCCCCGGCGGCGTCGCCGGCCTCCCGTCCCGTCCGGGCTCCTCGATGCCGAGATGCGCGGTCGGATCGTGCGCCCGCCAGCGCGCGAATCCCATGACCGCCGCTCCCAGGAACGCCAGCGCCGCGGCGCCCGGCAGGACGAGGGCCGCCGCCCGCCGGATCCTCATTCCCGCAACGCGCCGCCACATAGTTAACCTGATTATATATACGCCCCCGAGGCCGATCCGACGTGTTACAAATAAGTTTGAAAACTTATTGTAACATCGCCAGACGGCGTGTTCCGCCCGGGCGCTCCCGGGCGGCTACTCGTCGGCGGGTACGTTGTGCCGATAGGCGATGATGTGAACCCGCTCCAGCGTCATCAACCCTTCCGTGACCATGCGGTCCAGTTCAGGCAGGATGCCCTGGATCCGTTCGGCCTGGTCCACGATCTCCACCACGATGGGAAGATCCTCGGACAGGCGCAGGATCTTCGTGGTATGGATCCGGCTCGACGCGCCGAAGCCCTCGATGCCGCGCCACACCGTCGCTCCGGCCATGCCGCGCTCGCGCGCTTTGCGCACGATCGCTTCGTACAGCGGCATCCCTTCCCACTTGTCCGACTCGCCGATGAAAATGCGCAGGAGTTGACCTTCGCCCTCGATCTTCATGTCCGACTCCTTTTCAGGCGCCCAGCAATTTCATCAAGGACCGCCCCAGCCACACGGAGCCTACCCCCAATGTGATGTTGGCCGCCACGTTGAGGGCCGTCCGGACATGTTCGCCGGCCCGCAGCAGTTCCACCGTCTCGTAGCCGAAACTCGAAAACGTCGTGAAACCGCCGAGGAGGCCGATGCCGACAAAAAGGCGCGTTTCGGGGCGAAGCGCCCCCCGACCCTCGACAAGATGCATGAAGACACCGATCGCGAAACAACCAAGGATGTTGACGATCAACGTCCCGTAGGGAAAACCGCCGTTGAGATGTCGGTGAACCAGGCCGCCCAGGGCGTAGCGGGCGACCGAGCCCAGGAAACCACCCAAACCGACGAGGAGGAGATGGCTCACGGGAGACCTCCTTCGGAACGCCCTTCAGTCCGACAGGAGTCATCAGCCGGGCCAGCGGTTCAGGGCAGACTCCATTGCCCGCCGATTCCATTATCGGCACCCAAGGCGGCCGCCCTTGATCTTCGGCCCCCGCGGCGGCAGAAGCGCCCCGTTCCTTGGGGTCCTCGCCGGGGCCTCCTATAATGGGAGCCCATGGCGGCGCCCAAGGTAAGCGTCATTCTCGGCACCTTCGATCAGACCAACGCGCTCACGTATTCCCTGATCGGGTACCGGCGCCAGTCGTTCCAGGATTTCGAGATCGTCGTCGCGGACGACGGATCGGACGAGGAGACGAAACAGGTCGTCGACGCGTTCCGTGAAACGAGCGGTTTCCTCATCAAGCACGTTTGGCAGGAGAATCGCGGGTTTCGCCGGGCCAAAATCGCCAACGCAGCCGTGAGGCAATCGGAGGGCGAGATCCTCCTGTTCTCCGACGGAGACTGCATCCCTCATCGAGATTTCGTGAAGTGGCACGCCGAAAGCTCCGGCCCCGGGAGGTTCAGCAGCGGAGGATACGTCCGACTGAGTCCCGCGGCGTCTCAGGCGCTGACGCGCGACCGCGTAGCGGCGGGAGATCTCGAGAAACGTATGCCGCCGGCGGCCTGGATCAAGTTCCGCTGGACCCATTTCAAGAACGGCTGGGGCGTCCTGATCGGGAATCCCGTCAGCCCGCGCGCCTATGGGTGCAACCTCTCGTGCGGCCGGGACGTGTATGCCGCGGTGAACGGCTTCGACGAGAACTTCGACGGGTTCGGCCGGGAAGACTCGGACTTGCGCAATCGGATGCGCCGCTGGGGCGCCAGACCCGTCAGCCTGTGGTGTCGGACTTGGGTTTATCATGTGAACGATGTCATCGATCCCACGGGGCGCCGGCGAAGGATCCCGCGGCGGAAGAATCTCGAATACTTCGCGCGGCCGGAGATCCCCGTCTATTGCGAAAACGGCCTGGTCAAGAAATCGACGGGCCGATGACCCATGAACGTGCCCGTCTTTTACTACCATCGGATCGGCCCCTTCCGCGAGGGAGCTCCGCGGCGACTGAACGCCGCCCCCGAGGCCTTCCGAGAACACATGCAGGTTCTGGCCCGTCGCGCTCGCCCCGCGTCGCTGGACACGCTCGTCGATTGGGTTCGGTCGGGCCGGCCGATCCCGCGGGGCACGGCGGCGGTGACGTTCGATGACGGCTACCGGCACGTTCTGGAATACGCCCTTCCGACCCTGAAGGAGTTCGGCATTCCCGCCACGTTCTTCATCGTCACCGGCGGCGTGGGGGCGGACGATTCATGGAACGACGGGTCGCGGGTGCCGCGCGAGCGCATTCTTTCATGGGACGAACTCGCCCGGATCGTCGCCGAGGGACACGCCATCGGCTCTCACACATGCAGCCACGCCGTCCTGGAAGGAATGGCAGAAGACCGCCTGCGCCGGGAAATTTTCGAATCGAAAAAAATTCTGGAGGAACGGCTGGGAATCCCCGTGCGACATTTCGCCTATCCGCAGGGCCGGTTTTCTCTGGAGGCGGAGCGGCTCGTCCGGGAAGCGGGCTACGCGGCGGGATGGGCGACCCGCAAGGGAAAACCGCTCTCGAACGACGACCTCACCGCCGTCCGCCGCGTCCCGGTCAGTTCCTGGATCCGGGGACCGAGATTCCGGTGGGAGCTCTTCCTGATGAAGTGGGGCTTGCGGTAACGCCGGTTCAACTCGACGCGGCCTCGAAGCGGTACCCCACCCCGCGCAACGTCTCGATGCACGCCCCCACCCTTCCCAGTTTTCGCCGGAGCGAGGCGACATGAACGTCCACCGCGCGTTCCACCCCGCGGGAAGGATAAGCTGGGCGAAGGGCCGCCACGAGCTGGCGCCGCGAATACGCCCTTCCGGGCGGCGTCAACAACCACCGCAGGATCTGGATTTCGCACGGCGTCAGGGGCGAAGCCGGTCGCGGTCGAACCAACGCGGAGCGATCGACATCCAGCGTCACCGGACCGGAGGACAGATAGCGCTGCGCGCCGGGGGCTGTGCGCCACGCGATCATGCGGCCGACGCGGGCTCTCAGAGGGCGTTCCTCGGCGGGAAGAATCACGACATCATGGGCGCCCCGATCGAGGGCCTCCACGACCCGTCTTTCCTGGCCGCTCACGGCCAACAAGAGGATGGGAATGCGAGACGTCGCGAAGTCCTCGCGCCATGCGCGAATCAGACGGAGCGCCTCGTCGCTGCCCAAGCTCAGGTTGATGATGGCGAGCCGCGGGCCGCGCGATCGGCTCTTGGCCAAGGCCTGGTCCGCCGTCAAGGCGAGGTCGACGTCCCACCCCCGGCGGTAAAAAGAAAGCCGCAACGCCGACAGGTTGACCCGATCGGGATCCACGGCCAGAACGGTGACGTGACGCATGCCCCTCTCCGGCCACGCGTTCTCCGGCGGCCTCTTCAGGGCGCCGATTCTAGCACGCGCTACGGCGACGCACACGCGAAATGCGGCGCGCGCATTTCCCAGGATCGAAACCCGTATTCTCGAACGACGTGCGGAACGAGGCGCTCCGCGACGCGCGCCACCTCGACGCGCTCCCCCGCGTGCGCCGCGACGGACGTCATCACGCACCGCGGCATGCCGCACGGATGGATGCGCCGGAACGGCTCCAGATCATTGGATACGTTGAGCGCCCACCCATGAAGCGTCACGCCCTTGGAGACGCGAACTCCGATCGACGCGATCTTTCCCCGATCCGTCCACACTCCGACGCAATCGTCGCGGCGGCGCGCCGCAATGCCCCACTCCGCGAGCGCGCTGATGAGCGCCCGTTCCATGCGAAGAACATGCTCGCGGATGCCGATCCGGCGCTCGCGCAAGCGGAAGAGGGGATACCCCACGAGCTGGCCGGGCCCGTGATAGGTTACGTCGCCGCCCCGATCGATGCGGCGGACGGAGATGGTTCCGGGGTCAAGAAGATTGGAAGGATTCGCGCGGCGACCCAAGGTGAAGACCGGGGGATGCTGAAGAAGAAGCAGAACCGCCGGAGCGCCCTGTCGCACCTCTTCGGCCAGCTCGCGCTGCGCGTCCCACGCGACGTCGAAGTCGACGAGCTCTCCACTGATGACACGGAGCCGACCCCATGCTTCGGTCATGGCGCGCGTAACCGGTCATCCCGGCAAAGTGATGGACCGGATCTCCTGCACGGCCACCTTGGAGCGGATCTCCTCGAGGACGGACGGCGACACGGGATCGTCCACCGCCAGCATGATGATGGCGCGTTGCCCGCGCCCGGTCCGGCCGACTTCCATCCGCGCGATGTTGATCTTGTGCTCGCCCAGGATCGTGCCGAACCTTCCCACCATGCCGGGCAGGTCCGGATACGTCATCACGAGCATGTGCTTCGACGGACGCAGGTCGATGTCGAACGCATCCACGTGCACGATTCGAGGCGAGGGCCCTTCGAAAACCGTGCCCGCGACGGTGCGGGATCCCTCTTCCGTCTCGACCCGTACCGACAGCAGGCTCTTGTAGTTGCGCGCGTCCTTGCGCTTGCTCTCGATGATCTGGATTCCCCGCTCGCGCGCCGTCAAGCGGGCGTTGACTTCGTTGATTTCGCCGCCGAGGTGGGGCTGCAACGCCCCCTTCACGGCAAGTTGGGTCATGGCGGAGGGTTCGAAGCTGGCGACCTGACCCAGGAAGGTCACCTCGATGGCGCGAGGCCGCCCTCCCTGGAGCTGAGCGCACAGGCTGCCCAGATCCTCGGCCAGCTTCAAGTAAGGGGTCAGTGCCGGATCGGAGGCTCCGATCAGATTGACCGCATTGCGAACGAGCCCCCGCTTGAAGTAATCCACGAATTGTTCGGCGATGTCCACGGAGACTTTGAGCTGGGCCTCCTCGGTGGAGGCGCCCAGATGCGGCGTCAGCGTGACGGTGTCCAGCTTGAAAAGCGGATGATCCTTCGGCGGCGGTTCGCTTTCGTACACGTCCAGCGCCGCCCCCGCGATCTCCTTCTTCTCCAGCGCCTCGACCAGCGCCTTCTCGTCCACCACTCCGCCCCGCGAGCTGTGGATCAGGCGCGCAGATTTCTTCATGCGGCGGAACTCGCCCGCGCCGAACATTCCGCGCGTCTTTTCGGTCAGCGGAAGATGAAGCGAGATGAAGTCCGCCGTCTCCAGGAGCCGGTCGAACTCCATAAGTTCCACCCCCAGGACTTCCGCGCGCTCCCGGACGAGCAGAGGATCGTACGCCACCGCGCGCATTCCGAAGGCCTTGGCGTATCGCGCCATCATGCCCCCGACTTTGCCTAACCCCACGATTCCCAGCGTTTTGCCTTCGAGCTCGACGCCGACGTTGGGCGTTCGTTCCCATCGGTCCGCGCGCAGCGAGGCGTCCGCGCGGACCACGTGGCGGGCGCACGCCAGGAGCAGGGCGAACGCGTGTTCCGCGGCGGAGGTGACGTTTCCCAGCGGCGCGTTCATCACGATCACGCCGCGGCGGCTGGCCGCCTCGACGTCGATGTTGTCCACCCCCACGCCCGCGCGGCCGATGATCTTGAGCTTGGCGCCCGCTTCGATGACCTCGCGCGTCACCTTCGCGGCGCTCCGGACGATGAGCCCCTCGTAATTTCCGACGGCGGCTTTCAGCTCGTCCGGCTTCATCTTTCCGCGCCGGTCGACGTCGATCTCGGCCGCCCGCAGCGTCCGCACGCATTCTTCGGCAACGTCGTCGGCGATGAGGACTCTCGACATGGCTGAAGCTCGTTTCCGCGCGCTCCGGACTATTTGTTGGCGCGCTCGAGGTATTTTCCTTCCCGGGTGTCCACCCGGATCGTTTCGCCTTCCGTGATGAAGGGAGGAACCTGGACCACCGCGCCTGTTTCGAGCGTGGCGGGCTTGTACACGTTGGTGATGGTGGCCCCCTTCAGGGCCGGTTCCGTCCGAACGACGTTCAGCTCCACGGTGAAGGGCAGTTCCACCGAGATCGCCCTTCCCTCCAGGAAATTGATCTTGACGGGAAGATTTTCCTTGAGCCACTTCACGTCGTCTCCCAGCAGATCCTTGTGCAGCTCGATCTGCTCGAAATTTTCCTGGTTCATGAAGACGTAGGTGTCGCCGTTCTGGTACAGGTACTCGTAATCGTGCGGTTCGATGAACGCCTGTTCCAGCTTGTCGGACGAGGAGAACCTCTGCTCCTTGGCGACGCCCGTGTTCAGATTTCGCAGCTTGATCTGGATGATCGCCCGCCAGTTGCCGGGGGTAATGTGATCGACGTTGACGACGGTCCAGAGCGAACCTTCCCACTTCACGACGTGGCCCTTGCGAATTTCGGTCGCCTGCAATTCGGACATCGAGAACGAACCTCCTGTTTGGAAATGCGGGAAGCGGATTTTAGCCGGCGAGGCGGACCAAAACAAGGCGGTAATCAGTTATCGGTGTTCGGTTCTCAGTGCCCGTGAGAAAGGCCGCCAAAGGCAGATTTTTTCACGGGCTCTGGCACCTCAAGATCGTTCCGGTTCCTCGTACACCCAGGAGAGATCGGCGGGAGTCCATTCCACGAACTCGTCGGGCCGGAAGAAAATCGGCAACTCCCGACGCGCGGCCTCGGGAGAGTCGGAGCCGTGAATCAAGTTGAAGCCCTTGGAACACCCGTAGTCGCCCCGGACGGTCCCCGGCTGGGCTTCCTGGCCGAACGTGGCGCCCAGGAGATTTCGCAGCACCTTCACCGTGTACGCGCCGTCGATCGCCAGGACCGCCACGGGACCGGAGGTGACGAATTTCACGAGCGTTTCGTAGAACGGCTTGCCCTCGTGAACGGAGTAGAGCTCCCGCGCTTGGGCCTCCGTCATGCGGATCAGCTTGAGCGCGGACAGCCTCAACCCTTTTTCCTCGATCCGCTTCAGAATCTTCCCGACCAGGCGTCGTTGCACGCCGTCCGGCTTGATCATGCAGAAGGTGCGTTCCATCGTCGGCCCTCCCGAGGCCGCGGTACTCTAAGGAGCGATGCGAGGGGTGTCAAGACCGTGCCCCGGAAACATTTCTCGATCGGGCTCCGCCTCGCGACGAGACGCTGCTCCCTGTCTGTCGACCTGCCGTCTCAAGCGCTAGCGCCACGACTTGGAGCACAGTAGAATCGTTCACCGCGATCCGAGAAAATCGCCGATCGCTCTCCCATGAAGGACTCTACTTTCCTCCAGCGCGTTGTCCTGAAGAACTACAAGAGCATCGCCGCATGCGATGTATCCCTGGGGCCGCTAGCGTTCTTCGCAGGACCGAACGGGGCGGGCAAGAGCAATTTCCTCGACGCCCTTCGTTTCGTCACCGATGCACTTCAAACATCTCTCGATCATGCGCTCCGGGATCGCGGGGGAATCAAGGAAGTGCGGCGGCGATCGGGGGGCCATCCGACGCATTTCGGAATTCGGCTGGAGTTTGCCACGCGAAAAGGACCTTCCGGACACTATTCTTTTCGAATCGGAGCGGTTCATCAAGCAGGGTACGAAGTACAAGATGAAGAATGCGGAATCTATGAACCGCCCCTCCCCTCCCCCATCCACTGGTTTCGAGTCAAGAGAGGGAAGGTTGCTTCTAGCATTGCAAATCCGCCAGCAGCGTCCACAGATCGCCTCTACCTTGTGAATGCTTCTGGAATTCCCCCATTTCGCCCCGTTTACGAGGCCTTCTCTCGCATGGGATTCTACAACCTCAACCCAGACCGGATCAGAGATCTCCAACCTCCGGATCCCGGCGAATTGCTGGCCCGGGATGGCAGCAACATCGCCAGCGTGATTGGCGCACTAGCACGGCGGGATTCTGAGGCCAAGCAAAGAATCGAGGAATACCTTTCCAAAGTGGCTCCTGGAGTACACAGCGTGGACGTCAAAGTCATCGGCCCCAAAGAAACGTTGGAGTTTCGGCAGGACGTCACGGGGGCAAATGCTCCCTGGCGCTTTCTTGCGGCGAACATGTCTGATGGAACCCTTCGGGCTCTGGGTGTCTTGGTCGCCTTATTCCAGTCCCGAAACGGAACCTCAGCGCAGGCGCCTTTGGTGGGCATCGAGGAACCGGAAGTCGCTTTGCATCCGGCTGCGGCCGGAATACTCCTCGATGGCCTTCTTGAAGCGAGCCGCCGTACTCAAGTGATCATAACCAGCCATAGTCCGGATCTCTTGGACGACGAAAAGATCGATACCGACTCCATTTTCGCGGTGGATTCGATGGGCGGCGCCACTCGAATCGCCCCCTTGGACGAAGCCGGACGCTCGGCGCTTCGCGACCGGCTCTATACGGCGGGCGAACTGCTGCGTTTGAATCAGATGGCTCCCGATCCCGAGGCCGTGCCGGATCCGGAAGCAAAGCAGATGCAGCTTTTCGACATGGAAAACCAGGAATGACCGTCCACATCGGCTGCATCGTGGAAGGCCATGGAGAGGTGGAAGCCGTACCCGTCTTGATCCGCCGCGTCGCTCAAACCTTCTCCGATCCTCCACCAAATGTTCAGATTCCTCCACCGATTCGAGTCCCCAAAAGCAAGCTTCTGAAAGAAGGCGAGATCGAACGCGCCGTCGAGCTCGTGGCGCGGAAAACGGGTCCAGATGCCGGGATCCTCATCCTTATGGACAGCGATGATGATTGTGCCGCCCAACTCGGCCAACGTCTTCGGAACCGCGTCATCCAGGCTCGAAGCGATCGCCGGATCGCCGTAGTCCTCGCGAAACGCGAATACGAAACATGGTTTCTGGCCGCCGCGGAGTCTCTCCGAAGCCAAAGAGGACTTGCCGCCGATTTGACCATGCCCGCGAATCCCGAAGACATCAGGGGCGCCAAGGAATGGCTCACTCGTCACATGAACGAAGGAAGGATCTATGGTGAAACGTTGGATCAACCCGCCCTGACAGGCGTCTTCGACCTGCAAAGCGCCCGTCGCTCGGACTCGTTTGATAAATGTTTTCGTGAAATCGTAAGCCTCTTGCGACGTGGTCCCCGGCGTTGAATGGAGCCGGACCGAAACGAAGTCGTTGCGGTTTGCCTGTGAGCAACACCCTTCGGCTCCGTGCCCGGGCGTCAAGCTTCGTCGGAGTTCTCGGCGGCCTCCTCGTCCAGCACCGCCGTGGCCGCTGCGCCTCCTTCCGCTTCCGGCGCGTCCACGGAAGCGGCCGCTTCGGCCGCCGCGCGCACCTCCGCCATCCGAGCCGCCTTGCGCGACGCCGATTCGGCGCGGCTGCGGCGAAGCTCGTCGCGACGCTGGCGCAGCGTCTCCAATCCCAGTTCTCCGTGCAGGTCCACGCTCACTTTCTTGGAGATGCCGGGCCGCTCCATCGTGACGCCATACAAGACATCCGCCGCCACCATGGTCCGCTTGTTGTGCGTGATCACGATAAACTGCGTCTCGTGCACGAATTCGTTCACCAGGGCGGCGTACTTGTCCACGTTCGCCTCGTCCAGCGCGGCGTCCGCTTCGTCCAGGACGCAGAAGGGACTCGGGTTGGCCTTGAACAAGGCCATCACCAGGGAGAACGCGGTCAGCGACTTCTGCCCGCCGGAGAGAGCGGAGATGGGCAGCATCTCCCGCTGAGGAATGCGCACCATGACCTCGAGCCCCTGGTCGAAGGCGTCGACGCCCTCCTCCTGCTGAAGAACGATGTCCGCCTTGCCCCCCCCGAACACCTTGCGGAAAATCTGGCTGAACTGCTCCCGCACGAAATCGAGCGTGCGCTCGAAAAGCTCCTTGCTTTCCCGGTTGATCTTGCCGATCAACGTCTCGAGCTGGCGCTTGGCGCTCTCGATGTCCTCCTGCTGAGCCAGCAAGGTCCGTTCGCGCTCCTCCAGTTCCCGCAGTTGCTCCAGCGCCACGACGTTGACCGCGCCGAACGACGCGATCTTGGCCCGCAGCTCGTCCGCCTCCCGGGACAACGCCTCCCAATCGACCGGATCCGCCGGCTCCGGGAGGTGCTCGACCTGGGAAGGCTCCATCTGGTATTCGTCCCGGGCCCGCTCCAGCCGCTGCTCCAGGATTGCCTGCTGCTGGGCCTCTTGAACCCGCAAGTTCTGCGTCTCGGCCGTGACCGCTCCCAGCGCCTGTTCCAGCTCCGACATCGCGTCGCGAATCGCGTCTTCTTCGGCCTGGCGCGCCGCGCGGGCGGAGGAGGCCTCGTCTACGGCGGCCCGTTTCTGCGCGATGTCGCGGTGGCTCTCTTCCCGCTCCCGCTCGCGGGCGCTCACATCTTCCGCCGCCGCCGCTTCGCGCGCCTCGATCTGCTTCAGGTGCTCTTCCTGGCGCTGAACCGTCCCGCGATACTGCTCCATTTCGGCCCGAAGCATGGATACGCGCGCCTCCGCCGATTGGAGCTTCTCTTCCACGGTGGCGCACTCCACCCGCAAGCGGGTCAAATCCTGCCGGAGCTGCTCGCGCCCTTCCTCGTAACGACTCGACGTGTCCGCGAGATCCCGAATCTCCCGCTCGATCTGTTGCCGCAACTCGGCCATCTCGGACAGCAGCAGCTCCAACCGGCCCGCTTGTTCGGCCAGCGCGGCGCGGTGCGATTCGATCTGGCGCTGCTCCGCGGCCAAATGGTCCCGCTCCTCTTCCACGAGGCGCAGCCGCTTCTCGTTCTGCTCCCACAGGGCCGCCACTTCGCCCAGCGCGATGCCCTGATCGTAGACCGCGTGCCGCAGTTCGGACAGCGCCCGATCCAGGGCGCCCAGGCGTTCCGTGAGGGCGCGCTTGCGCTCCTCCTTTTGAGCGATGAGGCCGAGGTACTGCTCGATCTCCTGCTCCAGGGCTTTCAGCTCCGCTTTTCGGGACAGCAAACCGCCCGGCCGCCGACCCACCGACGTGAGCCCGCGACCGTCGAAGACGTCGCCCGCCCGGGTCACCATCATGCGGCCCGGCGCGAGGGCCGGCCGGAGCGCCTCCGCCTCTGCGTCGGTCTCCACGACGCGCGCGTCGCCCAGAAGCGCATCCGCCAGGATCCGATACCTGTCCTCGACACGCACCAGCGTACTGACGCGGATGCCGGGAACGTCGTTCCACGCGGCGTCCTGACATTGATCCAGGGACAACAACGTCGTGCGGGGCAGGTTGTTCTGGCGCAAGTAATCGATCGCCCGCCAAACTTGCTCTCGCGATTCGAAAAGCAGCGCCCCCGCCGTCTCACCGAGCGCCGCCTCGACCACGGGAACGTCCGCGGGTGCGGTTTCCAGCAGATCCGCCACCGTCCCGCGCAACCCGGCGGGCCGCAGGCGCAGGAGCTGCCGCGCGCCCGCGCTGAGACCCTCCATTCCCACTTCGAGCTCGCGAAGCGTCTCCCGCCTCGACTCCCCGCGTTCCTTGGCCGCGCGAAGCTGGGTGAGTTCACCGTCCAGCGTCGCGCTTTCTTCTTTCAAACGGGCTTGTTCGACCTCGCTCACGAGAATGCTTCGTTTCAAATCGGCGATGACCGCCTCGAGTTCCGCCCGGCGCGAGGCCGACTCCTGATTCTTCGCGCGAAGCTCCTCGAGCTCCGCGACGGCGCGCCGTTCCTGGTCCTGCGCCCTTCCCTGACGTTGGGCCAGCGCTTCCGTCTCCGAGCGGACCTGAGCCAGATCGTTGCGATAGCCCGCCTCGCGCTGGGCCCGCTCCACGGCCTCATCCTTCTTGAGTTTGAGCTCCTCCGCCACTCGGCGGCACTCGTTCGAGGCGTCTTGCACCGCGTCGGACGCCTGCCGGATGCGGTCTTCGAAACTCCGGCGCTCCGCCTCCCAGGCCTCTCGATCCCGCAATGCCTGCTCGAGCAGAGTTTGTTTGCCCTCCAGCAGGGCGGCCGCCGCGTCCCGCTCCTGGCGGGCGCGCGCGCGGCTCTCTCCCAGCTCGTCCAATCGCTGGCGGGCCGCCGCGATGGATTTCTCCACATATTCCGAACGGGACACCGCCGCGCTGAGTTCCTGGGACCGTTCGGAACACCGCGCCGTCGCGGCCGCCAGCGCTTCCTCGATCCGTTCCAGCTCGGCGCCGCGTTCCGCCCATGCCCGCTCCCGCGCGGACTTATCGGATTCGAGCGCCGCCCCTCGCTCCTGGATGCGCCGGATCTGGGCTTGGAGATTGCGCACCTCGTGACCCAGCAGGCACAGCCGCTTCTCTCGATGGTCGGCTTGAAGCTCTTTGTAGCGCGCGGCGCGGCCGGCCTGGCTGCGCACCGACCGGAGTTCCCGCTGCACCTCGCGAACGATGTCGGACATGCGAAGCAGGTCCTGGGTCACCTTCTCGAGGCGGTGTTCGGCCTCCTTCTTTCGCGCCCGATACCGCGACAAACCCGCCGCCTCGTCGAAGATCAGCCGCCGCTGGCGCGGATCGCTCGTGATCAGCCGGTCGATCTTGCCCTGCTCGATGATGGAATAGTTGTCCGTCCCGATGCCGGTCCCGTACAGCAGGTCGCGGATGTCACGCAGCCGGCAGGGGGTCTTGTTGATCAGATATTCCCCTTCCCCCGAGGCGTGAAGTCGTCGCGTGATCGTCACCTCTTCGAAGTCGATGGAGAACGTCCGATCGGAATTGTCCAGCGTCAACGAGACTTCGGCCATGCCCGCGGGTCCGACCCCCTCGGCGCCTTTGAAGATGACGTCGATCATCTCTTCGCCGCGGACCGACTTGTGGGAGAGCGTGCCGAGCACCCACTTGACGGCATCGACCACGTTGGATTTTCCGCATCCATTGGGACCGACGATGCACGTGACGCCGGGCTCGAAGACGACTTCCGTCTTGTCGGCGAACGACTTGAACCCGACCATCTCGAGTTTCTTAAGCTGCATGGCACTTTCCCATGACGAATGATGAAGACCCGCGGATTCCAAACCCTTGAACGCCCATTTTATAGGAGATCGGGAGATCGTGGAGATGGGGAGATAAAAAATTTAGGGCCGTGCCGATCCTTCCCCTCTGCGCCTCCATCTCCCCCACGTCCAGAAACGGGCCGCCTTCGTATCGGAACGACCCGTCTTTCCTGGCCGCTCCGAACATTCAGCCGAAAACGAAGGTTTCGGCCATTAGAAATTGCGACACGCATGACCTGAGCAATTTCGATCTCCTACGCCAGCAACATCCCGGCCAGAGATTGGATGCTCCGTATCAGCCGGCGAAAAAGCTCTCTCATCAGCCCCCCCTCGAAACGGCGGCTACTAGGTTTATCGGCAGGGAGGATGGGCTTCTACACAAAAAGCTGGTGGCCCGTGCCTTGTCAGACCCTACCTCCAACAAGCGGCCGCTCGCGTGGGACCCAGAGATGGAGGAGACATCGGACCGGCCACACTCACTGATCCTGTCTGCCCCCTGCATCGCAGTGCGCCGCCGTCGACGGTTCCGGACCGACTATGCTCCACCGAGCATTCGGCAATCCTCTTCGCCATCGATATCGGGATGCAGCGCCTTCCTGATAAGGCGCAGCCCCTGCTGATTGATCGGCAGTCGCCAAGCACTGCTTGAGATCTTCCGGTTCATTGCCGGCCTTCGAGTACTTGCTTGAGGCCCGGAACACAAGGGCGTAGCATTCCATGCATGGACAACGAGTGCTTTTGTCCTGATGGCCAATGCCATCTTGGACGAACGAAGCTCGTAGCTCATAGCCTATCCAACGGCTGGCCGCCACAAGCTACGAGCTACCCGCTACAAGCTGTCAAACATCGCCTGCCGATCTTTGAGGAGGCTGAGGATGCGGAGGTAGTTCTCATGGCGGCTGGACGCGATCCGCCCTTGCTGAACCGCCTCCCGAACCGCGCATCGCGGCTCCATCACGTGGGTGCAATCCCGAAACTTGCAGGCAGGCGCCGCCTCCTCGAACTCCGGAAAATGCTCCCGAAGATTCCCCGGCGTCACTTCCCATACCGTGAAATACTCCAATCCCGGGGTATCCGCCACGAACGTTCCCGATCCCACGTCGAAAAGCTCAACCCACGTCGTCGTGTGGCGCCCTTCCCCAGTCTTGGTGCGCACTTCGCCGACCTTCAACGCCAGGTGGGGATGGAGCGCCCGGATGAGACTGGATTTTCCGACGCCGGAAGGGCCCAGGAAAACAGAAATCCGGCCGGCCAGGTGGGCCGCCAGCGGTTCCAGTCCCTCCCGTAGGGCGGCGCTCGTGCGGAAGAGCGGCATCCCCAGCTTCGCGTAGAGGTCCGCCGCCGGCGCGGGACCCAGGTCCGACTTGTTGACGCACACGGCCGCCGGGATGCCGGCCGCCGCGGCCATGACGGTGCATTTGTCGAGCACCAGCAGATCCAGGGACGGCCGCCGCGCGGCTTGCACGATGATCAAGGACTCGACATTGGCGACGATCACCTGCTCGCGGCGGAAATTGCCCGGGTCCGCCCGCGACAGCTTGGACCGGCGAGGCAGAACTTTTTGGATGGCGCCTTCGCCCGCGCCTGAAGGAACGACCTCGACTTCGTCGCCGACGGCCGCCAGCTTGACCACCGCCTGGCGCTCCTTCTTGAGGCGCCCCCGGAACTTGCATTCCAGGACGGCGTCAGCCGTCCGCACTCGATAGGTGTTGCCAGCGATCCGAATCACGCGTCCGGTCACCGATTCCATATCCCCGTTCCAGGTCCCCGAGGAGAGGGGTCACGGGATAGAAACCTGCGCGCACGACGTTCCGACGTACACGGTGCGCAGGTGATCCAAGAGCCGCGCCGGGGTCAGGGACGCGCGCGCGGACGCAGGCAGGAGGGCCGCGCCTTGCGTCAGAAGCGTATGGAACCTCGCCTCGGAGGCGAGACCCGCCTCGACGTCGGGAAAGGAGCGCAGATGCACGCCGGCGGTATAGCCCGACATCGGGCCGAGCTGCGCTTCGAGACCCCGGGCGCGCGCGAACATCTGGCGGTCGATCCGCAGAAATCGCTCCGCCGCCTCCGTTCCGCCCAGATCGTGCATCGCCAGACGGATTCCATGCTTTTCCGATTCCTCGCGAACCCGGAAGTACAGGAACGACAGGATGCGGATTCCCAGCCGCAGCGCGTTCTCGTCGTCCGCCATCTCCGCTCCGCACAGCAGCCGCACCGCTTCGTTCAATCCGGCGACCGCCACGGCGAATTCGGCGGAATCGCCTCGCGGCCGGCGGAGCAAGGCGCGCTTCACCAGATGCGCCCGCACGAGGGCGTCCAGCGCGACCTCCAGCTCCGCGTAGAAATCCGAGCTTCCTTCGCTCCGATAGTAGGCTTGCGGGAGATTGATCGTGACCGCCTGCGCCAGCACGAACGGACCGTCCTCCGGATCCGAAGCGCCCCGTCCCCCGAAGCGCGAAATTCTCCGAACCGTAGAGCCCGGACGCTCGAAGCAGAATAGGGAGCGCCCCCGTTCGAGGCTGAAGCGGCACGCCTCTCGAAGCAGCGACGCGCCGTCCGGATCGTCGAAGCCGTCGGGCGGCACGTGAAAGATGATTTCGCACGGCATGTCGCGTCCGACCCGCAGCAGCTCGCGCGCGAACCGGATCGCCGGCCCCCGAGCCGCTCCGAGCGAGCTTCGCAGGTAGGACGGGATGCCCAGATCCACGCCGACGTGTAATCTCGGCCGTTCGACGCGCGCCAACTGCGCCGCCACGAACGCCGCTTCGTCCGACAATTCGTCGTCGCCGCTTCCCAGGAGCATCGGCGCGTAGGCGGCGTTCACGTGAGAGAGCTCCACGCCTCCGGCGACGACCCGCGCCATCGCCGCGATGCGGGCGTCCAGGCGAGTCCCCAGGGCGCGAGGCCCCGGCCGAACGCTGGACAGCGCGGGATCTTCATCGTGGGTCTTTACCATCTCCGGAACGTGCAGGGCGACCCAGTGCAGCTTGAGCGGATATTCCAGATCATGGATATGAAGGCGCCCCTCGATGTGCGCGTCGGCGACCTCCCGGGGGTGCAGCTCCTGAAGCGCGTATTGCTTGAGGGTCGTCTCGCCGATCATGCGGCACATCCGGTCCGGATCGATCGCCCGTTCGCCGTCCGTGCCGGGCCGCAGGAGGCGATCGAGATCGTACTTGGGAAGGCCGACCACAAGCTGCTTGCGCATCTTCGAAACGTATCCGCGCGCCAGCAGCTCCTGGTTGACGAGCTCTCGAATGAGCGTGGAGGAAACCCGGCGGTGACCTTCCCGGAAAATTTTCTGCTCGACGGCGGAGGCGATCTCCCCGGCGGAGGCGGGATCGAGGCCCGCCTCTTTGACCAGCGCCGCGCTGATGCGATCGCGGCCCCACGTGCTGACTTCGTCCCGCGTCGACGCTTCGACGAATACGGGCTCCGTGGGAAACAGCTCGCCGGACAGCGCTTCCGGGGGCGTGGCGGAACGCGTCCCCTGATGCTCCCGGTAAATCAAATAGGCGCGGGCCACTTCCGCATGGCCCGTTTCGAACAGGATCTTCTCCACCATGCGCTGGATTTCTTCGCTGGTGGGGATTTCCCGATCGTGATATCGCTCCAGGTAGGTCGTCACCACGCCCGCCAGGTCGCGCGCGAGGTAGCGGTTGTCCTGACCCACGGATCGCGCGGCCCGATAAATGGCCTCCGCCAGCTTCGCTTCGTCGTAGTCGACGACGCGGCCGTCGCGCTTCTTCACCCGCTCGAGATGGCGTCGCGTCATGGCAGCATGGGCTTGAGCTCGCGCATGAACTCGGCCACGTCTTTGAATTCGCGGTAGACGGAGGCGAACCGCACGTACGCCACGTGATCGAGATGTCGCAGCTCCCGAATGACCATATCTCCGATGGCCTTGGAACGGACTTCCCGCTCGTACTTGCCGAGCAGGTCCGATTCGATGCGTCCGGCGATCCCCTCGATTTTTTCCAGCGGGATCGGACGCTTCTTGCACGCCATGCGCAGACCGGCGCGGATCTTTTCGCGATCGAAGAGCTCCCGCCGCCCGTCTTTCTTGATCACGTAAAGGACGCGCTCCTCCGCCTGCTCCCTGGTGGTGAACCGCTTGCGGCATGAAAGGCATTCCCGCCGCCGCCGGACGATTCGGCCGTCGCCGGTGGAACGCGAGTCGATGACGCGATCGCTGTCCTTCTTGCAAAACGGGCAACGCATGGGGGGACGGTGTCCGGAAACCGGCCGCCGACAGTCTAGCAGGTGACGACCTCGTGTCAACGTGCGGGGTCATTTACCGATGCAAAATCGCTCGAAGAGGCGCGTGAGGAGATCTTCATCCACCTGCCGCCCGGAAAGAGCGCCGAGGGCCTGCATCGCGGCACGGGCGTCCAACGCCGCCAGCTCGACGCCTCGATCCGCTCGCAACGCTCCGGCCGCCGCATCCAAAGAGCGCACGGCTTCGCGAAGCAACGCCCTCTGCCGTCTCGGCAGGGCGAAGCGAGCCTCCGAACCGGCCGAGCCCCCCTTCCCCCACTCCGCCAGACGGCGCCGCAACGCGTCCACCCCTTCTCCCGTCGTCCCCGAGACGATCTCCGGATCCGCCAGCGGCAGGCGAGACGCGATGCGCCGCGCCTCGTCCCATCCCACGAGGTCCGCCTTGGTCACGACCGGGACCGACGACCGCGTCCAGGCGGCCGCCGCCGCGACCCGCTCCGGCGCCAAGGCGTCCACGACGACGATCCACAGATCGGCCTGCCGCGCCGCGCGCTCCGCGCGCTGAGCGGCGATGCGGTCCAAGTCCGTCGGCGCGCGGCGATCGAAGAGGCCGGGGGCGTCCACGATTTTCAGAGCCCCCAGCCGGCCTTCCAGCAGGTCGCGCGTCGTCCCGGGGATATCACTGGTCAGGGAGCGTCCGCCGACGAGGGCGTTGAAGAGCGTGGACTTGCCCGCGTTGGGAGGTCCGACCAAGAAGGCCGTGGGCGCGTCCCACCCGAATTCCATCACGCGCGATTCCGCCAGAAGCCGAGCGGACTCGGCCCGCAGATCCGATACTCGCCGGAGCGCCTCGCCGGTGGGAAGCAGATCGATGTCCTGGTCCACGAAATCGATGGACGCCTCCAGATCGGCGCACAGGCTCAGGAGTCGGTCCTCCATCTCGTGAAGTCTCCGGGAGAAGGTCCCCTCCAGGAGAAGGCCGGCCGTACGCATTTCTTCGTCGGATGAGGCGCGGATGACGGCCAGAACCGCTTCGGCCTGGATCAGGTCCAGACGTCCGTTCACGAAGGCCCGCCGCGTGAACTCACCGGGCTCCGCGGGCCGGGCTCCCGCCGAAATCAGCCGGTCCACCATGCGGCGGACCAGCGGCGGGCAGCCGGGGAGGTGAAATTCGACCACATCTTCGCGCGTATAGGAGCGAGGAGCCGGCATGGACCAGGCCTGACACGGCACGAACATTCCGCCTCCGGGGATCCGCAGGAGATAGATTCCCCGGCGCCGCGGAACCGGGGCGAGCCGCCGAGAAACGGCGAACGCGCGGGCCCCGCTCAGTCGCACCACCGCGCGTTCCGATCCGCCCGGAGGAGAAGCGAGGGCCACGATCGTGTCGTCCGCCCCTTCCCTTCTCGAGCCAGCGTTCCTCATACGCGGTTCGGACCCCGGGGCGTCGGACAGGCGCACGAATCGATCGGCTGAAGAAAGGCCGGGGTCATAATTGTCGACGCCCCCCCGGCACAGGCAATCGTACAAACCGGCGGGGAGCCGCCGTTCCAGAAGCGACCGCCGCAGGGGCGAGCGTCACTTCACGAAGCTTTTCAGCCGCTCCCGGGTCGTCTCGTCCAGGCTTTCGTACTTGACCGCCAAGCCGAACTCGTTCTCGTTGTCCGAAAACCGCACCACCCGGCAACGGACGCGGAACGGCTTTCCCTTGGGAGTCTCCACGTGGACGTCCAGCTTGAAACGGTCCAGCGGCAGCGTCTGCTTGCGCGTCCGGAAGTTGCGCAGCAGCATGCCGGACAAGGACACCTCCTCGACATCCACGCCGCCCTCGTCGTACACCGTGTTCGTCCCGATGATGATCTGCACGCGCCCGACGATCGACGCCTTGCGCCGTATGCCCTCCCGGCGGTTGGACGAGATCAGGGCGGGATGAAGATATCCAAGTTCGCGCGCGGCTCGAAACACCTTCTTGACCGTCTCTTCGGCGAACGAGTCGCGCGTATCCTTGTTGAGAATGCGCGACACGGACCCCTGATCGACCTTGCAGGCTTGCGCGATGTCCTCCTGCGTGACCCGACCCCGCCGGCTGACGCTTTCCGCTTTCATTCGATCCTCCACCTGACCTAGACGGACGCCGGCGCCTTCGATTTCGCCGGCAGAAAAAACTTGCGGATGATCTTTTGCTCCGCGATTCCCAGAAGCGAGTTGACGAAGAAATAGAGGCTGACGCCGCTGGCGTACGAATAGCACAGCATCCCGAACACCACCGGCATGAACATCATCATCTTCTGCTGCGCCGCGACCTTGGGGTCCTGCGACCGAGGTGCCAGGTACGCCTGGAGGAACCAGGTTCCGGTCATAATGAGCGGCAGGAGATTGACCTCGCGCAGGTTGAACAGAACCAGCGGAATCGGCCGATCGAACGTGAAAAGCCGGTCCGGCTGCGACAGGTCGCGAATCCAGAAAATGAACGGCGATTGGCGAAAATCGAACGTCGTATCGAACACCGTGAACAGGGCGATCCAGATCGGGAACTGGAGGAGGATCGGCAGGCACCCGGACAGCGGGTTCACGCCATGCTCCTTGAACAGTTTCATCTGCTCCTGGTTCATCTTCTGGGGATTGTCCCCATAGCGTTCCCGCAGCGCCGTCAACTTGGGTTGCAACTCCGTCATCCGCGCCATGGAAACCTGGCTCTTCTTGGAGAGCGGGAACAGCGCCAGGCGAACCGCCAGCGTCGTCAGGATGATGGCGAACCCGTAGTTCCCCACGAGTCCATGGAACGCGTTGACGATCCAGAGAATCAGGGCTTCGATGGGCTTCAACAGTCCGCCCGTGCAGCCGGCGTCCAGGAAGCGTTCCGCGCCCCGCACCTCCCGCAGCTCCTTTTCCCGCAAGGGACCCAGAAACACCTGAAAGCGGCCGGAAAAGGGTGAAGCCCCGATCTCGAGTTCTTTCGAGAGAGCGTCCACCGCCAGCGCCTTCATGGGCTCCCCGCCGGCCGGGATCTGGCTTGTCGCCCTGAACTCGAAGACCTTGAACCAGAAGCTCTCCGGTCCGTCCTCGGGATTGAACAAGGCGGCGAAGTACCGGTTCCGCAGTCCGAACCAATCCGGCGAGCGATCCGCCTCATCCTCCGGGACCGAAACTTTGATCGGCGCCCCTTCCTTGCGCGGCTCGTCGAGGGAGATGGTCTTCAGGGAATGCGCCCCTCCCGTCTTGAGCCCCACGCATCCGGCGCCGAAGCGTTCGTATTGGTAATGACCGTCGTGCGTCAATCCGGTGAACACGTGCCATCGAAACCGCACGCGAACGGGAGGAGCGTCCTTGCCACCGACATTGCGGATTCCCAAGAGAAGCCGCAGCGAATGGACGCCGGGGTCCAATCGGAACCGCTTCTCGATCACCAGGCCGTTGCGCATCTTGAACGTGTAAGTCACGCCCTGGGGCGATTCCTCTGCGACCGTCCACGGGGTCCGAATCAAGTCGTCGTCCGAACCCTCCGCCTGCAAGGCCAGGTGGGGGATGTCCTCATCGAATGGCCGCAACAGCGCGACGCGCTGATGCCCGTTCAACAGGACCGTCGCTTCCTCGATACCGGCGCCGCGATTCGTCAAGACGAAGACGACGTGTTCATTGCTCACGGTGCTGGTCCGCTCCCGTTCCTCGGGTTGAACGGCCGGCTCCTCGGCGGGCTCGGCTGGGGCATCCTCCTGGGGTTTGGGCGCGCGCTCGGGTTCCGGCTCCGCCGGAGCCGGCCGTTCCGGCGCGGCCGGAGGCCGTGGCGGCGGCGGAAACATCCATTGATAGACGAAGTTCCACCCCACGAACACGACGACGCACAAGACGACCAGAAGGGCAACGCGCTTTTCCAAACCCTTACTTCCTTTCGTACTGGAATCTCTCTCCGCACCGCGGACACTGAAGCGCGTCCTCCGATTCCTTCCAGTCGCGGGATGCCGCGCACTTCGGGCACGGACGGGAAGCCTCGTCGATCAGCATGACGGGGATATCTTCCTTGACGGGATAAATGAGGCCGCAGCTCCGATTCTGGCACACCAAGGTCTCGCCGTCCGGCCGAACGTCGGACTTGCACAGCGCGCAGACCAGGAGATCCAAAAGATCTTGAGGCAGGTTCATCACGTCCTCACCTTGCATCCGGCGCGGCAAGGTACCGGCCGGTACCCATAAAGTCAAATAAATTATGCAGGAAATCGGGAGCGCCCGCAAGGGGCCTTAGCGCGCGCGCTCCAGCTTGATCGCCGATATGAGGCGCGTTTCCACCAGATCATGCGCCTGCACGGCGAGTGGAGCGACCGCCGTTTCGGGCACGGCGAACGCGACGGCGAACCCCTCCGGCCGGGCGAAATAACGCCGAACCGCATCCGGCGGCGGGGCGTCCGCCGCCGCCCCCCCCTCCCGCGGACCGCTCGGCTCCAACGTCAGGAACCACGCCGGATCCGGCGGCCGCCACCCTCGGACCACGGACCCTTGATCCTCGGTCAGGTGAACCTCCAGAGACGTCGTGCGGGGAGCGGCGGCCCGAACGGGCTTGGCGAGGCGGCCGAAAAGAATTTCTCGCGGCCGCGTCTGGGACGATCGCGGTTCATGAAGGTTCGCGACGGCCCAGCCGTCGGAAGATTGATAGATCGCCTGGTGAACCTGCACCGTCAAGTCCCCTTTGGGAAATAGGACGGCGTATCCGAGCACGAACAGGGCGGAAGTTCCCACCAAAGCTCCCGCGAGCGTCCGGATGCCCAAACGCCTGGCCCACGTCACGAATCCCGCCACGAACAGGGAGAACGCATAGATCACCAGAAAAAGCATCGCCGCGTCGCGCTTGAGTTCGGACCATGGGTCGGATCGCGCCAGGGGGGCCACGCGGGCGTCGATCGCTTCGAAGCGCACCGCGGGGGTCGCGATCCGCGGCCGATCCGTCCACACCGCGCCCCCCAGCGATCTCCAGAGGGAGAGGGACACTTCTCGGGCCCGCCGTTGCGACATCAGCACCGCATCCACGGCTTCGAAAGCGCCCATTCCGTCAGCCTCGTCCCAGCACGAGGATTCGGACGGAAAGGGCCTCAAGCGGTAGCGGCCGTCCGGCGGCTGAAGTTCGTGCGCGCGGAGTGAATCGACGCTTCCCCACGAGGGATCCACCAGGAGCAACAGTTCCTTCGGTCCGAGAAACTCCAGCCGTTCATCGAGTTTTCGCGTCGTGATGTCCCGCCCGCCGCGGTGCAGCGCGACCTCCACGCGCGCGTCCTCGTAAAGTGCGACGATGGGAAGCAGTATTTCGGACGTCCCCCCGGCGGGGACGCGGACATGACGCGACACCGAAAAGCCGGCGTCGGCGCTCGCGCGCACGATGCCCTCGAATCCGGATGGGGCGCGAAGGCCGACACGAAGCGGGAGCCAACATCCGCTTCGCGCGGCGCCGCCGGTAATCGTGCGAACGTATTCCAGCGAAGGCTCGTCGTGGAGGGCCAGCGCCGCCAGAAGCACGAAGCGCACGGCGGCCATTGTATCCGCCGTCAGGCGCGGGAGGAATCGGCGGGCGCCGGGGTTTTCAGAAAGGGCGCGGAGGCCAGAAGCAGGAGCGCGAGCGCTCCGTAGATCGCGCACGTTGCGGCGGGGGCCCAGCTCAAGGGGGCGCCGGGTCTCAGTTGGGCCGCGCTCCAGAAGGGAGAGAGGGCCGCGAGAAATGCCAGCGACGGACCTCCCGCGAATTCACCGCTGAGATAATGGCAAAACGGAAGCAGCGCGGAACACACGAAGAAGCCGAGAAAATAGGAGGAAGTCGCCCGTCGCGGGCCGAGGATGAGGAACACCGCCGCCGTGAAACACGCCAGCACGCCGACCAGAAGCAAGCCGAAGAAGAAGCGCAGGGTGCCGACATCGGCGAGATTCCGGCTCAACAAGGCCGCGGGCAGGGCGACGACGAACATGACGGCGACCTGGGAGAGCAACAGAGGGGTTTCCCCCAAGGTCCGCATCGGCTCATCGTCCTTCGCCGCCACGCACAATCGGGGGATGAAAAAAGGCCAGACGACCAAGATGAAAAAGATCTCGGATTCGACCAAACACGAGAACGCCCCCGGAGGATCGATCGCTCCCAGGCGGAACGGCAAGACGCCGCCGATGGCGATCAGCAAGGCGCCGCAGGTGAAGGCGGTCCACAGGAGATGAAGCGCGAGCGCGCGCGAAACGCTCAACCGCATCGGACGTCTCCGGAGGTCAACGCAGATCCCGGCCCAATCGATCTTCCCGCAACGTGCACCGCGGCGGTCCTTTCTGATGGATCTTGACGAGGCTCAATCCGTCGAGCTGGGGATAGTTTTCCGCCGCCATCCTCAAGTTGTCCAGTTTCTCGACCAGCGAAGGTTCGCCGTAACGCGCCCGAGACGGCGCCCGTCCCCACCAGATCCACGCGCCGGCCCCGGCCTTCAAGGCCAGATCCGCCTGCCTCGCGTCGCGACGCCCGTCGAGGTTCGAAAGATCCAAGACATGCACGGCCAAAGCGCGCAGGAGAGGTTCTCTCTCGATCAGATCGGCCATCTCCAGCGCGATCTTGATTTCATCGCCGCCCCACGTCCCGCCCGGCGCCGGAACCCCCGCCGCCGTTCCGACCACTTCCAAGGTGAAGGCGGGGCATTCCGCGTAATGACCCGGCAAACGCGTTCCCTCCCGATCGACCAGCACGACGCCGTTGGACTTGCGGACGGAAAGGCGCGGCCGCCGGGGTTCGAACCGGACCCGGAGTTGGTCGGGGAAGACCCGGTCCACGGCGGTCAGACGCCGGACCCAGGGATTCTGTTCGAAGGCGGCCGCGACCGTCCGGACCAGATCGGGATCGAAGAGCGACCGGCCGCCCACGTCCAGGAACACGTCGTTGTCGGACGAACGAGGATCGGCCCAGCGCGGAGCGACGCGAATCCGGGCGGTGGCTCGGGGAACGAGAAACTGGGGCGAAGAGGTCACGTAGTGGTAGACGGCCCGGTGGACCAGAAGCACGATGAACGCCAGCGAGGCGACGGCGGTGACGATCATGGCCGCGGCGCCGGCCGTCTCGCGACGGGGAGCGAGTCGCGCGAACCAGGCGCGCAACGTTCGGCGGACGTCGAACGCTTGAATCCATTTCAAGAATCGGCCCGACCATCGACGCGACATAGTCCCCCTGAACGCTCGGCGAGTGTCCAGAGGTATATCGACCGCGCCGCCGCCGCACTTGATGGGGATAACGAGAGAGGGGAAACCGTCCGTGCCGGCGAATTATTCAAGGGGATGCCGGGATACGAAGGATACAGGAGATAAGACTCCCGACGGAAGGCGGGAAATGTCTCGATAGCTGCACGATGCCGACGATCTCCTAGGAGCAATGCCCCTGAGCGAAGGGCGTATTATGAAAAAGGCCTCCGTATGCCGATAGACCCTGTTGGAAGGCAAGGTCAGCATCGACAAGGAGGCTGTTATGTCTCTCATCGGCAATACTCGCCAGGAACTTTCCCAACTCGC
>JACQVR010000032.1 GCA_016209705.1 Planctomycetota bacterium
ACATTCATGTGAGATATTCGATGAGCCGGGCGACCTCGCGGCGCAGCTTGGGGCGCTCGACGATCAGATCGACGAAGCCGTGCTCCAGGAGGAATTCCGACGTCTGAAAGCCCTTGGGAAGCTCCTGCCGGATCGTCTGTTCGATGACCCGCGGTCCGGTGAATCCGATCAGCGCTTTGGGTTCGGCCACGAGGACGTCCCCGAGGGCGGCGAAGCTCGCCATGACGCCGGCCATGGTGGGATTCGTCAGCACGGAGATGTACAGCCCGCCCGCTTCCTGGAAGCGCGCGATCGTCGCGCTCGACTTGGCCATCTGCATCAGCGAAAGCGCCCCTTCGTACATGCGCGCGCCGCCGCCCGACCCGGAGACGAACACCACCGGCAGGCGCCGTTCGGTGGCGAACTCGAACGCGCGGGCGATCGTTTCCCCCACGACGGAGCCCATGCTCCCCATCATGAAACGCGAGTCCGTCAGGCCGAACACGAGCGGCCGCCCCTCCAGGCGACCCACCCCGGCCCAGACGGCGTCCCTCTCGCCCGTCTCTTTCTGGGCGGCTTCCAACTTCTGCTTGTAGCTGGTGACGCCTTCGAAATTCAGGGCGTCCACGGGCTCGAGATTGGACCACATCCGAGTGAACGACTCCTCGTCGAGCAGGAGATGGATCCGCTCCTGCGGCGTCATCGTGAAATGGTAATTGCAGGCCGGACAGACGAGCTTCCGTTCCTCCATCTCCTTGCGGTAGATCATCCCGATGCAATCGGGACATTTCATCCACAGGCCGCCGGGCAGGCTCTTCTTCCGCCCGAGCAGGTTCCGGATCTTTTCAAACGCCACGTCCCACCGCCTTTCGCCGCTGCCGGATTCTATTCCCCGATCGCGCTCCGGCGCAAGGCGGCGATCGCCCCGGCCGCGTCCTCCGAGCGGAACGTGGCCGTTCCCGCCACGAAGATGTTGGCGCCCGCCGCCGCGGCCCATCGCGCCGTCTCCGGATTCACGCCCCCATCCACCTCCACATCGAGGGCCTCCGACATCGCTCGAAACTTCCGCACCTTGGGCATGACGCTCTCGATGAATTTCTGACCGCCGAATCCGGGCCAGACGGTCATCGCCAAGATCATGTCGACCTTGGGGATCAATTCGCCCACGCACTCCGCGTCCGTATCGGGGTTGACCGCCACGCCGACGCGAACGCCCCGGGAACGGAGCCGCCCGACGGTCTCGTCGACCCGCTGCCCGTCATACCGTTGCTGGCACGGAAGCGTCATCATCCATCCCCGCTCCGTGCGAAGGCGCGCATCATCCTTCGCCACGGCTTCCGCATGAAACGTGACGCCGTCGGCCCCCGCGTCGGCGAACGCGCTCGCGTATTTCTCCGGCTCCATGACCATCAAATGGCAATCCAGAAAAAGGCGGGTCACTTTCCGAACCGACTCGACGACGGCGGGCCCGATCGTCAGGTTGGGAACGAAATGTCCATCCATGACGTCCAGGTGAAGCCAATCCGCGCCGGCGGCTTCGACCCGCTGGACCTCGTCGCGCAGGCGCGAGAAATCCGCGGCCAGCAACGAAGGAGCAATTTTTACAGAAGGCATGGCGTCGATGTTCGATTCTCGATTTTCGGTTCTCGACGGCCTCCTCGACAAGAATCGAGAATCCAGAATCAGGCTTTGTCCGTCAAGGCGGCCACGCCGGGAAGCGTCTTGCCTTCCAGCAGTTCCAGCGACGCTCCCCCGCCCGTCGACACGTGACTCATCTTGGCGGCCACGTCGAACCGCTCGACGGCCGTGGCGGTATCGCCGCCGCCGACGATCGTCACGGCCTGGGCCCCGGCCAGCGCCTCCGCTACCGCGCGCGTCCCCTCGGCGAAGGGCTCCATTTCAAAGACTCCCAGCGGACCGTTCCAGACCACGGTGCGGGCGCCCGTGAGCGTGAACGCGAATTCCGTGGCGGTGGCGGGACCGATGTCGAGCGCCATCCATCCGTCCGGGATCCGGGTCACCACTTGGACGGAGGCCTTCGCGTCGAATCGATCCGCCACGACGTGATCCTTCGGCAGAAAGAGCGACACACCTTGGGCGGACGCCTCCCGCAGCAGATGACGGGCCGTTTCAAGACGCTCCGTCTCCACCTTGGACGCGCCGACCGGCTCGCCCCGCGCGGCCAGGAACGTGAAGGCCATCCCTCCGCCGATGAGGAGCGCGTCCATTTTCGGAAGCATATGCTCGATGAGCCCGATCTTGTCGGAAACCTTCGCCCCGCCCAGGACCAGCATCATGGGACGGGCCGGATCGGCCAGCTTCTCGCCCAGGTAATCGAGTTCCTTTTCCATCAGGAATCCGGCGGCCGCCTGCTTGAAAAGACGGGCGCACGCTTCCGTGGAGGCATGCGCGCGATGCGCCGTGCCGAACGCGTCGTTCACGTAGATTTCCCCGTGCGCGGCCAGCTTCCGCGCGAAGTCGGAATCGTTGGCCTCTTCCTCGGGATGAAAGCGGACGTTTTCCAGCAACGCGACCTGGCCGTCCGCCAGCGACCCAGCGACGCGTTCGGCCTCGGGGCCGACGCAATCGCTCGCGAACGCCACGGGCTGCCCGAGCCATTCGCTCAGCGCCTCCGCCACGGGCCTCAACGAGTATTTCGGCTGGGGTTTGCCGTCCGGACGCCCCAGGTGCGACATCAGAACCGTTCGAGCGCCCTGGTCGCGGAGGTGCGCGAGCGTGGGAAGCGACGCGCGAAGGCGGGTGGCGTCCGCGACGTTCCCGTCCTTGAGGGGCACGTTGAAGTCGACGCGAACCAGAACCCGCTTTCCGCGGACGGCGAGATCACGGACGGTCAGTTTCCGCATGAGCGCGGTCACCGGGAGAGGAGCGCGATCAGGTCCGCGCACCGCACGCTGTACGCCCACTCATTGTCGTACCAGGATACGACCTTGACGAACGTGCCGCCCAGCACCATCGTCGAAAGGGCGTCGAAGACCGACGAATGCGCGTTGCCGATCACGTCGCTGGATACGATGGGATCTTCGCAATATTCCAGGATGCCTTTCAGCGGGCCCGCCGACGCGTCCCGCATGGCGGCGTTGACCTGATCCTTCGTCACGCTGCGCTTGAGCTCGACGGCCAGATCCACGGCCGAGCCGTCGGCGACCGGAACGCGCATCGCGATGCCGTCCAGCTTGCCGTCCAATTCGGGGATGACCAATCCGATCGCTTTCGCCGCGCCCGTGGAGGTGGGAATGATGTTCTGCCCCGCGGCGCGCGCCCGGCGCAGGTCTTTGTGCACCTGATCGGCGGTCCTCTGGTCGTTCGTGTACGCGTGCACCGTGGTCATGAACCCTTTGACGATTCCGAAACGGTCGTTCAGCACTTTGGCGACCGGCGCCAGACAGTTCGTCGTGCAACTGGCATTGGAGATGATCTTGTGCTCCGGCCGCACTTGATCGTGATTGACGCCGAGCACGGCCGTGATGTCCACCTGGTCCTTGGCGGGCGCCGACAGCAGCACGCGCTTGGCGCCGGCCGACAGGTGCCTGGCGCAGGCCTCGCGCGTCATGAAGAGGCCCGTGGATTCGATGACCCAGTCGATGTCCATCGACTTCCACGGGAGCCGGGCCGGGTCCTTTTCGGACAAGGCTTTGACTTCCTTCCCATCGACGACCAGCGCGCCTTCCCGCGTCCCGACGTCGCCCTCGAAACGACGGAAAACGGTGTCGTACTTGAGCAGATGCGCGTTTGTCTTGACGTCCGTGACGTCGTTGATGGCGACGATTTCGAACTCCGGGCGGGCGATCATGCAGCGAAAGGCCAGCCGTCCGATGCGGCCGAACCCGTTGACGGCGACACGGATGCTCATCAGCGCCTCCGGGAATGGGGCGGGAAGAAGTATAGGGTCATTTTAAGAGCGACCGGGGGCAAGTCAAGGAAGCGGCCTCGCGTGGTTTCTATTGCCGCTTCGGAGCGTCTCCCTATAATGATGCGCCTGATGCCCGCGACCGCGGAGCGCCGAATGCCCACAACCCCCGGAATCTTCTTCCAACACCTTCCCGACGGCATGCCGGTCCGCCTGGAGATGTACCTCCTCATCCGGGAATCGTCGGAATTTCATTTTTACGTCCAGAACGTCCCGTACGCGGATCTGGCCGCGCTCGTCGCGCCCGAACTCCGCCCGCTCCAAGCGCTCATCTTCCGCATCCCTCCGATCCTGCTCAATCCGAACTACTGGCAGCCGTATTCCCACGAAGCCGAGTCGGCCGTCCGCGACAAGATGACCGGCGTGATCACCCGGCAAACCAGCGGAGGCCTCGAGCTGTGGAGATCCGATTCCATCACGCCCGGTCGTTACTTGAGGGACAACGTGGACGTTCCCGAAGATCTGATCCTCGGGTACGTGATCAAGACGACGGGAGAAGGCTTGCTCAAGCTGGGAACGGCGTGGGCCGAATCCGACCGATCATCCAAGGACCGCTTCCAATGGATCGCGTATCGCTCGCTGCCGAACGGATCCGAACTTCGCAACGCGGTGCTGAACGGACACAACGACATGACGGCGTTCCGGCTGTCCTCGCCCGCCGCTCGATTCGCCTTCGCCGCGTCGGGAGACGGCCGCATGCGCCTGATCCTGCCGTCCCGGGACCTGTTGCGCCGGGCCGTGCGCGCCGCCCTGCGAGGGTACCTCATGCGGATCAGCGGCCAGACCGTCTCCCCCCCCAACGACACGGTGTGCGAACAGGTCATCCGGCTGGCGGAGGGCCGCGGCCTGAGCTCGATCCCCGAAAGAGATTTCGTGAACAAGATCAAGACGTTTGAGTTCACCGCCCATCCGGGCCGCACGGAATGGGGCCTTCCCGATCGCCTGCCCGACCGCGACCGTCCCGCCGAGGAAAAGATCCTGGTCTACTACGACCGCGTGGCCGGGCTCTGGGCCGTGGCGGGATGATTCAAATATGAATTCATAAAACGTCGCCAGAAGCCTCAAGCGACGCGTTTTATCGTTTTTCCCGCGTTTCTTTTGCCTCCCGCCTTGAAGTCGATTTTTTCCCAGGATATGATGAACGGCGAACGTCGTCCTATAAACGGGATTTGCGCGGGCGACTCGAATTCAGGCAAATCCAATGGCGAAGCCGACGATACGGGACTTTCTCGAAAACCGCAACCTGATTGCTTTGAAGTTCTCCTCCAGCGAGCTTTCCGGCGTGTTCCAGAAACGATTCACCCTTCCGCGTCACACGACGGGATTGGCGATGTTCTCCGACGGCGCCGTCCGGAGGATGGAAGCGGGCGAAGAGGCGCGGGGCCGGTTCGATCTCTTGATCGCCAAGGAAGGCGATTTGCCGTTGCGGTTCGCGATCTCGGGGCTGCGCAGCGCGGACGATTATCCGCTTTCCGCCCAGATCGACATGACCGTCCGCCTCCAGTGCCACCGGGACGATTTGCTCAAGGATTTCGCCCGCTCCTACTTCAATTTCCCGGGCGCCTACTCGACGTCCGATATGAAAGCCGCGTTGGGGGCGGACCTGAAACGGATCGCCTCCGAATTCGCCGCTCCGCGGACCGCCGCGGAGCTGCACAAGCGGGACCTGCGGCCGCATGTGGAGGAGACGTTCCGCCCGCGGATCGAGCGCCTGCTCTTCGGCACCGGCGTGAGCCTGATACGGATGGGCGACGTCGTCTTCGAATCTCCGGATTTCGCCTGCCGCGCCGCGGCGGAGGCGCGCCGCGAAGAAGAGCTTCGCCGCCATCAGGAAAAGCTGGCGCGCAAGGAAGAGCGCGTCCGCCGTATCGCGGAGTTTCTCCAGGACGCCTCCATGCGCGAGCTTCTGGACAAGATTCCTGACGCGCGGGCCAAGGGCCTCCTGTACGCCAAGCTGATGGAGGACGACTCCATCACGCTCACGCCGCGCGATCTCGCCGGACGCTTCGCCGGCAGCGACGAGCTGTCGCGCCTCATCACCCGCACCCTCGAAGAGCTGCTTTCGACGTCTTCGGGAATCAGCGCGCTGGACCTCGAGTGCGAATCCGCCGGACGCATCTACGGAGCGGCGGGGAGCAAGATTCTGGAAATCAACCCCCGGGCTCCGGAGGACGCGCCGCGCGAATTCAACTTCAAGGATCCCTTGCGCAGCGTCCGCGTCGCCGAAGTGGACGGCGTGCCCGCCCTGCTGGTCGGATGCAAGCGAACGGCCCACATCGTCATGCTCGGCCGGGACGTGGAGCATCTGGAATTCCCGTTTCCGGACGACCGCCCGCCGCGCGGCGGCGTGAACGCCGTGGCCCTGAACAACGGCCACCTCTTTGCGACGCACTCGGAATTCGGCCTGGCCCGCTGGGACCGCTCGAAGCCCGGCGCGCCCGGCGACCTCCTGTACCAGCCTCTGACGTCGCGCAATCGAACCACCCGCGGCGTCCTCGTGGCGGGTTCCCGAATCGCCTTTTCCAGCGGCTCCGCCGCTTATGTCGCCCCGCGCGAGGACGGGGCGGCGCCGATCGCCTTCCAATCCGGCCTCGACGGACCGGTCACCTCGCTGGCGGTGGCGGGCGATTTTCTGTACGCCGCCACCGACGCCGGAAGCATCGTGGCCTGGAAACTGGACGAACCGGACCATCCGACCCTGCTGGTGCGGCGCAAGGATCCGATCGGCCACCTCCGGATCGTCCGGATGGGCGCCATCCCGCACCTGCTGTACACCGCCCGGGACCCCGCCGTGCGGGCCCGGGTGATCGGCCAGCCTCTGGAGACGTCGTACGAATCCGGCGGCATCCATGTGGGAGCGCTCGACGCGTCCAGCGACCTGATCTGCGCCTCGGACACGCCGGGACGCCGGCTCTTCCTGTGGAAGACGGGAACGCCGGGGCGGCCCTTCCACGTCATCGACCTCTCTCGCTATTCCGAAAAACCTCTGCTGGACGTAGGCATGAGCAAGGTGAAGATCGCGACCTGAAGGCGCGTTTCAAGAAGCTATGGTTACCCGCATCAAGACTTCCGCCAAGCCGGTATTCGTCGATCGCAAGGACGCGCTGGTCGCGGAAGAGCGCTTCTTCGAGCGCCTGCGAAACAATCTTCACGCGCTTCAGGGGATCTTCAATCCGCTCGACGGCCGCACCTACGACGCCTCCGCGCGCAACCGGATCGAGAAGTCGCTGGACGTGCGCACCGCGGAGGTGAAGCACGCCATCAAGCGGCTGGCCGAGCGGGACCTGCAAGGGCTCTACGAGGAGATGCCGAAGAACCGGATCCTTCTGAACGAGATCACCCACAAGGAGCTGCTCGGCGCGCGCGGCGTCAAAGTGGTCGTGGCCGGCGCCGCCTTCAACCCGATCGAGGACCTCATCTCGTCCGGGCGCAGCGCCCGCTCCATGGGCGGCGAGGAACTGGCGCGGATCAAGGACCTGATCGTCGCGCACCCCGACGTGTTCTATTACCTCGGAGCGTTCGCCACCACGTCCTGGGACCCCGGGTGCCGGACCCTCCTGATCGGCCCCAACTATCTCATCGCGCTGTGCGACCGGATCGAGGACGCGTGGAGAACGTACTGGGCGCCCGATACGCGCTGGCGCGGAGCGGCGCGCGCGTTCGATCTGGCCGGCGAGGAAGAGAAAATCGAGGCGGTGCATCGGTTCGTCCGGCGGCGGCCGTTCGCGCTGCTCATGGATGAAATGACCGAGGATTATGTGTTCGAGGAACTGGGGTACGCGATCCCGATCATCCGCGAAGCGTTCGAGCGCATCGCGGCGGAGGATCCCTTCGTGCGGTTCGACACGGGAGCGCGTCCCTACCGGCTGATCCGCACGTATGGATGAACGGGAGCCGCATGCTGGAAAACATCAAGAGAATTCTGGGCTTGAAAGACATTCCCGAGGAGCTGTCCTCGCTCTATCGGGGCGCCCACAACGAACGCGAGGCGCTCATCCTGCTCAAGGAAGCCCGCCGGCGGGACGAGTCCCGGCGCCGGCGCGCCCTCCAGGATCTCGAAGTCTTCACTCAAATGGAGGAGGAACTCCTCGAGGAAGGCAAGGGAGAGGTCAGCGAGAGCCGGCGGCTCATGCTCGCCCGCCGGGTGAAGGAAATCCGCGGGAAGAGCGAGGAGCTGAATTCGCGGATCGACAACATCTACAACAAGCGCCTGCGGATCTTCAACGAACACATCCACTCGCTGGAGACGGTCCTGGAACTGACCACGGAGGAGCTGCCGGACAAGCAAGCCATGGAAGAGATGGCCATCCGGGCCAAGGAGCTCCTGGAAAACCTCGAAAAATCCCGCGAGCTGGCGGAGGGGATCGCGCTGTCGACGGAACCGCCGCAGCCCGACGAAGAAGAAAAGCAGATCCTCAAGGAGATGGAGCGGCGGGCCAGCCTGGAAGCCGAGAAGGAAGAGATCGAGCCGGCGCCGCCGGAACCGGCGGAGGAGCGCGAGGGCGTCTCCGAAGAACGGCGGGAGATCCGAAAGGAACGTCCGCGGGAAGAACCGAAACGCGTCGAAAATCCTGAAATCGAATTCGAGGAATAATCGTCCTAAGGAGGACGGCAGGTACGACCATGTCGATCATTGAAAAAATCTTCCGCCGCAGAAGGAAGCTCACGGATCTTTCGCTGGAGGAGCTGCGCATCGAGGAGAAACGCCTCGAGATCCGCGAAAACCAGCACATCAACCAGATCGACCGGCTCGAGAAGCAACGCGAGGAGACGTTCAATCAAGGCGCGAAGACGAAATCGCCCCCGCGGCGCCGCATCTACGCCCGGCGATTCAACGAACTCTCCCAACGGCTGGGCATGATCGAGCGGGACCTGTCCCGGGTGGTCAAGGAGCTGATGACGCTGAACCGGGTCCGCGTCATTCTGGAACGCCAGCGACAGATCCCCGGCCAGCGGAACGTTCTGGAAAATCTGAGCGAAAAGGACCTGGGGCGCATCACGACCCTGCTGGAAGACGACCGCATCTCGGAGGAGGTATACCTTCAAAAGCTGGACTTGATGCTGGGCGTGGTGCATGAACCCGCCTACGAGACCCAGGAGATCGGCTCGGAGGGCATGGAGGTGCTGAAAACCTGGGAGGCGATGGACGAAGGAGAGCTGGATTTCGACGAGGGCCTCAAAGAGGCTTCACAGGCTCAGGAAGGCGGAGGGCGCCGGGAACGTCCGGAAGCCGAGCGGGCCGAGGAGCGCGAGGCCGAGCCCAACTAGCCGGGTGCTGGTAGCCGGTAGCGGGTAGCGAGCGCGCTCAACCTGGAGAACATCAGATGGCCGTAGAAATGTTGTCGTGGTTCCGCCGGAAAAAAGAGCTGACGCTCGCCGACGTGAAGCGCGAGGAGATCAAGCTGGGCATCCGCGAGAACCAGACGATCGCCAAGCTGGAGCGGACCGAGAAGGAGCGGGAGGAGATCTTTTCCAAAGGCTCGAAAATCAAGTCCCCCTCCCGCCGGCGGCAGCTCGCGCGCCTGTACGACATGAAGTCGAACGGCCTCAAGTTGTTGGAGCACGAGCTGAACATTCTCTCCAAGGAGCTCACGACGATCTCGGCCCTGAAGCTGGCCTTGGAACGGAGGGAGCGTCACAAGGAAGGGATCGCCCACATCCTGAATCGGGTGGACGAGGCGCGGCTCATGGTGCTGCTGGAAGACGACAAGGTCACGCAGGAGATGTACGTCGAGAAGCTGAACGAAGCGCTGTCCATCGTCTCGGAGGGAAGCCGCCCCGCCTTCGAAAGCCTGGGCAAGGACGGGGACGAGATCCTTCAGGTATGGCAGAAGATGGACGAGGGAGAGATCGATACGTTCGAGGAAGGACTGCGGGAGGCGGACCAGCGGGTCCGGCAGCGCGAGAAACGGCAGGCCGAACTGGAAGGGGAGGCCGACATGTAGGAGATCGGGAGATAAAAAGACCGCGCCTCGTAAAAATATCTCCCCATCTCCCCCATCTCCTGATCCCCTTTAGGAGATGGGGAGAGGCGGGGAGATGAGAAGATGGAGAAGCCATGGAGATGAAGAAAGATACCCCTAAAAACATCTCCTCATCTCCAATATCTCCTGATCCCCTTTAAAAGAATCTTCGGATCGCCCATGGAATTGGACCTTCACGAACCGATCAAGCGGGCGCTGGCCAAGGCGCGGCAGGCTTACGAATCCAAGGATCTGGATCGCGCCGCCTCCGCCTACGAGAAGGCGGCCAATCTCATGTCGCTGTACGCGGAGCAGGCGACCGGACGGGAAGCGGAACAGCGGCGCAAGCGCAAGTCCCTTGAGTATCGCGAAATGGCCCACAAGCTCCGCGCCGGCGAGTTCGCCGAGCGGGGCGATCCCGCCGCGCCGCTGCCGGAAGCGAAAGCGACGGCCCCGGGCTCCTCCGGCGCGATCCCCGCAGGCGGCGACATCAAGTCGATCGTCACGAATCTGATGGTCCACGCCAACGTGACGTGGGAGGACATCGGCGGACTGGACGACAGCAAGAACGAGATCAAGTTCGCCCTGGGCATGACGCTGGCCCAGCAGCCCGACCACGTCAAGGTGGCGGCGTGGACCAAGATCCTCTTCTACGGGCCTCCGGGAACCGGCAAGACGCTGCTGGCGGCCGCCACCTCCAACGCGGTGCGGTCCGGCGAGGACGTTCCCAGCGTCTTCTACAACGTCAAGATCTCCAGCGTCCTGTCGAAATACTTCGGCGAAAGCTCCAAGATCTTGAGCGAACTCTACGGAACCGCGCGGGACACCTCCCCCAGCGTGGTGTTCCTGGACGAATTCGAATCCCTCTGCGGCCGGCGCGACGCCGGCGACACGGGCGCGGAACGCCGCATCCTTTCGACGCTCCTGTCAGAGCTGGACGGAATGGATCAGAAGGGACGCCCTGACTTGTACGTCCTGACGATCGCCGCCACGAATCGCCCCTGGGATCTCGATCCCGCCGTCCTGTCGCGGTTCGAGAAGAAGATCCTGATTCCCTTGCCCGACGCGGCGACGCGAGAGAGAATTTTGAGGATCCACCTGGAGCGGAAGGGATACCGGACCGCCGTGCCGTACGCCGAGCTGGCCGATCTGACGAACGGCTACAGCGGCCGGGAGATCGAGAGGTTTTGCAAGGAAGTGACCACCGGCATGATCGAGGAGATGAATCACGATATCCCGCGGTTGGTCGACCAAGGCTTGGATCAGGTGCGGAAGCATCGGATTCGCGTGCGCGAATTGAATCGGGAGGACTTCGACGCCGCCGCGCGCCTGATCCACCCTCAGACCACGGCGGCCGAAATGGAGCGTTACGTGCGCTGGAAAGAATCCGTTCAGGAGGAATGACGATGCCCCTTTCACACTGCCTGGACTGCGGGCGTGAAGTATCGACCCGGGCGCGCTCGTGCCCGCACTGCGGCCGGCCGCGGCCGGTCCGCAAATGCGGCGACGGGCTTACCGTGTTGCTGCTGATCGCCGGCCTGCTGGCCGCCCTGGCCGCCGCCGCCGTCGTATCGAAGAAGTGCTGCCCGTTCCGGAGCGCGGCCTTCCGATGCCGGTCCATCGTGGCGCCGGAGGTGGCGCCGCCCGCGCCGGCGAAGTTTCCTCCTCCCATCGAGGAACGATAACGACATGGGAATCTTCAAGTCCCGTCAGGAACGGAAGATCGAGCGCGACATCGAGATTCGCAAAGGCGTCGCCTCGCTGAGGCGGAACATCCGCGACTTGAGCAAGCATGAGCACTCGTACCTCGACAAGGCGAAACGTGCCAAGAAGATCGGCGACAAGGAACAGCTCGTGTTCCTCAAGCGCATGCTCAAGAAGACCGCCGCTCAGAAACGGCTGCGCGAACGGCAGCTTCTGTCCATCGAGACCGCCGTGCAGATCAAGAGCCAGGCGGAGAGCGATTCCGATTTCGTGCAGTCGATGGCCTCCGTGGCCAAGTCGATCGCCGAGGTCTACGGGGCCACCGACATGGTGAAGACCCAGAAGAACTTCGAGAAAGCGCTCATGCAGGCGGAGACGCTCCAGCAGCAGATGGACGTCTTTCTGGAGATGACGACCGAGCACGTCATGACGGGCGAGGCGGAGGGCGAAAGCGAAGTCGTCTCGGACGCCGAGATCGATCGCATGCTCAATGAGGAAGTGACCCACGAAGAAACGCAGGATGTGGATACGGAGATCGAGAAAGGGCTCAAGGACATTCAGCACGAGCTGGACAAGGAACAAAAATAGGACACCTTTATGGATCAGCCTCCTGCGGCGCCGCTCTCCGCCGGGCCTCCGTCCCCGCCGCCAAAAAAATCCTCCGCGATGAAATGGGTCCTGATCGGGTGCGGCGTCCTGGCGGGCGTGGGCATTCTGGCGTGCGGGGGATGTTTCGCCTTCGGCTATTACCTCTACCGGCAGGTGGCTCCGATCATCGAAGAGGCGACGGCGTTCGCCAAGAACAACGAAATCATCGCCCAGGAAATCGGGGAACCGAAGGACGGCGGCTTCCACGTCAGGAAATGGGATTTCAAGAATGACGTGGGCCGGGTCGAAATCCACATCCAAGGAGACAAGGGAGAAGGCGACATCGTCGTCAACTTCCGCAAGGAGGAGGGCCGGTGGAGGATTGTCGGAGGGACGCTCACGAAGGACGGACAGGTGCATCCGCTCCGAGGCACGGAGGACACGTCGGAGTAGAATGCCCAAGAACTTCCTCCTGGAGTCGTTCGAAAAGCACAAGGACCTCGGTCTCCGTGCCTTCCACGGAGGAGACCTCCGGGAGGCGCGGTATCATTTCCTGAAGGCCGCCGAATACCTGCTGGAGCTGGCGCGTCAATCGGACCCTCCCTTGCGGGACATCCGCACCCGACAGGCGTTCAAGCTCATCGAGCTGGCCAAGAACGTGCGGCAGAAGCGCAAGGCGGTTCGCGAGAAAGTCGCCGCCCGGCCGGCCGACCGCTCGGACGTCGCGGCCGAGGAGGTCCCCCAGGAATGGCTCGTCGCCGAAAAGCCGAAGATCCGCTTCGACGACATCGCCGGACTCGAGGAGGTGAAGGAGCAGATCCGCGTCAAGATGATCTACCCCTTCACGCACGCGGAGAAGGCGAAGAAATACCGGATCCGGACGGGCGGCGGCATTCTGCTGTATGGTCCGCCCGGCACCGGAAAGACGATGATCGCCAAAGCGGTCGCCGGGGAACTGGACGCGACGTTCTTCGCCATCGCGCCCAGCGAGATCCTGAACAAATGGGTCGGCGAGAGCGAGAAGAACATCCGCAAGCTCTTCGACGCCGCCCGCGCGTGCGAGCGCGCCGTGATCTTCATCGACGAAGTCGAATCGCTGACCCCGCCGCGGCGGGACGGCGAATCCGGCGGCGTCATGCAGCGCGTCGTGCCCCAGATCCTCAACGAACTGGACGGATTCGACCGCAAGGAGGGCCACCACCTGCTCTTCCTGGGCGCCACGAACGAGCCGTGGGGCATCGACGCGGCGATGCTGCGGCCCGGCCGGCTGGATGAGAAGATCTACGTGGGGCTCCCCGATGCCGCGGCCCGCAAGCGCATTCTCGAGATGAACCTCAAGGACATGCCGCTGGAAAGTTCCGTCGATCTGGACCGCCTGACGGAACGGCTGGACGGCTACAGCGGGGCGGACGTGGCGTATCTGTGCCGCAAGGTATCCGAAGGAACCTTCCTGGATTCCGTCGAGAAGGGCCACGAGCGCCAGATCGGGCCGCAGGACTTCGAGCGCGTGCTGCTGAAGCTCCGGCCTTCCGTTTCCCGCGTCGACCTGGACCGCTTCAAGAAATTCAAGATCCAATGACTGTTACAATATATTTTGAAAATTATTTGTAACGTTACGATAAGTTTTGAGAATATTTTGTAACATTCTCCTGGTCTTGGCGGCGCAGGAGCCGGCGAAACCGCCGGTTCGCCTGCCGGGGTCCTATTCCCATCCCTTCTTCGCCTTCAAGATCTACCTTCCCTCCGGATGGGCCCGCGGCCCCAATCACGGCCAGGCGAACGCCAGCTTTTACGCTCCCAAGATCGAACCGTACGTGCCCCGCGTCGATCTTTACCTCAAGAAGACGCCCGTCGAATTCGCCGCGTACGTGCAGGCATTCAAGGCCATGCTGGAGAAAACCTACCCGGACGCGGCGTTTTCCGGAGAGGACGTCGTCGCATCCGATCAGCGACATTCCTGGCGGTTCGTCGCGTCGTTCACCGACGGCGGCATTCCCATGAAGTCGATGTGGAGGCTGGTCGGCGTCGGCGACCGCCGCTACACGCTGGGGTGGGCGTGCCCGAGCGCGTCCTACGATCGATACGCCGATGCCATCGACGCCTTGATGCGGTCGTTTCGCACGTACCGCGAGCCGAAGGCCTCGATCGAGGCGCGGCGCTCGTTCGAACGGCTGTACGAGGAAGCGGAAAGGCTCTACCGGCAGGGCCGGAACGCCGAAGCGCTTTCCAAATTTCGGACGTGCGCCGAGCTCATTCCGGAATATCCCGAGATTCACGCCGCCGTCGGAACGGCGTGCCTCAAGATCGGAAACGTCGCGGACGCCGAGGCCGCCTTCAAGAAGGCCTTCGAGCTCGATCCGTCCGATTATGGCGTGTGCTACAACTATGGAACGGCGCTCCTCCGGCAGTCCAAATACGACGGCGCCATCGACCTTCTGAACCAAGCCACGCAAGCCGATCCCCATCAGGAACCCGCATGGACCAATCTTGGCGTCGCCTACCTCGGCCGCGAACGGCCGGCGAATGCCGCGACCGCGCTCGAGAAGGCGATCGCCGCCGACCCGGAATCTCCCACCGCCCATTACAACCTCGGGCTGGCGTATGAACGCCTCGAACGGCAGAAGGAGGCCGTCGCCCAGTACCGTGAGACGTTGAAGCTGGATGCCGCCCACGAAGGCGCCCGCGATGGATTGAAACGGCTTCAATAGAATTGCCCCAGCTACGCGGGCTTGCTACCTTACCCCGCTCCTATGGTCGAACTGGATACCCTCGTCTCGCTCTGCAAGCGCCGCGGATTCATCTTCCAGTCGAGCGAGATTTACGGCGGCTTGGGCTCCGCCTGGGATTACGGCCCCCTGGGCGTCGAGCTCAAACGAAACCTCAAGGACCTCTGGTGGCGCGACAATGTCCACCGTCGCGAGGACATGGTGGGCCTGGACGCGGCCATCACGATGCACCCGAAGGTGTGGGAAGCCAGCGGCCATGCGACGCACTTCGCGGACCCGTTCACCGGATGCCAGGATTGCGGGCGGCATTATCGGGCCGACAAGCAGGACGAGGCGTCTCAATCCAGCAAATGGATCCAGGCGATCCGCAAAGTGATCGAGGGGCCCGCGGGCCAAAAGGATCCGGACCGAGCGCTGCGAAATTGGGCCCGGAGCGACGGAAAAAAACTGGCCCCAAATCTGCCGTGGGTAAAAAATCCGGACGATCCCGCACCGATTCCCAACCGTCCCGAATGGCTGAACGGCCGCTGCCCCGCCTGCGGCGGCTCGCTTTCCGAGCCGAAGCCGGCCAACCTGATGCTCAGGACCACGCTGGGTCCGGTCGAAGCCACGGGAACGGTCATCTACCTGCGCCCCGAAACGGCCCAGGGCATCTTCGTGAACTTCGATAACGTGCTCCAAGCCACGCGCAAGAAACTGCCGTTCGGCATCGCGCAGATCGGAAAAAGCTTCCGCAACGAGATCACGCCCGGCAATTTCACGTTCCGCACCCGCGAGTTCGAGCAAATGGAGATCGAATACTTCTGCGCGCCGGGGATCGACGAGGAGTGGCATCAGAAGTGGATCGACGAGCGCCACGCGTGGTATCTGCGATACGGCCTGCGGAATGAAAACCTGCGCCTGCGCGAGCACGCGAAGGACGAGCTTGCCTTTTACGCGAAGCGCTGCGTGGACATCGAATACCTCTTCCCGATGGGCTGGAGCGAGCTGGAAGGCATCGCCAACCGCACCGATTACGACCTCAAGCAGCACGCGAAAGTCAGCGGCCGGCCGCTCACGTACTTCGACGAGGAACGCAAGGAACACATCGTCCCCTATGTCATCGAACCCTCCGGCGGCGTGGACCGGGCCGCGCTGGCGTTCCTGATCAATGCTCACCACGAAGAGGAAGTACGCGGCGAGAAGCGCGTCGTACTCAAACTGCATCCCGAGTTAGCGCCCATCAAGGTGGCGGTGCTGCCGCTCTTGAAAAAGCGCGACGACATCGTCTCCTGCGCGAAGGAAATCTGCGCGGCCATGCGCCGGCGCTGGGCGGCGCTCTATGATGATTCCGCCGCGATCGGCCGGCTCTACCGCCGCCAAGATGAGGTCGGCACGCCCTACTGCGTCACCGTGGACGTCCAGGCCGTCGGCGATCCGGAAAAGGGAGAAGCCGCGGATCGAAAGGTCACGATCCGGGACCGCGACTCCATGGAGCAGATCCGCGTGCCGATCGCCGAGTTGACCGATGTTTTCCCCGAACTGCTGGCCGGCGGGTGGAACCGCGTCGCGACCCGTTATCCGCCGCACGCGCCCGGATCGTAAAATCTTTTGGAGGTCTTTCGATGCGCACTTTCGGACTCGCCCTGCTCCTCATGGCCCCGCAGGCGAACGACGCGGAGAAGCTGTTTCAGAAGATGGAGCAGGCGCTCCTCGCGGCCAAGACGATCCAATACACATTCGTCTCGAGCGCGGAGGGAACGGCCGTCGGCAAGGTGGAAACCAGGGGTTCGCTGTTCATCGCCGAGGGAAACAAAGCGCGCTTGGAAGTCCACGGGACCATCGGTAAAAAAGAATACGATCTGCTTCTGTGTTCCAACGGCGCTCAGGCCAAACTGAATCGCGATGAAAAGCCCGCTCCGCCCGTCCCGCTGCCTCCCCAGCCGATCGTGGAACCCCCCAAGAACCTGACGTCCAATCTCCTGAAAGCGTTCGCGCGGACCGGCATGTCCCTGGCGCAAGAATACGCGGATCAAGCCTACCGCGTCGCCGCCGAACGTCAATTCCGCCAAATGATGGGAGAGAATCCCGGCCCGCCCCCCGAGGAAATCGACATCGCGACGCAATTTCAAATGCAAAAGTTCGCGATGGGAAAGAAGGAAACCATCGGCGGGCGGCCCGCCCAAGCCATCGAGTTCGAAGTCAAGAAGGTCGGGCATCTTACCGGCCTCGACACCAAAGTCACGGTGTGGATCGATGGCGAAACGTCGCTCCCCCTGAAACTGACGATCGTGACTCAAGGAGGCGCCGTGTCGTCCACGATGACGGAGCGGTACGATGGCATGAAGGTGGGTGAGAAAATCGACGACGCGAAGTTCCGGCTCCCGGATTGACCCGCGCGCCTGCACGGCACGCGTTCCTGGCCAAGATGCAGCCTCTATTTCAGCTCCATCTTGTGCCACGTCGTAAGGTGCCGGGGCAGATCCTTGTATCGATCATCAATTTTTCCTGTTCCGGGCCCGTTTCCCTTTGGATCCTCATCATCTTCCGAGGCCACCCGATCATCCGTCCATCCGTCATCGCCATCCCTCATCAGCAACAGGAAGGGAATCTCGCGCCCCGCGGAGATAGCGACATCGCCGGGTGGAGCGAGCGACCGCGTCCATTGCACGCGACACCATCCGCCGGCACGGATCGCTTTCGCGACGACGTCCGACTTCGCCTGCGCGGTCTCCTTGAAGGGTCCTGAGGCATCCACTTCCATCGTTCCGTTCGGCGTCCATCTCCAGAGCTGCACCGGCTCGTTCGGAAGACCATGCAACGCAAAACCAGGCGTCATGTCAGGATTCGCCGGGAATTGGATCTCCATCATATCGTCAGGATTCTGGTTGCGATCCTCCCACTCCACCAGGAAGGAGATGCTGGCCCCATCGTGCACGGCGCTTACCTGCGCCGATGCGAAGTACGGGCGTTTGAGATCCCGCCGGAGCTGCTGGAAATAGAGAGGAAGGACGTAGAACGGCTGCGTCTCAAGCCATCCGTGGGTTTCCTTCGGAGGCGGCGGAAGTTGCTTGATCTGCTGCCAGACGGGAGAAGCCGGACCGTTCGGAAGAACCGGAACTTTCGTCACGATCATCTTCTCACTGTGCGGAAGGGGCAACGGTTCCTTCCGCTGAGAAAGAGCGATGACGTAGTGCGCCAGCGTCCAGCGGTCTTCCGGCGACACGGCGTACCCGAACTCGTCGCCCATTTTCACGTAGTTTCCAAACGCGGCCATCGGGGTTCCGGGCACGCCCGCGGAGATTCTCAGGTAGAGGTGCCGGGTGTTCGGACCCCCGGAATAGATCCCCTGCGTGAAGTCGGGAACCAAGCTCCGCCGATCGTCGACGGAATTCACCAGATCGGCCGCCTGCGGTCCCCGACCGTCTCCCTTCTCTCCATGGCAAACCGTGCAGCCGTATTTCTCGAACAGCGCTTTACCGCGTGAGATCGTCAGCGGCGTGGGGAAAGGCATGCCCAGCGCGCGGTGAAAGTTCCCGCTCTTGAGCGGCTTGCCGTAGACAGGATTGGCGGGATCGGCTTTCAAGCGGTCCACGGCGAACGGACTGATCGTGAACTTCTCTGCCCCCACTTGAATTTCCCGGATGCTCAACCGCGTCACATGCTCGACGATCTCCGTCGTATCCGCGGTATCGAGAAAGGAATAGCTGAGCATGGCCGACAGGGGGATGCCGTGCTGGATCGAGCGGACGATGTCCATCTTCGCCGGAGGCATATCCGGGTGCGTGGAACGGCCTTTGAACAGGCCCGACTTGAAATTCCTCGGGCGTGGAACCAGAAAGTCGGCGAGCTCGCCGTCCCCTTCGCCTTTTTCCCCGTGGCACATCTGGCAGTATCGGGCGTACAGGGCTTTCCCGAGCGCCGGGTTTTGTCCCCGAAGGGGGTAGTCCATCGCATTCCAATCGACGTCCGCGAAGCGTGGTTCTTGCTTGTGGGCCTCCCACGGGTCCTGTGCCTCCGGATTCCCGCGGCCCGCCGCCGACACGGCCGCCGCCATCAGAACCGCTACGACGATTCCCCGCAGCGCGACGTTCATGGAACGGTACCTCCCGCTTGATTATACGCGACGCCGGCGGCGACACAATCAGGGCCGATACCCGCGCGCCCGCAGCAGCACGAAATGTTCGGGAACATCTCCGAAGCCGGTGATGGTGACCTCGATGGGGTCCTCCACGCGCTCGAAATGCTCCCGCACCCGATCGATCCGATCCGGATATTCTTCTTTCAAATAGACGACGACCGCGTTCTTTCCAATGCGGGAATCGGCGCGCCACCAGTTCCGGAACGACTTGGACGGCACGCCCAGCGGCGTGAAATCCCACGCCGTCACCGGTCGCAGATGATACGCCAGTATCGCCGCATGATGGTAATCGTTGGCGATCACGAAGTCCGGAGAAAGCCGCCGGACTTCGCGCGCCAATTGCTCCTGCTCGTCCAGGTACCGGGAGGGGAGGCACGCCAGAACCACCGGCGCCGCCACGTAGCCGGCCGCCAGAACCGCCAACGTGCCGGCGTGGAGCCTTCTCCCCCACGTCCCCCCCTCCGTCAACACCCGGCCGGTCATGAGGAGAAGACCGAGATAGCCCGCCGCCGGCCAGTGAGCGCGCACCGAACGCAGCCATGACAACGCCGTGAAAAACAGCAGAAGCGGCATGCTCGCGGCAGAGTTCAAGCGGTCCGGTCCACCGGCCCGCCGCCACCCAATCAGGCTCGACAAGCCCGCCCCCCAGGTCCATGCCAACACGAAGGGCGTGACCAATTCGAATTGCCTCAGGGAGTACAGTCCGAAATATCTCAACGTCCACTGGTCCGCTTCCTGAAATCGGCTCGCCCCCTGATACACGAACGATTGCCATCCCTGCCGGGCGTTCCAGATGACGACGGGGGAAAATACCAGCAACGCGATGGCCGCTGCGACATAAGGTTCCCGGCGTTTCAGCCAGCTCCGGTGCTCGGAGCCGACCGCGAGAAGTCCCAACCCGCCCAAAGCCAGAAATACGGCGTGGTATTTCGACAGCATGGTCAGGCCGAGAAAAAAACCGGCCGCATACCACCACACGGGACGATCCCCGCACAGCGCATGGGCCATGGCCCATAACGTTGCGGTCCAGAACAGGAGCAGCGGCGCGTCGGGAGTCGCTTCCGAGCTGAACTTGAGAAGCAAGGGAACGCATCCCAGGAGCAACGCCGCCCATCGGCCCGCCGCTTCCCCGTAAAGCCGGCGGCCGGCCAGAAATCCGCACCAGATCATGAGGCCGCCGCCGACAATCGTCGCCATCCGCACGCCGAGGAGTCCGTCCCCGAACGCCGCCGACGAAAGCCATATCCACCAGCCGATCATCGGCGGATGGTCGAAGTATCCCAGCGCGGGAAACTGGGCATAAAGCCAGTGATAGGCTTCGATCGCATCGAGCTCGATCTGCGCGGCCACGAGCACTTTGAGCGCCGTGAGGACGGCGATGAACGCGAGGACTTGCGCCGCCGGCCGGGCGGCGTAGAGCCCGCCGAGCTGCCGCAGATAATCCCACGTCGCGCCGAATCCGAGCTTGCTCTTGCCCTTGAATCGGGGTGCGAACCGGATCGGAATCTCGACCACCCCGGCCGGCCGCGCGCGCGCCAAGATTTCCAGCAAGATCTTGAATCCCCGGACCTTGAGCGAAATCCCGTCCACCAAGCTCCGGCGCAGGCAAAAAAAGCCCGCCATGGGATCTCGAGCCCGCGTCAAGCCACGCGCCAGGAACGTGGCGCCGCGAGACATCGCCCACCGCAGGCGCGACCACCCTCCCGTCCCCCCGCCGGAAACGTAGCGGCTGCCGATCGCCACCTCGCAGCCTCCCTCCACCGCCTCGACGAGGCCGGGCAGCGCCTCGGGGGGATGGCTGAGATCGGCATCCATGACGGCGACGATGGGACTTTGCGAAGCAACGAACCCCTTCAAGACCGCGGAGCCGAGGCCGCGTTCGCCTTTGCGGATGAGCGCCCGAACGGGATACGCGGCCGCCAGCCGCTCCACTTCCGCCGCGGTCCCGTCGGCGGAATCGTCGTCGACGAAGAGAATCTCCCAGTCCCAGCGGTCTCCGAACGCCGCGGCGACGCGATGAACCAGCGGCTCGATATTCCCGGCTTCATTGAGCGTCGGAACGACGACGGTGACGGATTTCACTCGCGGGGATCATACCAACGCCTCCTCGCCTCTGCTAACATGGCCCGCCATGTCCATCCCCTGCGATGTGCTCGTGGTGGGCGCCGGGCACGCCGGCATCGAAGCGGCGCTCGCGTGCGCCCGCATGGGGCTCGAAACGACCGTCTTGACTTTGAGCCTCGAGTCGATCGGACGCATGTCTTGCAATCCCGCCATCGGAGGACTCGCCAAGGGCCAGATGGTGCGGGAGATCGACGCGCTGGGCGGAGAGATGGGCAAGGCGACGGACGCGTCGGGCATCCAATTCCGGATGCTCAACACCCGGAAAGGACCCGCCGTGCGATCGCCTCGGGCGCAGTGCGACAAGATCGCGTACTCTCGGTCCCTGCGCGACGTTTTGCTCCGCACGCCCCGTCTCTCCGTGCGCGAAGACACCATTGAAGACTTCGCGGTCGAAGCGGGAGGGATCCGGGGCGTCGTCGGGAAAACGGGCCGGCGCTACGAGGCGCAGGCGGTGGTGGTGGCCACGGGCACGTTCCTCAAGGCGATCCAGCATTGCGGCGAAGTGAAGCGCGAGGGAGGACGGATCCATGAACCGTCCGCGGACCGCTTGAGCGACGCCCTGCGCCGGCTGGGCTTCGAGATCGGACGCCTGAAGACCGGCACGCCTCCGCGTCTGGCCCGTCATTCGCTCGACTATTCCAAGCTCGAAATCCAGCGCGGCGACGAACCGCCGGTTCCGTTCTCCCATTTCACCGCCGGGATCCATCGCCCGCAGATCGTCTGCTGGATCACCTTCAGCCGCCCCGAGACCCACGACATCGTCCGCGCGAATCTTCACCGCGCGCCCATGTATTCGGGACAGATCACCTCCGCCGGACCGCGGTATTGCCCTTCATTCGAGGACAAGGTCGTTCGCTTCGCCGACAAGGAACGCCATCAAATCTTCCTGGAACCGGAAGGACCCGACGTGGAGGAGATCTATTGCAACGGTATTTCCACGAGCACGCCCCCGGACGTTCAGGAAGCGTTCGTGCGAACCATTCCCGGCCTGGAGCGATGCCGCTTCCTTCGATACGGCTATGCGGTCGAGTACGACTACGCGCTTCCCCATCAGCTCAAGCCGACTCTCGAGACGAAACGGGTTGAAGGGCTTTTCTTCGCCGGACAGATCAATGGAACGTCGGGATACGAAGAGGCGGCGGGCCAGGGTCTGGTGGCCGGGATCAACGCGGCCTTGAAAGTCCTGGGCCGCCTCCCGTTCGTGTTGCGCCGTGACGAGGCGTACATCGGCGTGCTGATCGACGACCTGATCCGCCTGGAACACCGCGAACCGTACCGCATGTTCACGTCGCGCGCGGAGTATCGCCTCCTCCTGCGTTCGGACAACGCGGACCGGCGCCTCATGCGCACCGGCGCCGAATTCGGGCTCATCCCGCGCGAAGCCATGCAGCGCCTGGATGACAAGGAACGCCGCATCGGCGAGCTCCGGCGGCTGCTGAGGAAGACGCGGCGCGGACAAGACTCCCTGGAAGACCTCCTCCGGCGGCCGGAGGTTTCGGTCTCGGATTTCGGCCTCGACGCGCCTCAGGAAGTCCTGGAGCAAGTCGAGATCGAAGTAAAATACGAAGGATACATCCGGCGGCAGGACCGCGACGTGGCGCGATTTCTCCGGCTGGAGTCGCAGCGGATCCCGCAGGATTTCGATTTCCTCCGACTCCGGCATCTCCGGAACGAGGCACGCGAGAAGCTCGCCCGGCTGCGGCCGAGTTCGCTGGGACAGGCGTCGCGCATCGCCGGAGTGACTCCGTCGGATGTGCAGATCCTGAGCGTATACTTGAGGTAGGGAATCCTCGGAGCACGTCGAGATATTCAAGGGGATGTCGAGATATAGGGGATGCAGGTGATAAGGCCCCCCGATGTGTGGTATCGTACCTCTCCATATCTCCTATATCCCGACAATCTCCTGGTATCGCGGATGGAGCCACGTTCGTGCGAAAACAGTGGATGTTCGTGACGGCGCTCGCGATCCTGGGATGCGCCGCGCCTCCCGCGCCTCCCCAGTACATGCGGGACCGGCCGCTTGGCGAAGAGGATTCCCGGCGCGCGCTCACGAGGATGCGCGACGAGATCGGCCCGCACGCTGAAAGCGTGCGGGTGGACGACGTCTTCTTCCTGGTCACCGATGCGGGACTTCCCGCCATTGAAACGGCGACCGCGACCATCCGGCGCCTCAGCGTCTACTTGCAATCCGCCTACTTCTTCACCAAGCCGACGGCGCCCATTCGAATCTACGCGCTTCGGAATCACAAATCCTACGTCGCGTTCGCCCACAAGTCGCTGAAGCGCTATCCGTCGACGCCCTTCGGCTTCTATCTGCCCGACGAGCGTCTGATGGTGTTGAATCTGGAAACGGGAACGGGCACGCTGGCCCACGAACTGGTCCATCCCCTGCTGACGGACGACTTTCCGGCCACTCCCGCGTGGTTCAACGAAGGGTTCGCTTCCCTCTTCGAACACAGCGAGACGCGACCGGACGGCCGCATCGTGGGCAAGAGCAATTGGAGGCTGCGCAACTTGCGGGCGGCGCTCAAGGAAGTGCGCATCGAATCGCTGATCCGAACCCGCGCGGATGAATTCTATTCGGACGATCGAGGCCTGCATTACGCGGCGGCGCGTTACGTGTGCCTGTATCTTCAAGAGGCGGGACTGCTCGAATCCTTCTATCGGGAATTCCGCGCCACGGCGAACGTCGATCAGACCGGAAAGACGGCGCTCGAAAAGGTCACCGGACGGTCGCTGGAGGAGTTCGATCGCCACTGGCGCGCGTGGGTGGAAGGGCTCTGACGCTCGCGCCTACGGCGCTCGCTTGTAGAAGCTCGGCGCGCCCGCCAAGAGAAAAGACGCTGGAAGCTGCGGGTTTCCACGGCTGTGAGAGCACGGCAGCGGCTTATTTCTTCACCCAGATCGGATTGGACAGAATCCAGGTCAGGTTATCCCGCATCGTTTCGATCCGGTAGACGCCCGGTTGAGAGATCTCCAGGAGCACCTCGTTGTTTTCCTCTTCGTGGATGGACTCTCCGTTCTGGAACACGTTGATGAGGGCTTCCTCGGGAAGGGTGACCGCCAGCTCCGTCTTTTCCGCGCCCAGCGCGATTTCTTCTCCCATGCCCGCCGACGCCTTGCCGTTGTCGACCTCGAAGGAGAATTCGGTGGGATCGTCCCAATAGTCGAAGGAAATGTACAGGTGCCCCCACCGCACCGCGTCCAGCACCTGCTTCTTGGCTTTCTCGGGATCCTTGTCGAGCGGTTTCTCCAGCAGGACATGGTTCGTGACGGTTCGGAAAGCCGTCTCGTACGGGAAGATGATCAGCTTCTGGTCCTGAAACTCCTTCTCATAGGCGTGGTTGTCGATCTCGCCGATTCCGACGACCTTCTGCCGCCGGCACAGTTCGTCCCAGCGGGCCAGCGTATCGCTGCGAGGTCCGGTCAGCGTCGTCGCGAAGTCGTTGAAGGTTTCCAGGGACAGGTCCTCGCGATCCAGTTGCGCCTGGAAATCGGTCATCAGATCCCAGAGACCGAAGCCGGTATAGCCGGTGACGTTCCAGTCTTCCCAGCGGCAGGAAGGAATGCCGAATCGTTGAGTCCCCCCGTGATCCGGATGGGCGATGAATCCGAACCAGCCTTGGCGGGCCACTTCATCGATCATCTCTTGAGGTTTCAAGTCCTTCAGGCGCTCGACGTTCTGGAGGGCTCCCTCGCCAAACGCGATGTAGTGGCTGCCGGCGGGCGCTATTTCCGTGCCGGCGATCAGAAGCGTGCTGCCGTGCCAGCGCTCATGTCCGTCGTCCCGGACCTTCATGGTGTTGCTGTCGGTCATCAGGACGAAGTCCAGGCCGGCTTCGTTGGCCGCGTTCATGACTTCCTCGATGCCGCCGCCGCCGTCGGAGTACGTCGAATGACAATGAATCGCGCCGCGGTAATCGTACTGTGTCACGCTTGCTCCCTTCGGTCGATGGCTTCGGAACGGGCGGCTCTCCCGCCGGTTCATCTGACCGGCTCAATCACCAGCGGGGTCGCGCGCCCTTTTTCAGGCGCAGGGCGGAAGGTGGGCCTCCGCCCGCTTTCAAGCGAAACAACCCCGCCCCAAGGGGCAGGGTTTGTTCCTATCCGTCATTCCGCATCATGCCCTGGTAGGGGCACTATATTAGAGGTGGGGATAGGGAGCGTCAAACTTACTTCGCCCTTTGGGGAAAAAAAGCCGCGGCGCGCGACGGGGCTTCAGCCGAAGAACGTGGCCGCGTCCCGATAGAGCTGCATGTCCAGCGACCGCTTTTCCTGGCCCGGCTCGGGAAGGGGGATGTCCACGATGCGCGACCCGGACAGGGCGACCATGCGTCCGGACCGACCCTCGTGCAGAAGATCCACGGCCCGAAGTCCGAAGCGCGTTCCCAGCACGCGATCGAACGCGCTGGGGGAACCGCCGCGCTGGACATGGCCCAGGATCGTCACGCGCGTCTCGAATCCGGTGCGCTCCTCGATCTCCCGCGCGATGAGCGTGCCGATGCCGCCCAGCCGCACATGGCCGAACTCGTCCACGCCGGGGGCCTGGGCGACGAGCCGGCCTTCCTTGGATACGGCGCCTTCCGCGACCACCACGATGCTGAACCGGCGACCGCGGGCGTGCCGTTGCTTCAGAGAATTACAGACTTCGTCGATGTCGTAAGGCTGTTCCGGAACCAGGATGTAATCGGCCCCTCCCGCCATCCCGGCCACCGTGGCGATCCATCCGCTGTCCCGTCCCATCACCTCCACCACCATGATCCGCTGGTGGCTTTCGGCCGTCGAGTGCAAGCGGTCGATCGCCTCCATGGCGACGTTCACCGCGGTATCGAATCCGAACGTATAGTCCGTTCCGGGCAGGTCGTTATCGATGGTCTTAGGTACCCCGACCACGGGCATGCCCTCTTTGTGGAAGAGGGACGCGACGCCCAGGGTGTCTTCCCCTCCGACGGCCACGAGCGCGTCCAGGCCGTAGCGCCGGAAATGATCGAAACATTTCTGAACGCTTTCCCGCGACGTGAACGGATTGGTCCGCGACGTGCCGAGAATCGTCCCGCCTTTAGGCAGGATTCCCGCGACGGAGTAGTCGGTCAGCGGCTCGACCAGGCCTTTCAGAAGCCCCGCCCACCCGTTGCGGATCCCCAGCACTTCGCTGCCGCTTCTCGAGGCTCGCCGCACGACGGCGCGAATCACCGCGTTGAGCCCCGGGCAATCCCCCCCGCCGGTCAGCAACCCGATCTTCATGTTACAATAAGTTTTGAGAATTATTTGTAACGAACTATGGACGCCCCGGGCCCCATGGAACGGGGTGTTTCCGCTTCCCGGCGAGCGGGGTCCCAATCCCCGCCCGCTCCTTGGAATCCTGGCGCGGCGGCTTGAAACCGCCGCGCCAGGATTCCACGAGCGAGCTCCGTCAAGGCGCGAGCGTCACACGAACTTGATGTCGTCCACGTGCAGTTCGACGCTCTCCCGTCCCTTCCACGCGTTCAGGACCGGCCGAAAGGCGAGCGACAGCGTCGTCGCCGCGGCGGTCCGGTCGAAGGCGTCCGCCCGGCCGAACGCCACCGCGCGCAACGCCGGACCCGAGCCGTCGCGGACATGAAAGGACAGATGGTCGTTCTTCTTTCCCATGAGTCGCGGAGGTCCCGCGACACGCACGTGCGAGGCCGCCAGACGCGGCGGCGCGTTTCCTTCGCCGAACGGCGCCAGTCGATCCAGCTCCCGGACCAACCCTCGCGTCACCTCGGACAGCCTCACCTCCTCGTCGATCTCGAGCACCGCTTCCTGGGGAGCGTCCCGCAAGACGTCGGCCGCATGCTCGTTGACGCGCCTCCGGAACTCCTCCAGCCGCTCCCGCCGGACCCCCACGCCCGCCGCCTTCGCGTGGCCTCCGCCGCTCACCAAGAGATCGCGACTCGCCTCCAGCGCCTCATGCAGGCGGAACCCGTCCACCGAACGGCCCGAACCTCGCGCCATGCCGTCCTCGATCGCCAGCACGAACGCCGGCCGCCCGAACCGCTCCACCAGTCGCGACGCCACGATTCCCACCACTCCGACGTGCCACCGCTCGTCCGCCACCACCAGGACGGCGTCTCGTTGAAGCTCCGGCCGGCGTTCCACCTGTTCCACCGCTTGCCGGTAAATGGCGTCCTCGATCTCCCGCCGCGCCCGATTCGCCGACTCCATCAAGTTCAATAGTTCTTCAATTCGAACGGAATCTTCGCACACCAGCAACTCCAATGTGTCCTCCGCCCGACCCACCCGACCCAACGCGTTCAGCCGCGGCGCCAGCTTGAAACTGATGTCAAACGTGTCGAACGCCTTGACGTCGCCACCCATCGCCCTTTCCGCCAGGGCGCGCAGTCCGGCGCTCCGGCAGGATCCCAGCGCCTTGAGCCCATAGGACACGAAGACCCGGTTTTCGCCGACCAGCGGAGCGACGTCAGCCACCGTTCCCAGCGCCACGTATCCCATCGCGTCAAGCAGGAACTCTTCGAATCGGGTTCCCGCCGGGCGCGCCCGGCCCACGCCCTTGGAGAGCGCCCACGCCACCTTGAAGGCGATGCCCACCGACGTGATGCCTTTGAAGGGATACCGGTCGTCCGCCTTGGGATTGATCAACGCGGCCGCCGCCGAAGCGCGGGTCGGGGTCTCATGATGATCCACCACCAGCACGTCCATGCCTCGTTCCCGCGCGCGCTCGATCTCGGCATGGTCGTTCGTGCCGCAGTCGACCGTGATGAGCACCTTGACTCCGGCCTGAGCGAAGAAATCCACGGCGGCGGCGCTCAGCCCATACCCTTCGGTCACTCGATGAGGCACATAGGTCCGCGCCGTCCGTCCCAGCATGGAAAAATATTTGTAGAGAACCGCCGCGCCCGTCGTGCCGTCGACGTCATAATCGGCGAAAATCCCGATCCCCTCCCCGTCGCGCAAGGCGCGTTCCAGCCGCTGCACCGCGCGGGGCATCTGCGAAAACAGCATCGGATCGTGAAGGTGAGCCAGTTCGGCTTGCAGAAACGCGCGGGCCGCCGCGGCGTCTCCGATCCCCCGATTGATCAGCACGTGCGCGGTCACCGGGGAAATCCCCAGTCCCTGCGCGAGCGTTCCCGCCAGAGGCCGATGGGACGGCATGAACACCCATTTCCGTTCGGACATTTCCCCCCTCTCCCTCCTCAGAGCCTATCTCCCCCGCTCCAGGAGCGCGCGCCGGACCAGGTCCAGCGCGCATGTCGCGGCGCGTTCCTTCACCTGATCCCGATTCCCGGGAAAAAGCCGCCGTTCCGTCCGCGTCCGGCCTCGATAGTGTACCGCGTGATAAACCAGTCCGACAGGTTTCTTCTTCGAACCTCCCCCGGGGCCGGCGATTCCCGTCACCGCCACGCCGACGTCGGCGCCGGCGACGTCGGCCGCTCCGCGCGCCATCGCGCGGGCCACGTCGGCGCTGACCGCGCCGCGCCGGCGGATGAGCGAAGGAGCGACGCGCAGACGAGCCGCTTTGGACGCATTCGAATACGTCACCCATCCCTCCCGCAAAACGTCCGAAATCCCCGGCACGCTCGTCAGCCGGTGAAGGACCAGGCCGCCCGTGCAGGACTCTGCCACCGCGATCGTGGCGCGCCGCCGGACCAGCAGGTCCGCCACCGTCTCCTCAAGACTCCGCGTCCCGATCCAGCGCGCCCCGAATTCCTTCTCAAGGTCGCCGATCAATATCCGGAGCGAGCGCGCCTTGTCCGCCTGGACATGGAGGGCGACCGTCCCTCCGGAGAGCGCCAGCCCATAGGAGGTTCCCGGCCGCCGGGCGACGAGGGTCCGAACGCGCTCATCCACCGTCGCCTCGGGAAGCCCGACCACGCACCCTTCCCACCACCACGTCGAGCGGCGCAGGCGAAACGCGCGCACCAGGAGCGGAATCACGAAGCGCTCGAACATGGGGCGCAGTTCCGGCGCCGGCCCCGGCAAGGCGAAGAAATGAACGCCCTTCGCGACCAGCGCGAAACCCGGCGCCGATCCCCTTGAATTGGGCAGAATCCGCGCGCCTCGTGGGAAAAACGCCTGTCTGCGATTGATGCGCGCCATCGGCACGCGGAACCGGCGGAAGCGCGCTCGGATCGTCCGCCACGCGGAGGGTCGGAACTCCAGGGGGCGCCCGAAGGCTTGCGCCGCCGCCGCGCGCGTCAGATCGTCTTGCGTCGGCCCCAGACCTCCCGACAGCAGGACGATCGGCGCACGCGCCGCCGCCGTCCGGATTTCCTCCACGATGCGCGAGAGATCATCCCCGCACGCGGAATGGCGGTCGATTTCCAGGCCGATCGCTTCGAGACGGCGCGCGACATACGCCAGATGGGCCTCGACCGCCCGCCCGCGCATCAGCTCGGTGCCGGTCGCGATGACCGCCACTCGCGGTTTCATCGCGACATCGCGTCCGTCCTTCCGGAGGCGGCGCGGGCGGACGTCTCTTTCTGGGAATTGGGGACGAACAGGGAGTACGGAGAGCGGCGGCCGGTGACCGCGACCGATCCTCGATACAGCGACACCCGAACGCCGCCGGTGACCCGCTCGCTGATCTTGCTGAAAAACGCGTCCAAGCCTTCGCGCAGGGGGGAAAACCAGAGGCCCTCATAGACCTGCTCGGCGAAGGCGCGCGACAGCCTGCCCTTGAAGCTGATCAGATCCTTCTCCAGCGTGATGGATTCCAATCCGCGCCGCGCCGCGTGCAGGACCGCCGCCGCGGGAGCCTCGTAGAGCTCCCGGGTCTTCACGCCCGAAATCCGGTCTTCGATGATGTCGAAGCGTCCGACGGCGCAGCGGCCGGCGATGGAGTTCAGCCGCTCGATCAGCTTGACGAGAGGAAGCTCCTCGCCGTCCAACGACACCGGGCGCCCCTGATGGAATTCGAGTTCGACCGTCGTCGGCTTGTTGGGGGCGTTCGAGGGCGGAACGGTCATGATGTACGTGTCGCGCGGAGGCTCGTCCCACGTATCGAGCGCCCCGCGAAGCTGCACGTTGCATCCCCAGAGGTTTTGCTCCACGTTCCACAACGTCTGGCGGACGCTCTCGAAGGGAAGGCCGTGCCGCTGGGCGTAGGCGATGTCGTCCTCCGGACTGCGCAGGCCCAGTTCCTCGAGGGGCGCCAGGATTTCCAGATCGGGCGCCAGCGCCCGGCTGCAATTCGTCAACCGTATCTTGTCGTTGCCGATGCCGCGCGAGCCGTGGGCGATCGCATCGCACCCCTCTTGGCGGGCGATCTCCACGAGTTCCTGTAGGATCAGCGGTCGGGCCAACGCGGAAAACAAATGATAGCCCTCCTCGTAGACCGCGCCGGCCTTCAAGCTGGGAAGGATGAATTCGTTCACGAACTTCTCGCGCAGGTCGGCCAGGTTGGCCGCCGAGGCGCCCATCTCCACCGCCTGCTCCGCCAGCGGTTCCAGGTACTCGGGCTGGCCGAGATTGGCGGAGAAGGTGTACACCTTCATGCCCTTGACGTGGCGCAGATAATGGGTGCAAATAATCGTGTCGAGCCCGCCGGAGTAAGCCAAGGCGACCTTCGTCATGGGGCCTCACAAAACTTGAATGCGGGCACCGCGCTACCGGGCCGCGGTCTTGATGTTGATGATATCGAAATCGACCAGCGGGTGCGCCTTGCCTTCGATGCGTTGTTTGCCGTGCGCGGCCGCGTCGTGCGCCGATTTGTGACGCCGGAAATCCTCGAATGAAACGACCTCGCAATGGATGAACCCTCTTTGAATGTCGGTGTGGATCTTTCCCGCCGCGTCCCAGGCGGTCGATCCCTTGCGCAGCGCCCATCCGGTGGTGTCCCGATCGCCCAACGTCAAGAACGTCTGAAATCCCAACCGGTCGTACACGGCCGCCGCCAGCCCCGGCAGCGTCAAGGCGGACAGCCCATAGTCCCTCATGAAGGAGGTACGGTCGGCCTCCTCCATCGCCAGCAGTTCCGCCTCGAGCTTGAGCGCCACGCAAATGGCGTCGGGCGTCGGCCGCGGCGGATCGGCCAGATCCGTTTCGGCGATGTTCACGACGGGAATGAGCGTCTTGCGGGAGAAGAACTGAAACCCGCGAAGCTTCTTCTCGTCCTCCTCCTTGAGCTCCAGGACCGGCCGGACGTCGCCGCCGGCGACGGCCTCGGAGAGGCGCTCGAGCACGGCCATTTCCTTCCTCGATTCGTCCGCGGCCGGCCCCGGTTTCTTCAACTCGCCCCGAAGCTTTTCGATGCGCTTCTGCATGACGTCCACGTCGGCCAGATACAGCTCGCTGCGCAGGGCCTCGAGCTGCGCGGCCGCGGCCCTCCGGCGGTCTTCGCCCGCGTCGTACGCCCGCAGCACCACGACGAACCCGTCCGCCTCGCGCAGGTGCGCGAACACCCCGGGGTTGTGTGGCCGGCCGGGTTCCTCGATCTCGATGGGCGGCGTGTCCAGGAACTCCACCGAAGGGGCGATCAGCTTCTTATGCGGACCGTTCTTCTCGTGCGCTTCCAAAAGACGCGGATCCAGGATGCGCACCGCGGCACCCATCACCCGTCCCGCCGCCGCCACGGCGCGCGCGTACTCCATGCCGGAGAGCGCGCAGAAGAGCGACGTCTTCCCCGCTCCCGGCGTGCCGATGATCGCCGCTCGCGCGGCGGGACCGCGTTCCGCCATGGGTCGGAATTCTCGATTCCTGGAAGGAAAGCGTCAAGAGCCAGCGGCCGTCGGGCGCGGCGATCCGGCCACGAAGGCCGACAGCCCCATCCCCAATGCGTAAAGCAGGATCAGCGGGACGACCATCAATAACTGGGTCAACACATCGGGGGAGGGCGTCAACACGGCCGCCGCCACGAAAATCCCCACGGTCGCGTACCGGCTCCACCGCCACCAGGTTCTCCACGTCGTCAATCCGATCGCGGTGCAAAACACCATCGCCAGAGGCAGCTCGAAGATGACTCCGGTCACGATCGTCAACGTCATGACGAGGTTCAAGTAATCCGCAAACAGATATTGGGATGAAATGACTTCTTCCATGCGGAGCATGGTGGCCATTCCCAGGAGGCCGTACGGAATGAGGATCAGATATCCGAACGCGCACCCGCCCGCGAAGAGCAGGAACGACACGGGACCATACAGCCCCACGTACTTCCGTTCCTGCGCATAGAGCCCCGAGGCGACGAACCTCCAGATCTGGTAGGCGACCACGGGTGAAGCGAGGAACAAGCCGATGATGAACGCGAGCTTCATGATCGACCACAAGGGCGCCGCGTATCCTCCGCTCAGCAACGGCGTTTCCGCCTTCGGAACCTCCAGGAGCTGCATCGCCCAGAAGTGGGGCTGTACGATGAACCGGACCAACTCCTTATAGAAGACGAAGGCGACGACGACGCCTCCCAGCAGGGCGAGCACCGACTTGATCAGCCTCCAGCGAAGTTCCTCGATGTGCTCGCCGAACGTCATGCGCACTTCGGCCGGAGCCGTCGCGGTGCTATCGACCATGGAAGGGATTATAGTTGCGAGAGCGCGCCGCGGCCCCGGAAAGTCCCGAGTCGCGAGTCCCCCCGTTTAGGAGATGGTCGAGATCTCGGAGATATGGAGATGTGCCGTACCACGCACCGCGGGTTCCATCTCCTGTATCCCCCCTATCTCGACACGCTCCGAGGCGATGGAGTCCTCTCCGAAGAGCCATGCTCGGGTCCGTTGGCCAGACCGCCGCCTCCAAGAGGGATTCTTGCGCGGACTCGGGATCCGCACCTCGCGACTCGCGACAGGAGACGGTCTACGGCACGCCGACGTAGTCGTAGAAGGTGCGTTCGATAAGAAACTTGACGCCCCATTCCAGGGCGAGCTTGAAGTTGACGTCCTCCTCGTACCCCTCTCCCACCACGACGTAGTTGGTCCGTTCGTCCACGCGTTCCTGATAGACGTCCCCGAACTGCTTGATCTGCTTGACGGCCTCGTCGTTGGACAGCTTCCCGGTCAGCCGCCCGGCGATGGCGATGTACCGCGCCTTGCCGCGCTCATAGCGCTCGTCGTAGATCCGGTCGCCGGGCTTGATGGGATCGTCGGGATTCTTGTCGTATACCGCCACGCGGCTGAAGTTTTCCTTGCCCACATCGAGGACTTCGACCTCTCCCTTGTCGACCTTCACGCCCCCCTTCTCGAGCGAATAGACTTTGAAGCGGGTGCCGCGGAAGACGCGATCCCCGTGCAGCAGGTCGATGAATCCCACGGCCCGACCGCCGTCGACGGCCAGAAGTTCTCCATCGGGCTCCTTGCGTTCCCGGGCTTCCTCTTCCCGGTAGATGATGCGGTCGATCCGGTTCTCCAGTTCCTTGTGCGCGGCGGTCATCTCCGCTTTCACCGCCACGGCTTTGTTGCGAATCTGGGTCAGCTCGTTCTGCTTGTCGAAGACCTGGCCCGCCAATCCCCGGTTCAGCGGCGTTCCGTCTCCGTCCATCTCGAGGGCGTGCTGGCGCTCGTTCTTCATGTACCGATCTAGGAGGCGCTTGTACTCCTCCTTGAGGCCGGTCTGCTCCCGATCGATCTCCTCCAGCACCGCTTTGTCGGCCTCCCCGATCTCGTCCCTCTCCTTCACGTCCGCTTCCAGCAGGCGCTTGGTTTCGTTGTTCAACTCCTCGATCTGCGCCTTCAGCGCCAGCTCCTTTTCTTCCAGCTTATCGAAGAGCCTGGTGAGCGTCTTCGCTTCGTCCTTCGCCCAGGAGATCCCGTACCGGGAAAAGAGTTCGTCTTCCCAGAAGGCCAGGAACGCGTTGAGCTGCTCGCCCGCCAGTCCCGTCGTCGAGGCGCGGTCGGTGGTGCCGCGGGACACCGTCCGCCACCCGATCTCGCGCGAAAAATCCTCGTACCACAACACGAGTTGCCGGTTGCTGTCCCTTTTCTCGGCGACCTGCCGGCGCAGATTGATCACGGCGTTGGGATTGTCCCGCTTCTCGTAGACGTCGGAAGTTCCCTTGATGGCGTAGATCCCGACCAAAAGCGCCAGCGTGTCGGCGATGATGCAAATGATGACGATGAACAGACGCCGCTGGTTCTCCTTGCGCGTCACGAATTCGGCCATCTCGACCTCCGGGGCTCCCTCCTGGCGGCGTTACGGCGCCAGGTAATCGTAGTATTCCGACGCTTCGGCGATCGGAATCTCCAGCAGGACGGCTTTCTGATAGTCCGCATACGACTCTCGCGTCATGTCGCGGTCCACTTCGGTGAACAGCACGAAATCCGCGTCCAGCCCCACGTTCATCCGCGGATCGCTCCCGATTTCGCGGATCCGGTTGGCCGCGTCCTGCGCGGACATCCGCATCGTCCGGGAACGGTCTCCGAGCAACCCGGAGAACGCCACTACCAGCGGGCGTCGGGTGTGGAAAAGCGGATTGATGATCATGTCGCCTTCGACCAGTGGCGGTGTGCCTTCATACCGCCGCACGACCGCGACTTCGGAGAAATCCAGCCACACCTTCTTGACCTCGATGAGCGCCTTGAAGTCGAACCGCCCGTGCCGGCCGGGTTGGGCGACCTTGAAGAACAAACCGGGAACGACGCGCTCGCGGCTTCCGATGTTGATGAACGCCTTTTCCTGGCGGACGTCCGGCCGGAGCAACTGACCGTGCGTGACGACCGTCTGATGCTTGATGACTTCCTTGACCTTCATTTCGTTCAAGCGCTGGCGCAACCGCTTGATCCGGTTGTTCTGGCGGATCTCCCACGAGTTGAGCGCCAGCTCCTCATCTCCGATCAATTTCAAGGTCTCGTCCAGGGTGGTCTGGAGCTCCGTCCGGCGCTTCTGGTACTGCTGCTCCTCCGTCTGTATCTTGGCGCGGATGTCGTTGAGATTGGCTTCCAATCGGGCGCGATAGTTCTCCTTCGGTCGAATCAAGGGAGCGCGGGTGCTTTTGCGCACCTCTTCATGGATCTTGGCGACCTCCGCATCCATCTTGGCGTGCTCGTACTGGAGTTGAAGCTGCGACAGCTTCGCCGATTGCGCGGTGACCAGGCTTTCGAGCGTCGGATACAATCCCGACTCCTCCCGTCGCTGACCGAGTTCGGGAGGATCGGGACGCTTGGGATCCAGGGGGACGAAGACCTTGGCGCGCCGCCGATTCAGCTCCTCCCTACCCTTCGCGGTGGACAGCGTTCCGATATCTTCGTCCGGACTCGGCAGCAAGCCGGACGGCGCCAGGGCGTCCTTCATCTGCTTCTTGAGTAGGCCTTCCTCTTTGTTGGCGCGGTCGAGATGCTCCTTGAGTTCCTCCTGAACCCTCTGCATGTGCGACAGGCGTGCCCACAGCAGGACGCCGGTGACCACCATGACGAACGTGATCATAACGAGGATAACGACCAGCACCATGGAGATCCCGCGATCCGAACGGGCGCGCGGAGCCCGAGGAAGCACGACCGGAGTGTTTTGCATGATCATCGTCTCCCGGAGCCCGTGAAGACCCGGACGAGCGGACATTGTAAAGGCGCGGGTTTCACCGTCAAGTCAATTGAGTCCGCGCCGTCGTTCCCTTTATAATAGGACGAGAAACGTTCGCGAATCCCTTCGCCGGACCGGAGAAAAAAAGTGAGCGGCGCGAAGCGACTCTGATTGACTCGGCCGGAAGGATGTGTTAAAGTTTTTCTGAGGTTTACGACATTTCTCGCGAAGAGTAACTCCTCGTAGAAACCGCGGCTGATGCGTGTTCGCCCGCTTCCCAACCCCGAGATCGCCGTGTTCTGATGCCGAACCGGCTCCGGATCGTAGGACTCGTGGGAGGAATCGGAAGCGGCAAGAGCACCGTAGCGGCGATTTTCAAGAAATACGGAGCGCGCGTCGTGGACGCGGACGTCCTGGCGCACCGCGCCCTGGACCGACCCGAGGTCCGGAGGGCGCTGATTCGCGCCTGGGGATCGGCCGTCGTCCGCGGCGGACGGGTGCTCCGAGCCGAAGTGGCGCGCCGGGCGTTTCGGTCGCCCGCCGCATTGAAGAAGCTGACGCGAGCAGTGCACCCGCACATCCGGCGCGACCTGAAGCGGGAAATCGCGGCCGCGCGCCGGCTTCATGGGCTCCTGGTCGTGGACGCCGCCCTCCTTTTGGAGACCGGAACGGCGTCCCGGTGCGACCGCCTGATTTTCGTGGACGCCCCGAGGGCGACGCGCGCACGGCGGGTGCGATCCCGGAAATGGACTGCGGAGGAACTGCGGCGCCGCGAACGCCTTCAATGGCCCGTCCGCCGCAAGCGGGCGGCGGCGGACTACCGAATTGACAACGGCGGCTCCAAGGCGGTCTTGAAACGGCAAATTCGAACGATTCTTCAGGAACTCACACGGTCATGACAAGTTCATCATCCAAGGGAGGGACCATGCCACCACGCCGGCCACATCGCGACGCCGACGCCCCGTCGGCCGCGGCGGATGTCCAGAACGGCGACGCCGCCGAATCCCGCGGCTCCGAGACGCCCCCTCCGACTCCTTCCGCTCCCAAGCCGGACACCAACGAGCGCTACGAACGGGTCAAGCAGGAACCGATCTACCTGAGCCGGCTCCAGGACATGACCATGGCGGAACTCCTCAAGTTCGCCAAACAGGAGAATGTCCGCGACGTGGTCGGCTTGAAGAAGCAGGATCTGATCTATCGGATCATCCAGGAGAAAGCCAAGCAGAACGGCTTGCTCTTCGGAGAAGGCGTCCTGGAGGTGCTCCCCGAAGGGTTCGGCTTTCTGCGCTCCCCCAAGTACAATTATCTTCCCTGTCCCGACGACATTTACATTTCTCCCTCCCAGATCCGGCGTTTCGGGATGAGGACGGGACACATCATCTCCGGGCAGATCCGTCCGCCCAAAGACGGCGAAAAATACTTCGCGCTCCTGAAGGTGGAAGCGATCAACCACGCCAATCCGGAAGAGGCGCAAACCCGCATCGCCTTCGAGAACCTGACGCCCCTGCATCCCAACGAACGCATCAAGCTGGAGACGGAGCCTCAGGAACTGTCGATGCGCGTGATGGACCTCATCGCGCCCATCGGCAAGGGCCAGCGCGGTCTCATCGTGGCGGCGCCCCGAACCGGAAAGACCATCCTCCTCCAGAAGATCGCCAACAGCGTGCTGAAGAATCAGCCCGAATGCGATCTGCTCGTGCTGCTCATCGACGAGCGTCCGGAAGAGGTCACGGACTTCAAGCGCCACCTCAAAGGGAACGCCGAAGTCATCGCGTCCTGCTTCGACGAGCCGCCGTCGCGCCATATCCAGGTCACGGAAATGGTCCTGGAAAAAGCCAAGCGAATGGTGGAAACCAAGCGGGATGTGGTCATCCTCGTGGACTCCATCACGCGCATGACGCGCGCCTACAACACGGAAGCTCCCCACAGCGGCCGCATCATGTCCGGCGGCATCGACTCCACGGCCTTCCAGGGCCCCAAGAAATTCTTCGGCGCCGCACGGAAAGTCGAGGAAGGCGGCTCGCTTACGATCATCGGAAGCTGCCTGATCGACACCGGCAGCCGGATGGACGAGGTGATCTTCGAGGAGTTCAAAGGCACCGGAAACAGCGAACTGCACCTGATTCGCGAGCTGGCGGACCGGCGCATCTTCCCCTCATTCGACCTGACGCGTTCCGGCACCCGAAAGGAAGAACTGCTGCTTCACCCCGACGAACTGAGATTCGTCTGGCGGCTGCGCAAGGTGCTGGCCGAAATGAAGGTGGTCGAGGCGATGGAAACACTCCTCGAGCGGATGAAAAAGTCGAAGTCGAACGCCGAATTCCTGATGGGCCTGGCCAAGGCCGACTTATAGCGTCATCGGGCTTCGGCGGACGACGCGGTGGCGGGCCGTCCAGTGCGAGGATCCACCGGAAGTCCCTGCCGACGCGCCTCCTCGTGAAGGACGAATTGCTCGGCGGCGGGATGGTAGTAGAGGTAGTCCTCGTTCTCCCGCCACCAGGATTTGATCGTCGCAATCGCCCCCTTGTTGCGCTCGATGACCGCGACCGGAGGAACGTCCGGATCGAACGCGTCGCGAGGCGACCGGTAGCCGAATCGCCGCCCCAACGCCCGCTCCAAGAACCAGAATTCGGGCTCCATGTCCTCCGCTTCCGTGAGGCGGGCGACCAGTTCCCCCAGATGGGAACGATCCGTCGGATCCAGTTTCTTTCCGAGCGCCAAGCTGAACGTCTCGATCAACCATTCCCAGCGGGTGCCGGACGCGCGATCGAGCCACCACGCGCGCCAGCTCCGGGGCACGACCCTCCCCGCCAGCAGCGAGAGTTCGCGCCCCGCCTTCTCGGCCAGGGCCGGACGATCCGAGGTAGTGCAGGCCAGGAGGAATTCGAGGGCGTCGCGCCGGCCATGCCGTGCGGCGCGTCCCAAATACCGGATGGCGATATCGGCCCATTCGGGGTGGTCGGTCGCCGGCAGGCGCGCCACCAGGCGCATGAGGGGCGCGGTGGATTGATCTTCCGTCATCGTCGCGGCCGCCGTGACCAAGCCCGGCGAGACCTCGCCGGCGGCCAGCGCTCGATGCAGCAATCCCAAGACCCGGCCATCCGTTTCCTGGAAAAGATGGGCGTGTTCCAGGAGCCCCCGCGCTCGGCCGGAAGCGAGCGCCTCTTCCACGGCGTCCACATAGGCTTCCCGCGCCCGCGATAGCTCCGTTTCCTGGTAGATGCGGCCGAGCACATAGGCCGCGCGCTCCCGGATTCGAAGGTTCGGATCGTGCCGTATCGCCACCGACAAATCCGGAACCGCTTGTTCTCCCCACAAGATGAGCCGGTGGTCCGGGCGATCGGCCGGAAACCGCTCGGCCTCCGGAGGCTCCGCCAGGGCGCGGATCAGTTCGCGGATCTCGATCCGATGACGTTCCTCGGTCGTCGAGGGACGGATGGCGCAGCCGCAGACCGCGCCGAGTATTCCCCACAGCCACCACTTCACGATCATGTTCCTCCGAGGTCCGGACGAGCGGACGCGCGGCGCTCCCTTCAGGTAAGGGGATATTCGGTGAGCACGGAATAGATCGACCCCTGCGGGCTCCGCGTGCTTCGCATCAAGACACAGGCGCGGATCCACCACGGCCCGAACGATTCGAGGGCCCACCGTTCCATGGTACGGCGCAACGCCGCCAGATTCCTCCGCGAGCGGATCCGGCCGATCGTCAGATGCGGCGCATAGGGCCGCCCTTCGCGCGGGACGCCGGCCCGAACCGCCGCTTCCTCGGCCGAACCGGCGAGCGACACGAGGGGAGCCAGATTTCCCGCGAGTCCCACCCAGACCACCCGGCCTCCGAACTGGCCGACCCCCTTCAGTTCCACGCAAAACGGCGAACCGGAGGAATGGAAGTCGAGTCGGAGATCCTCGGGGACTTCGCCCAGGAATTTCAACGTGAGGTGCAGATTCTCCGGGCGGACCCACGAGACATCCGCTCCCGAGGTGCGGAGGTTGTCGATCGTCCGGGCCACGCGCGGCCGAAGCTCCGCATCCAGGGGAATCGCCAGGAACGCGCGCATCGGAGTGCATAGTAGCCGTTGATCCGCCCGCATCTCCAGTCCTCCCCCATGCGCGGCGCTCGACGTTATAATCCGCTCGCATGAAAGCCGTCGCGCTGCTGTCGGGCGGTTTGGACTCCACGGTCGCGTTCGCGATGCGTGCGCGGGACATGGTTCTGGCGCTGACGTTCGCGTACGGCCAGCGCGCCGCGACGCGGGAAATTGAAACCGCTCGCCGCATCGCGCGCCGGCACGACATCCCCCATCGCGCGGTGGAGCTGCCCTGGTTACGAGGCGGATCTCTGACCGATCGGTCGGCGCCTCTTCCCTCGCCGGATCTCCAAAACGTCGCCATGACCCGGGCGTCCGCGAAAGCGGTCTGGGTTCCGAACCGGAACGGGGTGATGATCGCCGTGGGGGCCGCCATCGCCGAACAGATCGGAGCGGGCGTCCTGGTCGTGGGTTTCAATCGAGAAGAAGCGGAGACGTTTCCGGACAATTCGGTGGGATTTCTGGTGGCGACCAACCGGACGCTGGAGTATTCGACCCAGGGGCGCGTCCGCGTCGAGAGCCCCACCATCTACTGGAACAAGGCGCGCATTGTCCGCGAAGCTCAAAAGCGCCGGATTCCGCTGGACGACATCTGGCCGTGTTACGAAGGAGGCCGCCGCTGGTGCGGGCGTTGCGAGTCCTGCTTGCGCGCTCTGCGAGCCGGCGTTCCGCCTCCCGCCAAGGCGGGGCCATGAATCGCGGCTATCTGCTGGAAATCTTCAGCTCGTACCAAGGCGAGGGTCCTTGGGCGGGAGCGCGGCAGATGTTCGTCCGCCTTTCGGGATGCCATCTCCGCTGCGCCTATTGCGACACGCCGGAGTCGTGGCGCCGCAGCCCCTCGTGGCGAGTGGAGCGGACTCCCGGCTCGCAGGACTTCGAGATGCGGGCGAACCCGGCGCCCGTCCGGACGGTGCTGAACATACTGGACGATTGGTCGCGCCGTGAGACCTATCATTCGGTGTCGTTCACGGGAGGAGAACCCCTGCTCCAGCCGGCGTTCGTGCGAGCCATGGCGGAGGGAGCAAGGGCGCTAGGTTTGAAAACCTACCTCGACACGAGCGGAACTCTGGCGGACCGCTTGGCGCAGGTGGCGGACGTGATCGATATCCTCGCGCTGGATCTCAAGTTGCCCTCGTGCCCCGGCGTTCGGATGGGTTGGGAAGATGCGCGGCGGTGCCTGGAGCTGGCGCGCGGGCGGGACGCGTTCGTCAAGATCGTACTCCTGGACGATTCCGACCCGGAGGAGGTCGCCCGCGCCGCGGCCCTGGTGCGAAGCGTCGATCCCCGCATGCGGATCGTGCTCCAGCCGGTCACGCCGGTGTCCGAAGGGATCCTCCCGCCCGGCGGGCGAACGGTGGCGGCGGCGCGGCGTGCCTGCGAAGCGGCGGGCGTCGAACCGCTCGTGCTGCCTCAGCTTCACAAGCTGGCCGGCTGGCGGTAATCCG